>CAYSRG010000009.1:0-76349 GCA_964433555.1 uncultured Atribacterota bacterium | reverse complement strand
TTGGAAGGAAGCCTTAGAAGAAGCAGTAGGGAGACGTTTCCCGAAAGGGATTAAACAGATCACAACCTGCTGGTCCAATCCCAAGGCAATGCCGATACCGAACAGGTGATCAGGACCTTAAAGGAAGACCGTATGACTGGGATCATCCTTTTGAGTTTCAAAGAGCATTAGAAAAGTGGATCGATAACTACCATCAGGACCTCCCGCATCAGTCAATAGGTTATCGAACCCCTTGTGGAAACCATCAGGAATATGTTAAAAATAAAGAGCAAATACTAACTTAGAATGTGTCCCGTTAATAGGGGGAATTACAAAAAATTGATTCTTGATTTAAGATTATGACTCCGAGCTATTACACCTAATACAGAGGTAATGGTGAATAGCCGAAAGGGAATAAGCGGAAACGCCTATTCCTCCCGTGTTTGGAAAGGAGGTTGATATCAGGTGTAATTATTTAACCAACACCAGACACAGTGTTGGGTTTTTTATTATCTATGTGTCGCTTATATAATAATTTTGAAAGGAAATAGATTTTTATGAAGAGATATTTTTCTATAATGGCAAGTACAATTCTGGCAATTATGATAACGTTAACTTTTGTGGTTTCTGCAGCACCGATAAACATAAAATTAGCGACAACAACCAGTACGGAAAATTCAGGATTACTTGGAGCTTTGCTGCCTCCTTTTGAAGAGAAATACAATATAAAAGTAGAAGTAATTGCAGTTGGAACTGGTGCTGCAATTAAGTTGGGAGAAAATGGAGATGTGGATGTTGTTCTGGTACATGCCAGGGCGGCAGAAGATAAAATGGTGGAAGATGGTTATGGAGTAAATCGCAGGGATGTTATGCATAATGACTTTATTATTGTAGGACCGGAAGATGATCCTGCAGGTATAAAGGATGAAAAAGATGCAGCTTTAGCTCTTACTAAAATTGCTAATTCAGAAAAAGAGACATTCTTTGTTTCACGTGGTGACAATTCCGGAACTCATATAAAAGAATTAGAGTTATGGCAAAGCGCAGGTATGGAACCAAAAGGTGAGTGGTATCTGGAAATTGGACAGGGGATGGAAGCTGCTTTATTAGTAGCAAATGAAAGACAAGGATATGTACTTTCTGACCGGGGGACTTATTTAGCAACCAGAGACAAGATAAAGCTAGTAATTCTTTCAGAAGGTGATCCCCGCCTCTTTAATCCCTATGGAATTATTGCTGTTAATCCAGCAGTGCATCCCCATGTTAAATATATGGAAGCTATGCAGCTTATTGCTTGGATGACCTCTATTGAAGGACAAAAAATAGTTGGGGAATTCAAAAAGCATGATGAAGTGTTATTTTTCCCGGATGCTATCAAATAAGAAGAAATTATAGTTTTCAGTGAATTACATTATTTAATAGTATCGGTGTTTTGAAGAATACCGATACTATTAAATAATTTTTAATGATGAACATATATACCTGAGTTAAATTTTATTTGTAGAGTATGTAATTCATATAATTTTCTATCTTGACCAAGATAGCATTTATTGTCCAAAATGCTATAGATAAGATATCCAGGTGAATATTAAATTATTAAGCTAGGTATTATTCAGTTGTTCTCAAAAGGGAAGATTCCCCTTGAATAATCTAAAAACAATATATTATAACAAGATTGTCAGAAGAAATTTATAGAATCAAAATGAGAAAAAATGGAGAGGGGTTTCAGGGAAGCTTACTCCATTGGTAATCTTGTAGAGAGAGGTAATTTTTTGAGCTTTATTTTTGAGGGATTACAGAAAGCTTTTCAATTAATTTTCTCTTTGAATAAGGAAGTTTTCATCATTGTACTATTTTCTTTAAAAGTATCGGGCATTGCTATTTTCTTAGCTTCTTTATCCGGTGTACCACTTGGTTTTTTGATTGGAGTAAAAAATTTCCGCTGGAAGAAATTTACGGTGATATTGCTGAATAATGCCTTGGCTATACCTACGGTAGTAGTTGGCTTAATTATATATTCTTTTATTTCTCGGGTAGGTCCGTTAGGCTATTTTGGTCTGTTATATACCCCGACTGCTGTAATTATTGGACAATATTTTTTAGCAACACCAATTATTATTGCTTTAACTCATTCTGCTATACAGGGAATTGACACTAAAGTAAGACATACTGCTTTAACTCTGGGTTCAACTGAAATACAAGCAGCCTGGGCAGTTGTAAAAGAAGGTCGTTATGCCATTATGTCAGCAATTATTACTGGTTTTGGTAGAATTATAGCTGAAGTAGGAGCTGCTATGATGTTAGGAGGAAATATTAAAGGATCTACTAGAACTATGACTACAGCAATTTCCCTGGAAACTTCTAAAGGTGAATTTGGTTTTGGTATAGCTTTGGGAATCATATTATTATTAATTTCTTTGAGTATAAATGTATTTCTTAGTTATATACAAAGTAAAAAGTTATAAAAAGGTTAATTGGAATGAACAAATATGTTCTTCTTAGAATTGAAAAGTTAAAAAAAATCTATAATAACCGCCTTGTATTGGATATTCCGTCTTTAGCATTTGAACAGGGGAAAATTTATGCCATTGTTGGTCCCAATGGTTCCGGTAAAACTACCCTTATCAATATTTTAAGTTTGCTTGATATTCCGGATAATGGGAAAATATTTTTTCAGGGAAAAGAAATAAAAAATATTTCAAAAAATGACTTATTAAAAATCAGGAGACAGATTACTCTTGTTCATCAAAAACCATTTTTATTTCAAACCACAGTCTATAATAATATAGCTTATGGCTTAAAGATAAGAAGAACTTCTTATTCAGAACAGGAAAAAAGAATTAAAGAAGTTCTAAAAATTGTAGGTCTTTCCGGTTTTGAGCAAAGAGAATCAAATCAACTTTCAGGAGGAGAAGCACAGCGGGTGGTTATTGCTAGGGCTTTAGCAATAGAGCCAAATATACTTTTTTTAGATGAGCCAACTGCAAATATAGATAAGAGATATATTGATGCAGTAGAAAGAATTATTAAAAAAATTAATCATGAACTGAATAATACTGTTATCTTTACTACTCATGACCTTTCTCAAGCATATCGGTTGGCTGATACAATAATATCATTATTGGATGGTAGGATTATTCAACATATTCCCGAAAATATCTTTAAAGGTAAAATAATACAGGAAAATGGATTGCAATGGTGTAAAATAACAGAGGAAATAAAATTTGCCCTGGTAAGTAAAAGAAGAGGTTATATTTATATTTACATTGCTCCCAGTGATATTATTTTATCTAATAATCGATTTTCCTCCAGTACTCAAAATTCGTTTATGGGAAAAGTAACTAAAATATCTGAACATAACCATCTTATTAGATTAGCAATAGATATAGGTGTAGAATTAGTTAGCGTTGTGACCCGTGATTCATTTCTAAAAATGAACATAAATATAGGCAGTACTATTTGGCTCACCTTTAAGGCCTCTGCAGTAAAATGTTTCTGATTTTTCTTTAATTGCCACAAAAGAGTTTTTCAATAAGATATATAACTTGTATAAAATATTTATTTCAAAAGATATACAAAAAATAGGAGAAAAAAATAATTGGAAGCATTAACTAATAAACAGTTCCTTTTCTTCTTAGGTTTCTTGGGGCTATCAGTTATAGCGCATGTTGTTTACAAGAAGAATAACCAGAGAGTGTTTTTTGTTCTGTTATATGATATACTTATTCTGGAATTAAATATTTTTAATATAAATAGACCAAGATACTTTTTACTAATTGATTTAGTTTATAATAAAAATGTTAATCAAGATGCTGGCTCCATTAAATTAATTCTGAGTAAATCATGATTTAATCCTGAATAAAGCATTTGGATAATTAAATTCTGATTCATATTTATTTATTCATAAAACTACTTGCCTGGAAGATGGTGATGATTAAATAGAATATTCTTGCCATAAAAATAAATATATACCAGCTGATCATTTTTTACTCGAAGTCCAAAGGAGGAAGTTGTATTTCCGGGCAATATTAAGCTAAAATATAGATAAAAAGCTAAAAGTGGAAAATTAGAATAAAAAATGATAAGAAAACGGTATATTTCGCTCAGAGGTTCTTTAAGCTAAATGTATGAAGGTTGCCTCTTTAACTATTATACAGATGATTCTGAAAAGAAAAAAGTTTCAGGAGGTGATAAAAAGAAAATACAAAAAACTTAAAAATTTAGTTCTTAGTGAATTAGGTGTTTGTCAAAATATCTTAATTGAAAAGAAAGGAAGAAAATAAATGAAAAAAAATTTAATTGTTTTTGCTTTAGCTGGATTGATACTTTTGATAGGTAGCGTAGCTTTAGCTCAGGATGTGGTAAAATTCGGTGTTGCCGAACCAATGACTGGCGCTATGGCAGTTGGAGGAGAGCTGTGCTGGCGGGGTTATGAGCTAGCTCAGGAGCAAACTCCAACAGTATTAGGCAAAAAAATTGAATTAGTTTTGGTTGATAATAAGAGTGATAAAGTTGAAGCTGCCAATGCGGTTTCCAGGCTTATTGAAAGAGAAGGGGCTGTAGCAGTTTTTGTTAGTTATGGTAGTGGAATGGCTATTCCGGGCGGTGAAGTTGCCAACAAAGCAGGAATACCACTGCTTTCTGGTACTGCCACCAATCCTTTAGTCACTCAGGGAAAAGAATATGTATTTCGTGCTTGCTTCATTGATCCCTTCCAGGGTCAGGTTATGGCTCAGTATGCTTATGAAACTCTAGGAGTTAGAAAATCTGCTCTTTTAGTTGACATTGCCCAGGATTATTCAGTTGGACTGGCTAATTTCTATAAAAGAACCTTTGAGGCACTGGGTGGAGAGATTGTAAGTGATACTAAATACAATACCGGAGACCAAGATTTTAGTGCCCAATTAAGCCAGATTATTGCTTCTGGAGCAGAAGCTCTCTTCTTCCCTGGATATTTTGGAGACGTTGCCCTGATAGCTATTCAAGGCAGAGAATTAGGGTACACAGGTCAATATTTAGGTGGTGATACTTTGCACAATCCGGTTTTAATAGATCTGGCAAAAGATGCTTCTGAAGGTCTAATTGCCAGTACTTTCTTTGCTGAAGACCAACCTGCTACACCTGAATCTGAAAAATTTTCTAAACTTTTCAGAGAAAAATATAATTTAGCTCCTGATGCTGTATCAATTCTTTGCTATGATTCTTATAACCTAATGGTTGATGCCATTGAAAGAGCAGGTTCATTTGATCCAGTTGCAATTAAAGATGCCTTAGCTTCTACAAAAGATTTTCAGGGTGCTGGTGGATCTATCACCATTGACGAAAATGGTGATGCTATTAAACCGGCTGTTTTAGTGAAGATTGTAAACGGAGAATATAAATATGAAGCTACTGTCTATCCTTAATTTGAGATAGATAAGTAATTGACATTATAGGCAAAAGAGATAGGACTTAATCCTATCTCTTTTGCCTATAATGATTATGAAGTTTTCATTCCAATAATGACAAGGAGAAGTCCATGACAATAAATCTATTCTTGCAGAATATTGCGAATGGCCTATCACTGGGTAGTTTATATGCTTTAATTGCCATAGGATATACCATGGTTTATGGAATTTTAAGATTAATAAACTTTGCCCATGGAGAAATCTTTATGTTGGCACCATATTTCCTTTATTTTGGATTTTTAATTTTTCATCTGCCCTGGTGGGCTTCAGCAATGGTTGCCATTGGGTTAACTGCTTTGACTGGTGTATTGACTGAAAGGATTGCCTATAAACCTTTGCGAGATGCACCTAGAATTTCAGCTTTGATATCGGCAATTGGAGTATCTTTCTTTCTGCAAAATTTAGCTATTGTAGTTTTTTCTGGTATTCCCAAATCTGTTCATCGACCAGCATTTTTTACCAGACTTTTTCAATTTGGAGAGATTCGTATTCAATCAACTCTATTTGCTTCTATTGGGATATCTATTATATTTCTATCCCTACTGGTTTATATTATCTATCAAACAAAAACTGGTTTAGCAATGAGGGCCATATCGAGAGATATTGAAACATCCAGATTAATGGGAATCGATGTAAACAGAGCCATTTCGGTAACTTTTGTTATTGGTTCATCGCTGGCAGCAGTAGGAGGTATTCTATGGAGTCTTAGATTTCCACAGTTATTTCCCACTATGGGTATGATACCTGGTTTGAAAGCCTTCATTGCTGCTGTAGTTGGAGGTATCGGTAGTATTCCGGGTGCTATGCTGGGAGGATTTACTTTAGGTATGTCTGAGATTTTATTTGTAACATTTTTCCCTAACTTATCAGGTTATAGAGATGCCTTTGTCTTTATAATTCTAATATTAATACTATTGTTTAAGCCTGATGGTATTTTAGGCATAAAGGTACAAGAGAAGGTGTAACACAATGAAAAAACAAAGTGATAAAATATATACCCTGATAGCTTTAATAATACTTTTTATATTAGTGTTCTTTGCGCAGAATAAATTGGATGCTTATAAGATAAGAATTCTTAATCTCGGTGCGATATATGTTACTCTTGGAGTAAGTTTAAATTTAATATATGGATTTACCGGACAATTCTCTCTGGGTCATGCCGGTTTTATGGCAATTGGTGCCTATGTAACTGCCTTATTAGTTCTTCCTCCTTATTATAAGGAAATAATTTTTATATTGGAACCTTTAGCCTGGCCCTTTACGGTAATCCACGCTCCATTTATAGTCGCTTTATTCTTAAGCGGATTAGTTGCTGCTTTAGCTGCCTTTGTAATCGGTTTACCTGTACTAAGATTGAAAGGGGATTATCTGGGAATTGCCACCCTTGGATTTGCCGAGATAATCAGAATCATTGCTAATAATATTCCTCACATTACTAATGGTGCTTTGGGTATTAAGGGTATTCCAGAATATACCAATCTCTGGTGGACGGTAGGAGTAGCAGTGGTAACCATTTATATTATTAAAGGATTAATTAATAGTAGTTTTGGAAGAGCGTTGATGGCAATTAGGGAAAATGAGATTGCAGCTGAAGTCATCGGAATAAATCTAACTTATCATAAAGTAATGTCCTTTACTATTAGTGCCTTCTTTGCCGGAGTAGGGGGTGGCTTATTTGCCGGTTTATTGACTACTATAGATCCAAAAGCTTTTATGTTCGTGATGACCTTTAATATTTTGGCTGTAGTAGTGCTCGGTGGATTAGGAAGTATAACCGGAACAGTTATTGCTGCTTTTCTCTTTAATTTCTTTCTGGAATATCTTCGTCCTATTGAAGCCGGCTTTAATTTAGGACCACTTAATTTTCCTCCTATACCAGGATTAAGGATGGTTTCTTTCTCAGTCCTGCTTTTAATTCTTATTCTTTATAAACAAAGGGGTTTGATGGGAGGGATTGAATTCTCCTGGAGAGGGTTCTTTCAACTAATTAATAGAATATTTACTAATAAAAAAACCACTGAAGGGAGTGCCTCTTAATGGAAATATTAAATATAGATAATATCACCATAAAATTCGGTGGCTTAACAGCAGTAAAGCATTTCAAATTGAAACTAATACACGGAGAGCTGGTAGGGTTAATCGGTCCTAATGGTGCTGGCAAAACTACGGTCTTTAATATGATTACTGGTATATATACTCCCACAGAAAACAGGATATATTTTCAAAATATGGATATCACCAGAATGAAGCCAGATAAAATAGCCAAATTAGGTATTGCCAGAACCTTCCAAAATGTGAGGCTTATGGAGAATTTGACAGTCATTGATAATGTAATGATTGGATTTCACCTCCATTTACAATCAGGTCTCGCCTCTGCCATCTTTAAATTTCCAGGCTATATTAAGGAAGAAGAAAACATCTACCAGAAATCTATAGAATTACTAGAGAAAGTTGATTTAGAAAAATGCAAACTGGAAAATGCAGGGAGTCTTCCCTATGGTCAACAGAGAAAATTGGAAATTGTCAGAGCTTTAGCAACAGAGCCTAAGGTTTTACTTCTGGATGAACCAGCTGCAGGAATGAATCCCCAGGAAACTAAGGAACTTATGCGTTTTATTCAGAAAATAAGGGAAGATTTTGATTTGACCATTTTATTGATAGAACATGATATGAAGGTAGTAATGGGAATATGCGAGAGAATAATAGTTCTAAACTATGGTGTAACAATTGCTGAGGGGAATCCCGAAGAAATACAACATAATCCAGAAGTTATCAAAGCTTATTTGGGGGTGGAAGCTCAATATGCTTAAAGTAGAAGATTTGAACGTTTTTTATGGTGGAATACACGCTTTAAAAGGTATCACTTTTGAAGTACCGCAAGGTAAAATTACCACACTTATTGGTGCTAATGGTGCCGGAAAAAGCACTACCTTGAGGGCCATATGCTCACTGGTTAAAACAAAGACTGGAAAAATAATATTTCAAGATAAAAATATTAATAATTTTTCAACTGACCATATTGTCAAGATGGGTGTAGCAATGGTCCCTGAAGGGAGAAAAATATTTCCTAATTTAACAGTAAAGGAAAATTTAGAGTTAGGAGCTTTTACCCGGCAAGATAATGAAGGAATTGCTAAAGATTTAGAGTGGGTTTATGAGCTATTTCCCAGGTTAAAGGAGAGACTCTGGCAAAAAGGGGGCACTTTATCCGGTGGAGAACAGCAGATGCTATCAGTAGCTAGAGGATTAATGTCTCGCCCTAAACTTTTGATGTTAGACGAACCTTCTTTGGGTCTGGCACCCTTATTGGTACAGGAAATAATAGAGACAATTCATAAAATCAGTCAGGAAGGAATCACGATTCTTTTAGTGGAGCAGAATGCCTTTGCTGCTTTAAAAATATCTGATTATGCCTATGTACTGGAAACAGGCTGTCTTGTTTTAAATGGTAGTGGGGAAGATCTACTAAATGATGAGAAGGTTAAAAAAGCCTATCTGGGAGAGTAGAAGATGCTAGATATTTTCAATTTGAAGGGCAAAGTTGCACTTATTACTGGTTCCAGTCGTGGTTTAGGTTTAGTCTTGGCTCGAGGATTGGGAGAGGCGGGAGCTCGAATAGTGCTCAATGGCCAAGACAAGAATAGGCTAAAACAGGCTGTGGAAAGGTTAAGAGGAGAAGGATTGCAGGTAGTTGGATACCCTTTTGATATTACCAACAAAGAAGAGATTAAAGAACAAATTGCTAATATGGAAAGAGAGATTGGCTTCCTTGATATATTGGTAAATAATGCCGGAATACAGATAAGGAAGCCTCTTGAGGTATTTGAAGAATCAGCCTGGAGAAAAGTCATTGATATCAACCTTACCGGAGCCTTTTTGGTTAGTCAGCAAGTGGTAAGAGGTATGATTAAGAGGAAATCAGGGAAAATTATAAATATTTGCTCTTTACAAAGCGAGATTGGTAGAGAAACCATAGCTCCCTATGCGGCAGCTAAGGGTGGTCTAAAGATGTTAACTAAAGCTATGAGTGTAGAATGGGCTAAATATAATATACAGGTTAATGGTATTGGTCCCGGCTATTTTA
This sequence comes from uncultured Atribacterota bacterium, assembly GCA_964433555.1. Classification (GTDB taxonomy): domain Bacteria; phylum Atribacterota; class Phoenicimicrobiia; order Phoenicimicrobiales; family Stramentimicrobiaceae; genus Stramentimicrobium. The sequence continues at coordinate 66,839 of CAYSRG010000009.1, read as the reverse complement.
TTACCGAAATGACCCTTCCCCTAAGTCAGGATAAGTCATTTGATTCATGGCTTAAAAATCGTACTCCAGCTCATCGCTGGGGGAATCTTGATGAATTGGTTGGTACCATTATATTCCTGTCTTCTTCTGCTTCCGATTTTATTAATGGACAGATTATTTATGTAGATGGCGGACTGTTAGCTTCGATTTAGATATTTGCATGGAACACTATTAATAACTTATAGTAAAGTGCTATTATTATTGACATTACAAAAAATAAGAAAATTGGGAGATGGTATATCAAGATGAAATTTCCAGCTTGGTTATATGGATTTATAGGTTTTATCGGTTTCTTAGGATTCCAGGGATTTGCTCATAATAATCCCTATGAATTGTTATTTTTTACTTTCTTTGCCTTTTTTGCCTATTTTAAATTTTTACGAAAAAAATTGGAATATCTTGGTTTGTTAGGATTTGTAGGATTATTTATTGCTATTTTGGGCTTAGCAGGAATTATCAAGGTTTAATCATCATAATTTTCGTAAAAATCCTTTCTTATTTAATTAATATAATACCCTTAAGGATAATAATTTTACTTAATAATAAAAATATAGTCTTTTTGTGGTTTAAAGTTTAAATAAAAATATTTAACCATAAAGATTAAAATATGTCAGCTATATTGTTTGTTTGACTGAGATTCGAAATAAAAATAATGTTAGGAAAAATCGATTCAAAGTTGTTTTATCTGCTATGAATAACCATTTAGATATAATAAAAAGATATTTATTAATTATTTTATTTATCTCTTCAATTGCCATTCCGGCAAATGCCAAAACTTATTTCATTAGTCAGGTAATAGATGGAGATACAGTCCTTCTGAAAAATAACGAAATAGTTCGTTTATTAGGCATTGATGCCCCAGAGATTGGACAACCGGGGTATGATTTGGCCAAATGGTTTTTATTTTACATAACCGAAGGAGAAGAGATTATCCTGGAGAAAGATTTCCAGGATCAGGATGAATATGGACGGCTATTGCGTTATGTTTTTTTAAATAAGAACAGCCAAATGATAAATGAATTAATGCTTAGATATGGTCTGGCTGATTTTCGCTATCTTTCGTTAGATGCCAAATATTATCAAAGATTAAATGAAGCGACATTAAGGGCAGAAAAAAATAAACATGGTTTATGGGCTTTCTCTGTTTTTTCACCAAGTCAAATTAAAGGTGAAGATTATTCTGTCAAGGTAATTAACTGGCAGGAAGCCCCGACCTATATTAATCAAATGGTTACTCTGGAGGGTTTTATCTTAAGGACTCATGATTCTGGTAAGGCTTGCTTTTTGAATTTCCAGCGTAATTGGCAGGGGACCATAAATTTAGTGATTTTCGCTGAACATTATCATTTATACCCTGCTAATCCAGCTGTGTATTTTTTAAATAAAAAAATAAAGGTTACCGGTTTAATTCAATTACATAATGGGAATCCTCAAATGATAATCAAATCTCCACAACAAATTAGCATAATTGATATAATAAATAAATAATAGTTGTTATGGAATTCAAAATACATTAAGGAAGATTAATGTTGGAATATCCACCACATTCTCAAAAAAATAAAATCATCACAATAAAAAAGAAACCATTTATAGCCTTCTTTTGTACCTATACTCCTCAGGAAATAATTTTAGCATCCGGTTTTCGACCTCAGAGAGTAATTCCACTTGGTTTTGATCCTTCTTTGGCTAATACCTTTCTTGATAGTAATTTTTGTCCTTTTGTACGCAGTATTTTAAGCTGGGCAATAAAGCAGAATCAGGATAATGCTATGGTACCTTTTATTCTGGTAAATTCCTGTGATGGGATGCGCCGTTTATATGATGTAATGAGCTATTATTTCAGGGATTCCTTTATTTATTTTCTGGACTTACCCAGAAAGAGAGATAGGGCAAGTGAAGAACTGTTTAAATCATATTTGTATGACTTAAAGCGCAGTTTGGAAGATTTTACTGGCAGAGAAATAACAGATGAAGCATTACAAGAAGCCATCAGGGAGAGCAATAACTTCCGTACTATTTTTATGAGATTGGATGAAATGAGAAAAAAACAGAATATTAATCTTTCTTATTATGATTTTTTTAAACTGATTCAAGATGGGACTGAGGGAATAAAAAAAATTTACGGTCTATACCCTAATGATTTTTTAATTTATGATTCCCATTTGATTACAAATCAGAATCAGCTGGGGGAAAAGAAAAAAACTCTTAGAATATTATTGACCGGCTCAGTCCTGGACAATATAGAGATAATTAAGATAATTGAAGAATATGGAGGTATTATTGAGTTAGCTGACCATTGTAATGGTTGGCGTTATTATATAAATAAAATTGATGAAACTAATCCAAATAAGATTGATGCAATTGTTAGCTTTTATTTACATAAGATTTCTTGCCCCAGAATGATGGAAAGCGTAACAAGAGAAGAAAGATTATTGGAAATTATCACAGACAGAAAGATAGATGGAGTAATATTTTATACTCAGAAATTTTGCGATGTTTCTCTGTTTCAAATACCCTTATTAAGGGAAAAAATAAAATCTCTGGGAGTACTCTCATTATGTTTAGAAGGAGAATTTAGCGACAATATTAGTGGACAGGTTAGAACGAGGATACAGGCTTTTATGGAGGCTATAGAATTTGGATAATATAATAAATAGTGATTTAAAAGATAGAATCATCTTATCCTTAGCTCAGAGCTCCTTTACCTATAAACTTATCAGGAAAGTAGGAAGTTATTATTTTAGAAAATCCGATAGTAGTTTCCTGTTCTGGTTAAATTTTTATACCAGGCAATTGGAGATAGCTTATCAGAAAAAGAAACCGGTAGTATGGGCTAGTATATTTACTCCTTCCGAATTACTTTATGCTCTGGATCTTATTCCCCTATATCCGGAAATGATTTCTGCTTCAGTGGCTGCTCTTAATCTGGCAGGTTATTTTATAGAGACAGCTGAATCTAATTTTTATTCGCTGGATTTATGTTCTTTTTACCGGGTTGCCAGTGGGATGTATTTGAAAAATTGTCTTCCCAGACCAGATATGGTAATTTCTACTTCATTGTTATGCGATGGTTCGGTAAAATTCTTTCAAAATGTTAGCAGATATTATGGTTGTGATTACTATTTGATTGATCCACCATATGAAAGGAATCAAGGTTCTCGAAAATATTTAATCAATGAATTAAAAAAATTAGTTCAATGGATAAGTAAAAGAACTAATGAACAGTTTTCCCCGATTAAACTTAGAAAAACTCTGGAATTAGCTAATCAAAGCACATTGCTTATTAAAAAAATTAACCAGATAAGGGAAAAGGTTCCTGCTCCATTATCTGGTTGGAATGCGCTTGCTTATCCGTTATATATGTATTTTGCTTCTTTGGGTTCAAGAGATGGATTGAAATTTTATGAATTACTAGCCCAAGAAGTAAAAAATAATGCAATTCAGGGTATAGGCGTTGTTGAGAAGGAGCGTATTCGAATTTTATGGTTACACCAGTTAAGACCTTACTATCCAAATATCATCTGGCAGATTATGTTAGATTATAAGGCTGTGATTGCTTTTGAAGAAATAAGCCAGGTATTTTGGTTAGAATATGACCTTACTCAACTCTTTTCAGGTTTAGCAGACAAGATATTAGCCAATCCAGGCGCAGGAACTTTAAGTCGTCGCATTTCATCTATTGAAAATCTGATTAAGAAATATAAAATTGATGGAGTAATTCATTTTAATCAAAGGGGATGTCGCCAGAGTTGTGGGGGAGCTTCCATGATAAAAGATTATTTAAAAGCAAAGGGAATTCCTATGCTTATTCTGGACGGAGATGGCATAGATAAGCGCAATTACTCAGAAGGACAAATCAGAACAAGATTAGAAGCCTTTTTTGAAATCCTCAGTCAAAATAGATAAAGCCTTGAGAATTAAGATTCTTAATTATACAATTATAGAAAAAAGGAGATACCATGGTCGTAGCTGGTATAGATATCGGTGCTATAACTACCAAAGTAGTGTTGATGAATGAGCAGAAAATTGAAAGCTATGTTGTTATTAAAAGTAGAGTGGGAATAAATCAGAATGCCAGAGAATGCTTTGAACAGGTATTACAGAATTCCGGTTATAAAAGAAAAGAGGTAACTTCTATTGTGGCAACTGGTTATGGCAGAATAAATATACCATTCGCCCATAAGTGTGTAACAGAAATTACCTGCCACGCCAAAGGAGCTCACTGGCTCAATCCAGCTGTACGCACTATAATTGATATAGGTGGTCAAGATAGCAAAGTTATCTCTATTTCTGAGAGTGGACAGGTTATTGACTTTATGATGAATGATAAATGTGCAGCAGGGACTGGAAGATTTCTGGAAGTAATGGCTCAAGCTTTAGAAGTAGCGCTGGAAGACTTAGGTGAACTTTCTTTACAATCAAAAAAGAAAGTACATATTAGTTCTATGTGTACCGTATTTGCAGAATCTGAGGTAATATCACTGATTGCGGATGGTTATCGAAAAGAAGATATTATTCACGGATTGCATGAGTCAATTACCAATCGCATATATTCTATGGTAGTTCGCTTACCTGTTACTGATGTTATAGCCTTAACCGGTGGGGTAGCTAAAAATAAAGGAATAATACTAAGCTTTAAAAAGAAAATAAAGAAAAAATTGTATCTACCTCCTGAACCTCAAATAGTAGGAGCCATAGGCGCTGCTCTTATTGCCCATGATTTAGCAAAATAAATTAAATTTATCATGGTAACAGTTGTAGTTGAAATCCCCTCCTAAGAGATTTACCGTTTTACAAGTAGCCAGAGCAATGAATGCAAAGAATCTTCAGTTTTAGAAGCCTTTCAGAAGTCATAAAAAGAGTTATCCTATCAGAATTGGTCCTAAATTTGTCTTTTGTAATATTCTAAAATAGACCAAAATAATTATGAGCAAAATATTTAATATAAGATGGTATTTATAAAATATTAAAAATAATTATTAAGAAGTAAATATAAAATGAGAAATTGGATTAAATGTAAGGTATCTATAAAATATTTGATATTTATTTTTATTATTGTTGTTACAGGATTGGTTTTAACTGAAAGTTCTAAAGTAAAGACAACGACTCCTTATTGTCAATTACAATATCAGGCAGCAAAAATTATGTCATAATCTTTAGAGGCTATCCGAGAAGAAAGAGAAGCGCGAGGAATACCTATCAATAATCAATTAGATCCCAACAGAACCAGATTAATTTGTGAAGAATATATCCGATTGACCACCACTCTGGGTAATCTAAGCGCCAAAAGGACTTCTACCAATCCTGATTTTGCTGCCTTAATGGTGAATTATTTTCAGCAGGATGGCTTAAAATCCAGTGATATCATAGCTGTTGGTTCCTGTACTCATTTTCTGCCCTAATCCTGGCTACTTTTACGCCATGCAAGGTTATGGATAGTACTCCCATCTCCATCTATGCTATAGGAGCTTCTGAGTATGGAGCCACTATTCCTGATTTTACTTTTATTGATATACTGTAGATTTTAAATCAGAGAAACATTATCAATTATAAACTGGCAGCAGTTTCAATGGGAGATAATCAAGATCAGGCAGAAGGGATGTTTTTCCAGGATTCTAAGAAAATTCTTGAGGACATTGCTGAGCAATCAAATATTACATTTATTAACACCGGTAGTTTAATAGGCAATACTCAAGAAAGGTTAATAATTTATCAGGAAGAAGCAGAAGGGAAGGTGATTGAATTATTTGTCAATATTGGAGGAGCCTTTGCCAATTTTGGAGGTAGCGTTGCCTCTATTGTTTTTCTTAATGCCCTAGTGCTGGGAGGTCTGGAAATTCCTGCTCTTGCAGAAAGAGGATTAATACTTGAATTTTTAGCTGCAGGGATTCTTGTAGTTCATCTCTTAAATGTTCGAGACTTAGCTTTTAAAAATCGCCTTCTCCTGGATCCTACCCTTTTACCGGAAATTGGTCCATCCGAAATATACTTCGAACATAAATATCAGAAAGGGATTATTATATTGACAATTTTTATAGTCATCAGCTTTATAATATACTTAAAAAAGCAAAAATAATTATATAAATAAATAAGAAATGGGAAAAAGATAATTGCTTTTGGTGGAAAATAGATTTACAATAATGCTAATTAATTTATAAATCAAGAAGGTTTTTAATCAGGTGAGTAAGAAACATAGAGATAGAACAAAAATCATTCTGGTTCGCCACGGAGAATGTCAGGGTAACAGAGAAGGCCTATTTCGCGGAAGAAGTGATTTCCCCTTAAATGAACTTGGATTCCTTCAAGCAAAAGAATTAGCTGCTGAGATGAGCTTATATCACCCGATTAAGATATTTACCAGCCCCCTCTTACGTGCCAAACAAACTGCACAGATTATTAGTCAAGAATGCCGTGCTGAAATTGAAGTAAATGAGGGAATGAATAATATTGAATTAGGTCCCTGGGAAGGACAGGCTAAACAATTTATTGCCCAGCAATACCCCGAACAATGGGAAATCTGGTTACGCGAACCAGAAAAACTAACCGTCCCTGGTATGGAAACCTTATATCAGGTTCAGCAAAGAGCTAGAAGAGAACTGGATAATATTAGAAAGGATTTTGATGGCAAGACAGTGCTTATCGTTTCCCACCGTGCTGTCTTAAAGCCTTTAATAGCCTCCTGTCTGGAAATGGGTAAACCTTATTTCTGGCGTATTCATATGGACACAGCGGCTTATACCATTTTACACTTTACAAAGTGGAGTGGCTATACCCTGGTCCAATTAAATCAAAACAGGCATCTCAGTGAATTTATTTCTGAGTGGGAATAGTGGGAAGCAAATGTTTTAACCTCAGTAAAAAGGAGAATAGAATGGATAAAATAGATTTAAATCCTATTAAAAAGCCCTTAATAGTTTTTCTTATTCTTATTTTATTTAGTTTAACTGTTCCTTTTTTATTACCTGCTACCTTTTTTGGTGCTTATCTATTCTGGATAATTTTATCACTAGTAGTTATCTTATATGGACTCCTGATCATAGGTGGTGGAAAATAAAATGAGTAGACCATCTATTATGCTCTGGGGTTTGCTAATATGGTTTCTTCTGGGTTGTTTAGTTTCTTATTTGGCCAGGAAAAGAACAGGACCGGGCATTGTCGAATACTTTATTGCTAATCGTACTATTGGTGGCTTTATTTCAGCAATGACATACAGTGCTACAACCTATAGTGCTTTTATGATGGTAGGGTTGGTGGGCATGACTTATTCCATGGGCATAAGTGTAATGGGCTTTGAACTATCTTATCTGATGGGAACCATATTATTATTAGTATTGTTTGCCCCTTATTTCTGGTCAATAGCAAAAAAGTATGATTGTATTTCCCCGGTGGAATTACTGAGCAAGGTGTATCAGAGTCGCTTGCTGGGCGGTATTGCTACTATATTCTCTATGCTTATGTTAATACCCTATATGTCGGTTCAGTTTACCGGTATTGGCTATCTTCTGGAAACCTTAACCGGAATTCCCTATCAGGTGGGCGTTTTCTTAACTTTAATTATAATCTTAGTCTTTACTCTCTGGGCTGGTATGCGTTCTGTTGCCTGGACTGATTGTATGCAATCTGTTATTATGTTAGTTTCTTCCTTATTACTTTTATATTATGTTATGAACTACTTTATGGGAGGTGTGAGTTCGTTTTTTCAAATTATTCAAAATGACCATACTGAGCTCTTGGCAGCTAATAAAATGCCCTATCATAGATTTCTGGGACTTACAGTTCCCTGGCTTTTCTTTGCTTTAACCAATCCTCAGGTTGCTCAAAGGATGTTTATACCAAAAGATCAAAAAAGTCTCAAGACGATGATTATAGGCTTTTCTATCTTTGGCCTGATTTATACCCTCATTGTAGTTCACCTGGGGCTGGCAGCCCGACATATCTTTCCGGAGGTTACCAATACAGATATGATTACTCCCTTAATATTAGAAAAAACGCCTGTTCTGTTAGCTCTTATAGTCTTTCTGGGCATTGTAGCAGCTTCTGTATCTACCATAAATTCTATTATTCTGACTCTCAGTTCTATGTGTACAGTGGACATATACAGTCAGCTATTTGAAGTTGAGGAAAAAACCAAATTAATATTTGGCAAAATTATGGTTCCTGTTATTGCGATATTAGCCTTTTTCTTTTCTTTAGGAAAGTTCGGCATTATAGTTGAATTATCGGTAATGTCTTCTGCCGGTCTCTTAGCTCTAGCACCCAGTTATTTTGGTATTTTCTGGCCGAAGAGAGATTTAATAGCTGCACTTAGTAGCATTATTATTGGGGGATTAAGCGTGATTACCATGTACTTTATGGGCTACTATCCCTTAGGAATCTGGCCAGGAGTATGGTGTATCATTATCTCCACTATTATTTTTATTGTGATAAGTGAAATAAGATTCTCTCATCATAAGGGTATGTGAAAAAGAAGTACCAGCTAGATAATCAGGCTCGGCAATTTTGAAAGTATTTTTCTAACCGATTCAATCCTTCCTTTATATTTTCTAAAGAAGTGGCATAAGAAATTCTTAAATAACCTTCTGCATTTTTTCCAAAGTCAATGCCAGGTGTGACAGCTACTCTTGCTTTTTCTAAAATATCAAAAGCCATCTGAAAGGAATTGTTAGTATATTTTTTGACATTAGCCAGAGCATAAAAAGCCCCGGTTGGTTCTACCTTACAGGCGATACCAATTTCCTGAAGTCGTTTGAGAAGGTAGATACGTCTCTGATTGTATATTTCAGCCATATTTGTAACCTCTTCATCGCATTCTTTCAAAGCTACAATTCCGGCAGTTTGAATAAAGGAATTGGCACAGATAAAGAAGTTTTGCTGAATTTTTTGCAAAGGTCTAATATATTCCGGAGGAGCAATTAAATAGCCCAGACGCCATCCGGTCATAGCATATCGTTTGGAGAAGCCATTCAGAATAAAGGTGCGGTCAGTAAATTCAAGCATAGAATGCTCTTTTCCTTTATACACTAAGCCGTGATATATTTCATCGGAAAGAGTATAATAACCTAAATTGGCAATAGCCGCAAGATCCTCTTTGCTATAAATCATCCCGGTAGGATTAGCAGGAGAATTCACCATGATTAACTTAGTTCTGGAGGTAATATATTTTTTAATCAGGTTCAGATCATATTTAAAATCCTCTTCTTCATATACGGGAACAAAAATCGGTTTTCCGCCTAAAAATTTTATCATTTTTGGATAACAGGCATAATGTGGATCAGAAAGAATGATCTCATCGCCATGTTCTAATGTTGCGGCAAATATAAGATACATTGCCGGAGAAGTACCGGAAGTAACAATAATCTGTTCCGGAGAAATCTTCAGATGATATTTTCTATGATAATAATTAACTATTTCCTCTCTTAATTCAAGTTTACCCATACTGTTAGTATAATGAGTATCATCATCCCGGATTGCCTCAATGGCTGCATTTTTAATAACGGGGGGTGTGTCAAAATCAGGTTCTCCCACCTCCAGATGGATAATATTCAAACCTGATTTTTCTTGTTGCTGGGCTTTTTCCATTACATCCATTGCTAGAAAAGGTTTAATTGAGTTTGCTTTTTCCGTGATTTGAAAATCGTGTCGCTGTGTCATATTAATAATCCCTGCCTTTACTTCATAATATTTATCTCTGGAATGAATAAATGAAAAGTATTTTAATTTTATATTCTAATATATTTATGGGGAAATAAAAAGTAATAAATTTAAAAATGTATTCTTTTTCTTGGAAAATAATCAGAAGGAGGTATTTTGAAATTAATATTAATAAAATAGTGGAAAGTAGAATGATTTTATGTTAAATTAGTATAAAATTTTAATGTTGAAATCACATTACTGGTTGTAATAAGGGATGTCAAAACCACGAATTATTATCATATATGAGTCATATCACCACCAGAACACTGAGAAAGTTGCTCAGGTAATTACTCAAAGACTCCAGGCTGATTTATACAAACCAGACCAGATTAAGCCTGCTAAGTTGTTAGATTATGAAGCAATTGGAATTGGCACTGGTATATATTTTGGTAAACCACACCAAAAAATACAATCATTCTTGGATAATTTACCAGCCTTATCCGGTCATAAAACCTTTCTTTTTACCACCAGCGGAAATATTGAAAAAAAATATCTAAAGCGTATTCTTAATAAAATTATTTATAAAGCCGAACAAAAGGGATTGAAAGTACTTGGTTGTCTTTCTATTAAAGGATGGGATACCTTTGGTCCCCTTGTATTGTTAGGCGGAATAAATAAAGGGCATCCTGATTTAACAGATTTACATAAAGCAGAATTATTTGCTAATAAAGTACTAAATGAGTTATAATTTATACTTCTGTGTTAAAATAGAAAAATGATAGCTAAAAATAGAACTAGTGATGAGTGTGAGAAAGGAGATTTGATATGAAGATCAGTTTTTTAGGAGCTAATCGTCTGGTATCTGGTTCCTGTTATCTTATCCAGACTAAATATAAGAAATTTTTAATAGATTGTGGTCTTTTTCGAGGAGAGGAAGCTATTACTCGCTTAAATTATCTACCATTTTCTTTCCGGCCTGAAGAAATAGATTTTATTATTCTTAGTCATGCCCACATTGACCATTGTGGAAGAATTCCCCAACTTTATAAAGAAGGTTTTCATGGGCAGGTCTATTGTACAAAATCTACTATGGAGCTTTGTTCTATCATACTTCCTGATAGTGGACAGATTCAGGAAGAAGATGCAGAAGAGGAGAATCAAAGGAGACTTAGAACTGGTGAACCATTTGTAGAGCCACTTTATAGTATTGAAGATGCCTTAGATTGTCTTTTATTGTTTCGAGCTGCGCCATATCAATATAAAATCAATATTGATGAAAATATTAGTTTCAGATTTCAGGATGCCGGACATGTTTTAGGTTCAGCTGCTATTGAATTATGGGTAAACGAGGATGGCAGAACCTGTAAGTGGTTATTTTCCGGGGATATTGGACGAAAAAATAAACCATTTTTAAAAAATCCACAACGTGTTAAAGAAGCAGATTATGTAGTAATTGAATCCACTTATGGAGCAAGAAAACATCGTCCTTATCGACAGGAAGTGAAAAAGTTTTTTTCCATTATTGATAAGACCTTAAAAAGGGGAGGGGATGTTATTATCCCAGCTTTTGCCTTACAGAGGGCACAGGATATTATTTATGAATTAAGTCACTATTATAATTTACAACTGAGACAATTAACAAAACAAGACAAAAAGCTAAAAAAATTGAGGTTTTATCTCGATAGCCCCTTAGCCATCGCTACAACTAAGATATATCGTAATAATCCCCAGGATTTTGCTCAAAAAGATTTAAGGATTATGGAAAAGAGAAATCAGCTACTTGATTTTCAATCTTTGAGAATGACCAGTACAGTAAAATCTTCCAAACGGATAAATAGTTCTAAAAGAAGTAAAATAATCATTTCTGCTAGCGGTATGTGTGATGGAGGTAGAATCCAGTACCATCTGAAAGAACACCTCTGGAAGAAAGAATCATCAATTATTTTTGTAGGTTATCAAGCTGAAGGAACTCTGGGCAAAAGGATAATCAGTGGTGAAAAAAGCTTAGATATTTTGGATGAAATGGTTGATGTAAGAGCAGAAATCTATCATCTTGATGGTTTTTCATCCCATGCAGATCAAGATGAATTATTATGGTGGATGAAAGGATTGCGAAATAAGCCCAAAAAGGTTTTTGTAGTACACGGAGAAAAAGAAGAATCAGAATCTTTTGCCGAACTACTCCAGCAACAATTAGACTTTGATGCTTATACACCTGCTCTTGGTGAGACCTTTCTCATTAGGGATAAGAAGATTGTTACTCAGGGAAAGATAAAAGATAGCAATAAGGAATCACAGCTGGACGAAATTTTGACTGATTTAAATAAAATTAAACATAAATTTTATCTCTTGTTAAATGAAATGGAGCTTTCCGGCATGGAGAACGAACAGGAAAGCATTTGGTACAAAATAAAACAGCAAGTGGAAGAATTACAAAAAAATATTCGTATAGTGAAATATTTAATTAAAGAAAATGAGTTAGAAGTTTAGTACAGACGAGCTTAATAATAATTTAATTTTCAGCTATTAGAATACTGTTAAATTTGTCTTATATCTGGAGTATGGCAGCATGAAATATGATGTACTGGAAAGCATTATTAGTGTGTCATTAAAAGCTGGTAACTTTATTCGCCATTATTATGAAAGTAGAGAATTTAGAGTATCAGAGAAAAAGGATTGTCATGATCTGGTAACCAACGTTGATCGTGAATCACAAGAAATAATTACCACTGAACTCTCCAGCAGATTCCCAGGTATTCCTGTTATTGGAGAAGAAGATAAAGATATACTAAAAAAAGAGCATGCCTTTTTTATTGACCCTTTAGATGGCACTTTAAACTTTGTAAAACAGGTCCCCTTTTTTACAGTATCTGTTGGTTACTGGAGGGAAAATAAACCGGTTTGTGGTGTTGCTTTTGATCCGCTTCGGCAGGATCTTTTTTATGCCCGAAAGGGAGCTGGTTCTTATCGTAATGGTAGACAGATAAAAACAACTGATAGTAATAACGGTAAATATCAATTATTTGCCTCAGATTGGGGTCATGAACCATATTATTATAACAAAAATATTCTGATGACCCAAAGATTACTTAAGGAGAATTCATATTTATTTCGATTCATGGGTTGTGCCAGTCTGGCAATTTGTTATGTAGGTGCGGGGATACTGGATGGTTACTGGCACTATAAGCTTTCTCCCTGGGATATGGCAGCCGGAGTATTAATAGCCGAGGAAGCCGGAGCCAGCGTTACTTTAATTAATGGGAAGCCATTTGACCTCTGGCAGAAGGATATACTGGTAGTAGTTCCCAATTTAAAGAATAAGATTATACCAATATTTAATAGTATCTGAATGTAAAATCGATTACCAAATATTTGATACTAAATACTAGCTACCAACTACTGATAACTAAATTAACGGATTACCATATACTAAATACCATATATCATATATTAAATACTTGTACTATATATTATTAAAGGGATTCTTTTGGGGAAGGATTCTATGGCAAAAGCTTCCAACAAAAAAAGCAAAATAATACCCAGAAACCAGATACCTGATAAGTTTCGCTGGGATATTAATTCTCTTTATGAAAAAGATGAGCAGTGGCAAAAGGATTGTCTAAAAGTAGAAGAACTACTTAGTAAGCTATTAGCATTAAAACCGAATTTTACCCGGGAAGCAGATTCATTTCTTAAATGTCTGCAATTGAAGGATGAAATTTCTGCATTGCTTCAAAAAATATATACCTATGCTCACATGCGTAAGGATGAAGATAATAATAATAATATTTACCAATCATTTTTTTATCAAGCCTCCACTATATTAGTTAAAACAGAGGAAAGCCTTTCTTTTATTGAACCGGGAATTCTATCCTTAGAGCAGGGTAAGCTAAAAAAATGGTTACAGGGGAATAAACAGTTAGAAGTTTATCAACACTACCTGGAAGATATTTACAGAAAGAAAGAGCATATACTTTCTCCGGAGGAAGAGCGAATTATTTCACTTACGGGAGATATGGCACAGGTTTTCGAATATTCCTTTGAATTACTTAGTTATGCTGATCTTAGTTTTCCCAAAATAAGAGATAAAAATGGCATAATAACTCCTATTACCCATAGTAATTTCATTACCCTGCTAAGAGATAACAATAGGGAATTTCGTAGAAAAGTATTTCGGGAATACTATCAGACATACCAGCAACATCGCAATATTTATACTACCTTGTTGGCTGGAAGCATTAAAAAAGATCAATTTTACAGCTCTATCAGAAAATATGAAGATAGTCTGGAGGCGGCTTTATTTAAAGATAATATACCAGTAAAGGTTTATTCTAATTTACTGGACCTTGTTCATCAAAATATTCATTTTTTACATAAATATATGCAGTTAAAATGTGATTACCTGCATTTAGACAGATTGTGTATGTATGATCTATATGCACCCTTGATGGAAGAAACATTAACGTTGGATTATCAGGAAGCTCAGAATATTATTTTGGAAAGTCTCAAACCCCTGGGTGAAATATATTTGTCAATTGTAAAAGAAGGTTTTCGGGAGAGATGGATTGATGTGTATGAGAATGAAGGAAAGACCAGTGGTGCTTATTCTAGCGGCAGTTATCGTAGTAAACCATTTATTTTGATGAATTATCAGGGTACACTGGAAGACGTTTTTACCCTCGCTCATGAATTAGGACATTCTGTGCATAGTTTTCTTGCCCATAAGAATCAGCCATTTATTTATAGTGATATTTCCATTTTTCTGGCAGAAATTGCCTCTACCACCAATGAAGTATTGCTAACCTATTATCTGCTGAGTAAGCTAAAAAATAAAAAAGAGAAGACTATTATCCTGAATCATTTCCTGGAACAGTTTAGAACTACTTTCTTTCGACAGGCCATGTTTGCCGAATTTGAACTCCTGATCCATCAAGCTCAGGAAAAAGGAGAGGCGCTAACTGCGGATTTTCTTTGTCAGAAATATATTGACCTGAATAAATTTTACTATGGAGAAAATGTTATAATAGATAGAGCAATAAGTATGGAATGGGCAAGAATACCACATTTTTTTTATCATTACTATGTCTATCAATATGCTACTGGTTTTGCTGTGGCTATTGCTCTTGCCCGAAAAATAATTCAGGATGGTTCATCTGTTGCGGCAAGATATCTTGATTTTCTAAAAAGAGGAAGCTCTGATTACCCCATTTCCATTTTGAAAAATACTGGTATTGATCCGACTTCTTCTGGTTATCTGGAGGATGCTCTAAGCTTATTTACAGAGTTACTAGAACAGTTGTAAAATATATAGTATAAAGTTTTATTCAATTAGAGTAAAATGAAAAAAATAGTTTAATCTATTTTCCTTTGAGTAAATAAAATACTGGAAAGATAATATTAATGAAAAAATATAATTGGTCTCCCTCTACTTTACTAGTACTGGTAATAATGATGAGCATCACTTTATTTTTACTTAATGGCTGCTGGGATAAAGGAGACTTAGTTTCTGAAACAATTGTTGTTGATTTAATGGAAGCTCAAAAGGTTGATGCCACCATTGCAGTCTATAAAGGAAATCTTAATATTCATGGATTAAACCAATCACCTTTACTTCTTTCTCATTTTTCCTATAACTTAGAAAGTTGGGTTCCCCAGATTAATTATGTGGTGGAAAATGGGATAGGGAATTTAAAAATAATTCAGGATAACGAAAAAGATATTTTTACCCCCCTGGTTAATAATTGGTCTTTGCTATTTAATAAGACAGTTCCTCTGTCATTGGATGTGATTATGGGTAGTGGAGAAAATCATCTTGATTTGAGTTCTATTAACTTAACTGACCTGAAAGCTGTTCTGGGTACTGGAGATACTGTTGTTGATGTGACAGGAGACTATCAGGATGATATGACTATTAACATATTCGGTGGGATTGGCCATACTACACTTAACCTGCCTCGAGATGCTGGGATACGGATCTGGATCAAAGGAGCGTTAAGCAAGATAAGATGTGATGGTTTTGACCAAATCAATAATTATTATTTTAATTCAGTCTTTAATTTAACAGAGAAGAAAATATATGTTACTATCGTGATTGGAATAGGTTTTATTGATGTTAATTTGATATAATTTCACTTCTAATATAAAAAAATTGTGAAGATATTAAGAATAATTATAAAAATATTCTCAGGAGGTTATTTTATTTATGAAAAAAGAAGTAAGTATGCTGGTATTTTTATTTATATTTTTTATATTGATAAACATTTCTGTTTATAGTAATGAACAGTCAAATGGCAAATCAGCTCCAGCAGAGGGTTGGTCTTCAATAGATTATGTCTTTTATAAGCAGGAGCAAGATCTTATGGTGAAAAAACTAGGTTCGGGACCCATTAAAATTGGTTTTTCAGAAAAGGAAGTACAGGAAGTAATGGGTGTTCCGGATCGCATAGATGAAGAGGAATACATTTATTATTACCATCATTCACCAATCTATTTTGACAACAACTGGAAGGTAAAATCCTGGGATAATCGTTATGGAAATCTTAAGATCCTGCCAGAAGTAGAAGAAGTAAAGCTGGGATATCATGTCTGGAAGGTTTTTCAAGAAAAGGATTTTCCTCTAAGTGTGAAAAAAGAGGGTAACAGTTACCAGCTGGATTATCATGATCAAATAATTTATGTCAATGAAAGATGGCTGGTGGAAGCTATTCAGAATAAAAAGGCTACTGAATATGAGAAGAATAGATCAGTAATGGATTTACAGGATTTTTTGCAGGAGTTTGAGGATTTTTTGGTAAAATAAAGATGTTCGAGGGGAATTATTCTTCTGGATAATTCTTTACATAAGTTTCAAACAAAATATTTTTCAAAAAAATTCTAATTGTAGCTCCAAATGTAATAATTGTGCCAACTGTGCTCCATCTTAAAATCTTATCGGGTATATATTGTTGCTAATTTAGAAAAAAATTCCTCTACCCTTAAATAATATCTATTCCAGTAAATCTATACTGCTTGTCTTTATTTTTCTCATCCCGAATTATCTTCACTGCTGGAGGCAGATGGTTTAGAATGTCCTGAGCGGTAATGCCATCTGGTCCCTTTGCACAGGCAGCTAAATCCCCGGCTAAACCATGAACTAAGACGCCTTCTCTTACTGCTGATTCTATCGATAATCCCAGGGTAAACATCGCCGCTATGGTACCGGTCAATACATCACCTGCGCCGGCAGTAGCCATACCGCTATTTCCGGTCATATTGATATATATTTCACCAGAGGGTAGACCAATTAGCGAATGGGCTCCTTTCAGTACCAGAATAGAGCTATACTTCTTACAAAATTCTTCCACTAACCTCATAGATTCTTTTTTTATTTTGGAAATAGATTCCTTAATTAAGCCAGACATTTCACCAAGATGAGGAGTTAATATAGTTGGGTACTGACGTGTATTTAAGATAGAAATATCCTGGCTCAAAGAAGTAATTCCATCACCATCAATGAGCAACGGTTTTTTTATCTCAACAATTAACTTTTTAATCAATGCTTGTGTTTCTTCTTGTACGGATAAGCCTGGTCCTATAATAACAATATCCATTTTTTCCGACCATTGCACCAGTTCATTAAAGGCAGTTAAACCAATTGTTCCGACATCCGTTTCTTTTTGAGGCAGGAGTACCACTTCACTTGCTTTGTTACTGATATAGGGAATAAGAGAAGACGGAGCTGCCAGACGAGAATAACCACCTCCTGCTTTAAGGAAGGACAGGGAAGCAAAATAAGGAGCACCATAATAGTTTGGTGCGCCAGCAATAAAGAGAGCATGGCCAAAGGTGCCTTTATGTCCATCAGGTTGCCGTTCTGGAAGAATCAAGGATGTATTTATCTGGATATTCAGTTGGTCATTATCATATAATTCAGGAGGGAAAGAGATATGGCTAACCAAAAGTCTTCCTCCATAGTGATAACCAGGATAGAGTATGTTTCCTACCTTGGGTAAGCCAAAAGTTATGGTATAGTCTGCTTTTATGGCAATACCATTAATATCACCAGTGTTGCCATTTATACCGGAAGGAATGTCTACACTGATAATCCGATTAGTCTTTTCATTTATTAACTGTATAATTTGATAGTAGTATCCCGAAATATCTCTGGTTAAACCAGTTCCGAATATGGCATCAATAATAATGTCATCGGGCATAATTAAGGAATTTAATTCTGTCTCAGAAGGGGTAAGAAAGATGGGAAGAGATAATTTTTCAATTATCTGCCAATTTTTTTCTGCCGCACCTTTAAACTTTTCTGGATTGTCCAGCAAACAGATCTTGACATAAGCGCCACAGGAATGTAGTTTTCTGGCTACTACCAGTCCATCTCCACCATTGTTACCACTTCCGCAGAAAATAAAAAAATTATTCTCCAGGATATTAAATTCATTTGCTATAGCAGAATAAACAGCTAATCCAGCGTTTTCCATTAATAGTTCATCGCTTATTTTATATTTCTGGATTGCTTCCCGATCCATCTTTTGCATTTCTGATACTCGGGCAATTTTCATTTCTTTTTCTCCTTCATAAATTCCAGATTTTCCTAATGCCAAAATCTTTTTATATACTATGGATTTCTAATCAATTATACTTTCTTACAGGGTAAAAGTATTATTAGAAAAAAAACTAACTATAATTACCTCCTATCAGCGATTGCAGGTAGAACAATTTCCACCCTGACAACTGGTACAACCGGAGTTTGCTGAAGAATAGCTGCCATTATTTTTACAATAGCCAAAACCATTAAATAACCTTCTAATATTTTTACTCCCACATCGTTCACAGGAAAAATTACCATTCTCCATTTCCTTAATTGAAGCCCTTATATTAAAGACACAAGAGCAATCCTGGCATTCATAGCTATAGTTGGGCATAGCACTACATTCCTTTCTATTGGTAATTAAAATCAAATTCAGTATTTAATATTCTCTTGAAGCCTATCTTGCTTCTAACATAAGATATATTTTCTATAAAGAATTATTTCCTTTGAGAGTTTTCAGAGGGTATTTCCCCTGATTACCCTATCTTTAATATATTATACAATAAAAAATCTTAATTTTTCCAAGGTATAAAAATTACCTGCATTATATAACCTTTTGTACTTTATTTAACTTATTTAAAAAGCATATTTCGTAGTATCGAAATTTTTTAAAATTCGGATACTATGAACAATTTTACAACTTCTTTCGGTAAAAGATAAAGTTAATAATATATATTTTAGAATAGTAAGTGTTGGATTACCAGACTAAAGATAGTAAAATATTATATAATGGTTATAATAGCAATACATATTATATTGAAACTGTGGTGAAAATATGGCAGATGTATTAATTAAAGAATTATTCGAAGAGCTATTCCGGAATGAGGAAATGCAAAAGTATGAAATTAACCGTGAGGATATCCAATCATTAAATGAAGCCCCCGGATTTAGAGAAAAATTATCGTCAATGATAAAAGCCAGTAATTTTCAAGCTATAACTATTTTGGATTTATTCTTAAACAGAATGCAGGAAATTGAGCAGATGGAAAGCGCAGAG
This sequence comes from uncultured Atribacterota bacterium, assembly GCA_964433555.1. GTDB lineage: Bacteria > Atribacterota > Phoenicimicrobiia > Phoenicimicrobiales > Stramentimicrobiaceae > Stramentimicrobium. Next base: position 47,592 of record CAYSRG010000009.1, on the reverse strand, counting down.
AAAACATTGAAGGAAATCTACCATTTCTGTCAATACCTGTCCTTCCCGGAGAGCAGGCCAAAATTTGAGAGACTCCCTGTAGCTAAAAAAAAGTTATTTTATCTCTTTTTATTAACATATCGCTTTTTTCTCTCCAGACACTATCAACATAATAAAAAATCCTTTCTAGCTCAATACCCTCTTGCTTTCTTATCAACTAAAGAAATTAGGGTATTGGAACAACCGGAAGAATACCGTAATTTCCTGAATGCCTTTGATACCCTTTTTGTTCATGAAATGATGGCTCTAAGTAAGGAAATCTATGAATACAATACTCTGGAACATATCTGTGGTGTTCATGCTTTAGCTTTAAGCATTGGCAGGCAGATACAAAAACAGGGACTTCCCGTTGATTTGGGAGTTATTTCTGGTTCTGCTGCCGGTCATGATATTGGTAAATATGGTTGTCGGTACCGGGAGCAAGAAAGGGTTCCTTATTTGCACTATTACTATACCGATATCTGGTTTCATAAGTACAATATTCCTTATATAGGGCACATTGCAGTTAATCATTCCGTATGGGATTTAGAATTAGAAAATCTTTCCCTGGAGTCCTTAATTTTAATTTACTCCGATTTTCGGGTAAAGAATAAAGAAAATTCCGGTGAGATGTATATATATAGTCTTAATGAATCTTTTCAGGTTATCTTAAAAAAGCTGGATAATGTGGATGAAAGAAAAGAGAAAAGATATCGTAGGGTATTTGACAAACTAAAGGATTTTGAGGATTTCCTGATAGAAAAAGGAGTAGAGGTAAAGGCCAATCCATTGCCAGGAAAAGATTATAAACCGATAAGAAAAGCTCGTTATTTTGCCTTGCTTCATGGTAAAGATGTAATTCAACAAAGCAAATATCTTTCTCTGGAGCACAGTTTTCAATTAATGCATCAGCTGAGGAATGAAACATCCATCAACTCTATTCTTGAATCAGCGCGTAGCGATGGGAACTGGCAAAATGTTCAGGAATATTTAAGAATTTTTTCCGAATATGCCGCCTATCTTAATCAGAAAGAGAAACTACTGGTATTAAAATTTTTGTATGAACAGCTTATTTTTCCGGAAGAAGGAGTAAGAAGAAGAGGTGCTAAACTTATTGGCTATCTCATTGCTAATTTTGACGAGCAATATCGTAAAGAAATACCAGAAGATATGTGCCTTATTCCCCCTGAAGTAAGAAGTACAAAATTACTGGAAAAATACATAGGTTTATTCTTAGAACCTTCATACAAGACTTCCGAACTCAGCCAGAGTAGAGTTAGAGATAATTTACCATTTATGATTGAGACCTTATTTGAATATAGTCAAATCAGGCAGAAAGCTCAATATTTAAATATTATCAAAAAGTTTTACCAAAACAATTATGATTATCGGCTACCCCTTAATCATATTATCTGTTTGTTGCAGACATTAAAAAGTATTCCTGTCTTGCCGGGGGAGACTTTCGATCCGGTCTTTAGCGATTTTCTAATTTACTTTATTTTTCAAAAGGAATATACCCTATCCATTACTGCTCTTGATGTAATGGAGAATATGTTAGATAAGATATCAGAAAAAGACGCCTTCCGCAATAAATGTTATTCAATTTTAAAAGCAAGGAAAGAATGTTCACTTATTCCGGCAGAAAACTATTTGAAATATAAAATAATCAATAAACTAAATATTGATTCAATTCTGGTAAATCATTTCCATCAATATTGCCAGCAAGATGAAGAAAAGATTGATCGAATGTATTTAAATAATCTTAAATCCTCCACTGAGGCCATTATCAAGAAGGTGCAGATTGATATGTTGAAGGAAAGGGCAATAGCAAATAAAGAGGAGACCGTCTATACCGCATTGCATTTTTGTAATATATTAAAGGTAAGCAGCCATGAACCAATTCGAAATTATGCTGGTAATGCCCTCATAACTATTGTTCCTTATCTGACTGTGGAACAGAAGAATGACATATCCATTGAGCTTTTAAAGGCTCTGGAGATTGATGATTATCAATATACTAAGTATATTCCTTATTATTTAGGCCAGTCAATTCCCTTTTTACCCCCACGCGAAATTGATGAATTCATTGATGATCTGGAGGAAAAGATTAAAATTGCTGATCAATGGAGCTGTACCTTACTTATTCGTACCATAGCTGTGGCAATTAGCCGATATGCTCCATATCAGGATAGATATGTTGAACAAACATATTTATTTCAAGATAGATTAAATCGGATGCTGGGAATTTTAATGAATGGACTGGCTCATCATAATTCAATAGTCAGGCGTGTTACTTCAAGAGTCATTGGTAAGGAAATATTTGCCTCACGCCATCTTTCCTTAAGTGAAAAGGAAAAAATATTCAGGTTTATTGCTAAAAAGCTGCTTAATTTGGTTACACCTATATCTCAACAGGATAACCTGTTATTTTTTGTTAATACAGTTTCTTTGCATCAGATTTATATTTTTATTTCTAATTATAATTTTTCTGAAGGTTCTATAAAGCTGCCGGTTCCCAAATCTATTGCCTTTTTCCCTGGTACCTTTGATCCCTTTTCTCTGAGCCACAAACAGATAGTAAGAGAAATTGAGAGATTGGGAATGGAGGTTTATCTATCAGTAGATGAATTTTCCTGGTCTAAGAGAACCCAACCCCATCTTTTTCGGAAACATTTGATTAATATGTCTATTGCTGATGAATTGAATGTCTATCTCTATCCTGAAAATTTACCAAGCAATATTGCCAATCCCCTCGATTTAGAAGAGCTCAAAAAGCAATTTCCCGACTCTATAACTTATATTGTAGCGGGAAGTGATGTTCTCTTGAATGCTTCTGCTTATAGGGAGGCTAAAGAAAATAGTCTAATTTTTGGTTTTCCCCATATTATTTTTGGACGGAAAGGATATTATTTATCAGAACAAGAGCAGGAAAATTACCAACGAACTATTGAGAAATTTTTTTCAAACGTTATTCATCTTAATCTACAAGCCCCTTTCGAGGATATAAGTTCCAGCCAGATTAGGAAGAATATTGATGAACACCGCGATATTTCGGATTTAGTTGATCCTCTGATAGAACGCTATATCTATCAAATGGGTTTATATCAAAGAGAACCCCAGTATAAATCAACATTACAAAAGGTATACACTAAAGTTGAAGTGGTAGAAGATTTTGATGACTCGTTTTTAGAAAAATTGGTTATGGAGGTATTTTCGGAAAATGTTAGAGGAAAGGCATTAAAAAGTCTACAAAAATTTAACCAGAAACTTAATCCCCGCCTTATTCTTTTACATGATACCCGAGAAAATGAGAAAATATTGGGATTTGCAGCAGTGCATTGGGTTCGAGCTAGCGAATTATATTATGAATTTGAAGATAATATTATTTCCCAGCATATAAGAGATTCTGCCAGTGGCCGTACCATTATCATTGATGGAGTATTTACCAGAGATACCATTCGGAACTATGAGAAGTTTAAAAATTATCAGCAAATAGTGTTAACGGAAGCACTAACCTTCTGTATCAGGAAAGATTACGATTATGCTGTTTTTAAAAGCATGCTTCCAGAGGTTGACACAAATGAACTGATAAATACTCTGGAGCTTTTTGGATTTACCAGATTATCAATTACTAATCCCCGAATTTCAACCATAATGACAGTGGATATCAGAAAACCATGTACTATAAGTCTGGATATAGAAACCTTAATTAAAGAACCATTTGTTCACAAATGCCGGATTATGGAGACTATAAACCTTGCTCGACAGAGGTTACAGAGGGCAATGACTCACCTTTATCCTGGACATTTATTAATTCCTTTTGATATTGACCTAATTAACCAGGCTATTGTAACCAAGATATGCCAGGAAAATAGTGTTCCTACCGAACAGAACGATAACAGGCAATTGGGACCCCTGATGTGTGTTCCTTTTGGTAAGATTCTACATAAGATGGTGGTACCCAATACCGTCACTAAATCCTTACATACTGACAAAATATTTTCACCAGATATGAAACATTTTAAGATAGATTCTTTTGGGTATTATATGAGTTTAGAAAATCAGGTTAAGATGATTAAATCTTTTAATAGACCTGTCTTGCTGATTGATGATTTGCTTCATAAAGGTTATCGGCTTAAGGCATTATGTCCTATATTAAATAAAGAAAATATTAAAGTTCACAAAATAATTGTAGGTTTATTATCTGCCAGAGGCAAAGAATTAGCCACGATTCAAAAACGCCTGGTTGATAGTGCTTATTTTATTCCTAACCTTCGAGTGTGGTTCAATGAGAGTGATTTGTGTCCCTTTATCGGAGGCGATGGCCTATATAGAACAGAACCAGAACAGGGCAGTTTAGTAAGATCAATCAATATGATTCTTCCCTATGCCTATCCAGTTTTTTTAAAGGAGGTTGATTTAGAAACAATTTATCAGTTTTCGGAAATATGTATTGAAAATGCCATTCAGATTGTTAAAGCCTTAGAAGAAGAGTATCAGGCAGATTATCACCGCAAGCTAACCTTGCAGCATTTAGGTGAAGTACTGATTTATCCACGTTATCCAGATCATGGCAAACACATGGATTACAATCTTTCCCTGTCTACCTCAATGTATTTAGCAAATGACCTGGAATTATTACGAAGAATATGGGGAAAAAGCACTAAAAACAAGCAGGGCGATTTATTGCGATTTCCTTATTCTCGGGAATTTACCATAGGAAGGGAAGAGTTATGATTTATTACTACCGGTTTCACAAAAAAATACTTTTTTCCAAACTGAAAATAAATAATTTACAGACAGTTGATCCGGAAAATCCAAATATTAAAAATAATAGATTTATATACTACCTCCAGGAAAGACCTTGGCAAAAAGTCAGTCCTTTAGTTGCTCTCATTCATCCTGAACAGGTATTGAATAAGAGACAAGAAATAAATATCCTGCACAAGTATGAAGGGATGGAACGGGATTTTTCTGATTTTCCAGTTTGGATTATGAAAAAAATAAAAAATAGAGAAGTTGGTCTTTGTAATTATAATTACCCTCGCTGGAAAGAAAGATTGTGCTGGACACCACCAGAACAATGGGATATTAACATTGTAGGACTGGGTAATGTGGGAGGAACGTTATTGATTGCTTTGCGTTCTATGAGTGGAGAAAAAGTCAATAGAATTGGAATATTTGATACTAATGAGAGAGCGATGTCTCGCTGGGAGCAGGAAGCAAACCAGATTATTGATGGTTCAGAGCAAAGGAGATTGCCTCCGGTGAAGATATTAAGGTCTGAGGAGATTTTTCAGTCAGACCTGGTAGTTTTTTGTATATCAATGGGAGTTCCCACGCCGGAGCAAGAAATTCAGGATGTCAGATTAATGCAACTGGAGGCAAATTCCCGCATAATTAATTATTATGCTCAGAGAGCTAGAAAAACTAATTTTAATGGAATCTTTGCTGTTGTTTCTGATCCGGTTGATTTGTTATGTCAGAGTGCCTTCTTAGCCAGTAATCTCAGTGAGGAAGGTACATTGGACGGAAAGGGGCTTGCTGCCGACCAGATTAGAGGATTTGGTTTAGGTGTTATGCATGGTCGGGCAGCTTATTATGCGGCACAAGAAGATAATATGAAGCATTACTTAAGTAAGGGCAGGGTGTTTGGACCTCATGGTAATGGTTTGGTGGTAGCTGATGATGTAGAGCATTATAACCGGGAGAAATCCTACCACTTAACCGAAAGAGTGTTGCAGGCTAATATAGAATTAAGGAAAATTGGTTTTAAGCCTTATATAGCACCAGCCCTATCATCAGGTGCTCTTTCCCTGTTAGCCTTAATGGAGGGTCAATGGCATTACAGTGCTGGATTCTTAGGTGGGATTTTCTGGGGTTCCAGAAATCGTCAAACACCCGTTGGTTTAGAATGGGAGCAATTTTACCTCTCACGCACATTATTCAAGAATTTAAACCAGAGTTATCATAATTTGAAAAAGCAGGTAAAAAGTTTGGAGAAATAGATGAATGAGTTCATTATCCTGATGCCAGGGAAAGTTTCACTAAAATTCAGGAAAGTCATAGCAGATGCGGCTAAGGATTATAGAAACCAGATTTATGTACATGAACAGGATATTCCATCTTTACAGGATAAAAAAATATTATGGGCAGTTGAATTAAATGAGTATGGAATTAATATTGGTCTGGATAGAATGTTACAAGCTATAAGTGAAAGAGGACCTAAGGCATTAATTAATGCAGAAGGAGCTATTATTATTCAAAGTCCTGTTGAGTTGTGGACCAAATATATTGCCTATCGAATCATATTTCAAACTAATCAATTAGGTTGCCGTTATATAGGACATTCAGTAATTGAGGCAACTGCTAATCTGGTGAATTTTTTAACCTGGCAAAAAAACTTGAAACTACCTTTAGAGAAAATCTATCAAAAATTGTCTTGTGATTTAATCTTCAGACTAATGCAGGATAGAAAAAACATTATTAGTCAACCGGAAATCCTGGTGCTTTATTCCAATCCTAAAAAAAATTCCAATACCATGATGCTCTGGCAAATGGTTAAGAAAAGCTTACCGCTTAACAGCAGAAAAATGGTAAAGGAACAATATATTGAAAATGGTACTATTGTTGATTGTAGAGGTTGTCTTTATAAAACCTGTAAACACTACAGTGAAATGAGTAGCTGTTTTTACGGTGGCATAGTGGTACAGGAAATATTACCAGCCATCGAACAAGCTGATTATTTAATCTGGCTATGTCCAAATTACAATGATGCCATTTCTGCCAAGATGATGGCTGTTATCAATCGTTTGACAGTTCTTTATAAGAAGGCGAATTTCCGTCAGAAGATCATCTTTGCCATTATTGTCTCCGGAAATTCAGGGAGTGAAAATGTTGCTATTCAACTGATTGGTGCCTTAAATGTAAATAAAGGATTTCAACTTCCACCTTACTTTTCTCTAACAGCTATTGCCAATGATCCAGGTGCGGTAGAAAAAGTTCCTGATATTAGAGAGAGGGCAGTCTTTTTTGCTCAAAATATATACCAGGAGGTTGATTTACAGACAAAATAAAGAAAAATTAAGCAACTGATAATATTACTAAATTAGGAAGGAGTGACACGATGAAAGTATTATTAATTGTTGATGTGCAGAATGACTTTATAAAAGGTGGAGCTTTAGCAGTACCGGATGCCGAGCAAGTTATCCCGGTTATTAACGAGTTAATGGACAAATTTGATTTAGTACTGGCCACACAGGACTGGCATCCTCAACAATCTGTTCATTTTAAAAAGTGGCCGATACATTGTGTTGCCGGAAGCAAAGGTGCTGAATTTCCTCCTGAACTCCATAAGGAAAAAATTAATCAAGTCTTTCATAAAGGGACCGGAGATCGGGATGATGGATATTCAGCCTTTGAGTCCACCAACATTAAGCCTGTTGATTATCTTAACAAAAGAGGGATTTCCGATCTTTATATCTGTGGAATTGCCCTGGAATATTGCGTCAAATACTCAGTCTTAGATGCTTTAAAGGAGGGCTTTAAGGTCTTTCTAATCAGAGATGCTATTGCCAATTTTTCTAAAGAAGAGAAAAAAATTGCCGGGGAGTATGCAGGGTTGCAGGAAGCGGGTGCTCAGATAATAACATCCGCTCAGGTCTAAAGAAATTTTTCAATATTATTATTTAACCGCCAAAGGTTATGTTCTTAGTAGAAGGTAATGGTTAAATAAATATTTACCATAAAAATAAATTATATTAAATAAGCTAAGGAGGAAAATTTGAATAAAGATATCCGGCAAGATGTAGTAAAATACTGGCAGGAAAAAGAGAAGGAAATTGGTGAGGAAATCAGGGGAAAAGATATGAGTGAATACCTGGGTGGATATAATGATTTAGAGCAGAAAACCTGGGGATTACTGTATTTTACCGATACCTCATTTTATTTTCAAACTTTTCCCAAAAAGAGCTGGTGGTCATCTTTGCTGGGAGGTGGGCAGAATGAAAATATTGGAGAAGCAATGAAATTTCAGATACTCTGGGACTCTGTTAAAGAAATAAATCTCCCCTCAAAGAAAAAATCCTTTCTATCAATCCTTTCTCCACCAGATTATCGGATTTTTATAAGATACCAGCAGGACCATAAGGATAAAACACTTATTTTAACAATATATTCCCGCTCAACCCAGGAGAAGTTTTTGGAATGTTATCAAAAATTTCACCATAAATTTTAATCTGTAACTGGTTTATATATATGGAAATAATAGAAAATTTTCAAACCATAGACCATTATGCGAAGCTTGAGAACACCATTAAGAAGAGTCATTTTATTGCCCTGGTACAGGAAATAGCAAGTGAACAGGAGGCAAGGTCGTTTATTAAATCAGTTAACCAACAGTTTCCAGATGCTACTCATCATTGCTGGGCTTATCGCCTAGGTTCTGGAAATGATGAAATAGTACAATATTCAGATAGCGGTGAACCACCCAATTCAGCTGGTCCCCCTATCTTACAGGCTATTAAACAGAGTGAGGTAACCAATGTTCTAGTGGTAGTTGTGCGTTATTTCGGAGGGATTAAATTAGGCATCAGTGGATTAATCAAAGCCTATAGAGATACTGCACGAATGGGATTACAGCAAGCAGGGAAGAGACGGAAATATCCCTTACAGGAATTTATTATTGACGGCATAGGATATAGATCTTTGGGACCTATCTTACAATCAGTTGAGAGTAAATCCGGTAAGATTGGGAATATCAAATATGGAGAGAAGGTAAATCTTTTAGTCTTACTTCCTAAAACAGAGCAGGAATGGATTAAACAGCTTGTTAATAACGCCACTCAAGGCAAAGCTTCTATTAAGACAGGTGCAATCAGATGGATAAATGGCTGATTTACTTTCGCTTAGTTCTGATTTTAAAAAATAAAAAATGAGGGAAATTATGAAGGCACTCATACTCTATTATTCTCGTTCGGGGAAAACTAGAAATATTGCGGAGATAATCGGGAAAAAATTAGCAGCAGAGGTAGAAGAAATAATTGATCATAAAAGTAGAAAAGGTTTGTTAGGTTTTATAGCCAGTGGAAATGAGGCTTATTTACAAAGAGTTATTCCTATTGAAAAGATAGAAAAAGATCTCTCTCAGTATAATGTAGTTGTAGTGGGAACACCTATCTGGGCTGGCAATATGTCGACACCTATTTTGAGTTTTTTCAGGGAATACAAAGAAAAAATACCCAGAATTGCTTTTTTTACCACCAGTATAGGAAGCGATCCACAGAAGATTTTTTTAACTGTAGAGCATATTACTGCTCAAAAGCTGGTAGCGGTATTGAATTTTACCAATCGTGATATAAAAAAGCGCTACCATTTAGAAATGATTGATGAATTTATTAACATTATAAAACAAGCTCTTAAGGATTGACCTTAATATGATGAAGGAAGATGAATTTGAGAAATTAGTAATTGAGTCAATTGGTGAGTTACCGGAATACTTTCGGAAAAAAATGGAAAATATCACCATCCATATTGAAGATTTCCCTGACTATAATATTTTAAAACAGTTAGGACATCATTCTCCTTATTCCATTCTGGGTCTTTATCAGGGCATTCCTGTTACTCGAAGAGGAGTCCATTATCGTAATGTTATGCCGGACAGAATTCTTATTTTTCGTAAACCGATTCTTCGTAAGAGTAGATACAGACCAGAAATAAAAAATGAAATTAAACGAGTTGTTTTACATGAAGTAGGTCATTATTTTGGTCTGAGTGAACAGGAATTGTATTTAATTGAAAAAAACAGTCTTACCCCACAAGGAAAAATCAAGAACAATTCTGAAAAATCAGCGCAATGAGTTCTTATTATAAGCAAAGATATTATTAAAAAAAGTTCGACTAAACAATAAGGAGATTATATCTGTTATCACAATATTTTAAAGGGAGGATAAAAAAATAATTCAATTTATTGAAACGCATGCTCATCTGGATATGATGAAAAGAGAAGTAAAGGAAGTAATAAATGAAGCTCGGGAGAAGGGGATTATCAAAGTTATCACTATAGGAGTTGATTTAGAATCCAGTCAAAAAAATATATCCTATGCCGAGCAATTTAATAATGTATATACTGCCATAGGATTTCACCCTCATGAAAGCAAGAAAATGAAGGAAAAAGAACTGATTTTGCTGGAAGAGATGATTGCTCATCCCAAAAATGTTGCTGTCGGAGAAATTGGTCTGGATTATTATTATCAACACAGCTCTCCCGAAGATCAGAAAAGTGCTTTTCAAAAACAAATAGATTTAGCTCATAAATATGATTTGCCTATCATTATCCATGATCGAGATGCCCATGAGGAAACTGTCAAGATATTAGCGGAAAAGGCTTGCGGCAAGAAGGTAATTTTGCACTGCTACTCAGGTGATGTTCAAATAGCTAAATGGTGTGTGGAGCAGGGCTTTTATTTTGGAATAGGAGGGGTGGTTACCTTTAAAAATGCCCACAAATTACTTCAAGCGGTTCAAGAAATTCCTCTTGACCAAATATTACTGGAAACAGATGCTCCATTTTTAACTCCTCATCCCTTTCGAGGAAAGCCAAATGAACCGAAATACATTCCTATAATTGCCAAGAAAATTGCTCAATTAAAAGGAGAAACAATCGCCAAAATTGCCCATATTACCACAGAAAATGCCCAGCAGGTGTTTAAATTAAGTTAATTTTTTCTTCCCATAGAGGACCAGTAATTTAAAAATGAATAAATTTTTTTAAAATTGGTTGACTTTTAGTAAAACAGCGAGTAAAATAGAAAAAAATTAAGAGATGGCAGCATAGCATAAAGATGAATAAGAAAACCATATTTTCGTTAAACCTTAATAATGTCTATTATTACTACTATTATTATAATCCGGAGGTAGGTGCCTATCGGGTTTAATAGTAGTTAATTAAAGATTAACTCCGACAAAACCAACAAAACCACAGGCATTTACCTCAGGGGAAGCCTGTGGCTTTTCTTTTTAACCACGGGTGTATGAAGCATTCGTGGTTTTTTATTTATTTAATGTGGGAAAGAAAAGGAGGTGCCAGAAAGAGAGATAAAAATAAACTGCAAATGAACAAATTTAAAGTAATAATAATTTTGTAAAAAGGAGGAAATGAGATGAGAAAAAATAACCATAGTATGTTAGTAAAAGCATTTTTCGGTATTACTTTTGTCGTTCTTTCGTTATTGTTAATGAGTATTTCTATTTCAGCTCAACAGTTAAAAATTGGTGTCAGCCAGATTGTAGCACATCCAGCTTTGGATGCCTGCCGGGATGGTTTTGTTTTTGGGATGGAGCAGGCTGGTTATATTCCAGGTGTCGATGTGAGCTATGACTTTCAAGATGCTCAGGGAGAATTCAGCAATGCCATTTCTATTGCCCAGAAATTTAAAGATGATCAGGTTGATATGATAGTGGCTATTTCTACTCCTATTGCCCAGGCTGCTGCTCAGGTTACCAGTGAAATACCCATAATTATTGGGGCAATAACAGATCCCGTGGCGGCTAATATTGCTGAAAGCTGGGAAAGTTCAGGAAATAATATTACCGGTATGTCAGATGCAGCTCCCAATAAAACACAATTGGAGCTTATTCCCAGTTTTTTACCAAAAGCCACTCGCGTGGGGACTATTTATAATGCTGCTGAGGCTAATTCAGTGGTACAGGTAGAGTTATCCCGGGAAGTATGTCAGGAACTTGGATTGGAATTGGTGGAGGTAACTGCAAGCAATTCTGCAGAAGTTCTGATGGCAGCACAATCACTGGTGGGAAGAATTGATGCTTTCTATATTGTTACTGATAATGTAGCAGTTTCTGCTTTTAGTTCCATAGTAAAGGTTTCTCTGGATGAAAAAATTCCCATTATTGTTGCTGATCCAACCTTTGTTCCCGAGGGAGCCTTAACCTCTTTTGGCATTGACTATTTTACTTTAGGGCAGAAAAGCGCTGAAAAGGCGGTTCAAATCTTACAGGGCAAATTACCTTCAGAAATACCTATTGGTAAATTAGAACAACCAGAAGATTTAACCTTTATGATAAATGTAGATGTGGCCAATCGACTGAATCTGCATATTCTGAATGAATTACTGGATGAAGCAGATTCTATTGTTTTTGCAGGTACTATCTGGAATCGCAGTGAATAAAAAGAGGAATTAGAAAGAGGAAGGAGTTAATACAATTATGACCTGGAGCTTATTATTTCATGCCTTAGAGCAAGGTCTTGTTTTCGGTATTATGGCCTTAGGAGTATACATTACTTTTCAGGTATTAAACTTTCCGGATTTATCAGTTGATGGAACTTTCCCCTTGGGGGCAGCTATTACTGCTAAAATTATCTTTGCTGGAGGAGATCCCTTTATAGCAATCCTGTGGGCAGTGGTGGGTGGCATACTGGCGGGTGGATTAACTGCCTTTTTCCATACCAGACTAAAATTTACCAATTTACTTTCGGGAATTTTAACTATGACTTTACTTTACTCGATAAACCTGAGAATTATGGGGAAATCCAATATTCCTCTTTTAGGAAAGATAACCATTCTTAATGTTATTAAAGGCTGGTTTCCCCAACTTTCTCTGGATCAGTTAACTCCTATCCTCTTTCTTGTTGTAGTACTTCTGGTGAAACTCTTACTTGATTATTTTTTATGTACAGAAATTGGAATGGCCATCAGAGCAACTGGTGATAATGAACAGATGATTCGTAGCTTGGGTGTTGATACCGGAGTTACCAAGATTATTGGTTTATGTCTTTCTAACGGATTGGTTGCTCTCTCCGGTTCTTTATTTGCTCAGTATTCCGGCTTTGCTGATGTCGGAATGGGCATCGGAACAATTGTGGCCGGTTTAGCTTCAGTTATAATAGGACGCAGCATAGTACGAAATCGAGGAGGCATCGGTTGGATGACAGTCAGTGTGATTATAGGATCGATTATTTATCGTACCACGGTTATGATAGCTCTGCGCTATGGTTATCGCTTAGGTTTTCAACCTGGAGATTTAAAGTTAATTTCCGTTCTCCTGGTAATTATAGCCCTAACCTTCCCTTTATTTAGGGGAAGGATTAAGGCGATTGTTACCACTAATGGTAGCAATGGAGTAGAGAATAAGTGAAAAAAAAGGAGGTGGCAGTTTTATGTTACAATTGCTAAATATTTATAAATGTTTTGCTAAAGGCACTTCTCATGAAACTGAAGCGCTAAGAGGTATTAATTTGCACATAATAGAAGGGGATTTTGTCACCGTTATTGGCAGCAACGGTGCCGGTAAATCCACTCTCTTGAATATTATTGCCGGGACTGTTCTTCCTGAAAAGGGAACTGTGCAGATTGACCATCAGGATGTAAGTAATAAAGCAGAGCATTACCGGGCTAGATTCATTGGCAGGGTCTTTCAAGATCCCCTGATGGGCACCGCACCTTCTATGACTATTGAGGAAAACCTAGCCTTATCTATTAAACGTTTTGGCAGGGGATTAAATTTGGGCTTAAACCGTCAAAGAAAAGAATATTTTCGCAATAAATTGGCTCAGCTGGAATTGAATCTGGAGAATATGCTAACCAAGAAAGTATCTTTACTATCAGGAGGGCAGAGACAGGCTTTAACAATTTTGATGGCTACTATGTTTGATCCCAAAATACTATTGTTAGATGAACATACCGCCTCTCTCGATCCTGAGATTAGCAAAAAAATACAAATTATTACCCAGGAAATTGTAAAAGAAAAGAAATTAACCACTATAATGGTAACTCATAATATGCAGGAAGCATTAAAATATGGTAATCGTACCATAATGATGGATCGTGGTCATATCATTCTGGATGTTTCTGGCAAAAAAAGAGATAATATCACTATTGATTATCTATTAAAGCAATTTTCAAAATTAAGAAAAGAAGAATATGTAGAGGATGAGTTAGTATTGGCTTAATCAATATTATTAGTTTTAATTATCTATTATAATAATTATCTTAACTTAACAGCTTAATATTTCTTAAAAAACACAGTTGATAATAAAAATTATTATCAGGAAAAGTTCTCCTGAGCTCAACAGGAGAACTTTTTATTTATGGTAAAATAAAAAAGTATAGATTGATTATAATTTGAAAAGATAAAAATAAATCCAAGGAGTATAATTTTGAAGACAGAAAAATTATATCATTATGACTCTTACCAGAAAACATTTCAAGCCAGTATTGTTGATAAATACCTTGATAAGGGAAAGTATGCGGTAATCCTAAATCAAACCTGTTTTTACCCGACCAGCGGAGGGCAGATTTGTGATAAGGGATTCATTGAAAATATACCGGTTATTGATGTGGAAGAGAATAACGAAAGGATAATTCACTATTTAGAGAATGAAATCATTGCCGGGATAGGTGAATTAGTTACTGGGACAATAGACTGGCAACATCGCTTTGACCATATGCAACAGCATACCGGTCAACATATTCTTTCTGGCGCCTTAATAAAGCTCTGGCAAAAGGAGACTCAATCATTTCATATGGGTATGGATATTTGTACAGTTGACATTCCGGCTATGGTTCTTGATGAACAAAAGATAGATGAGATAGAACAGCTGGTTAATAAAATTATCTCTGAAAACAGACAAATTTGTCATTATTATCTAAAAAACCGTGATGAATTAATCAATTATAGATTTAGAGACAAACAAGAGAAATTGGAACAATTGAGAATTATCGCCATTGAGGATTTTGACCGCTCTGCCTGCGGTGGGACTCATTGTCAAAAAACAGGAGAAGTAGGCCTTATTAAAATAACTGGATGGGAGAATCGCAAGGATAAGACCAGGATCTCATTCCTTTGTGGTTTTAGAGCTTTATCTGATTACCAGCAAAAACACCGAATAATTAAAAATCTGTCTAATTTTTTTACTACCGGGATAGAAAACTTAGAAGAAAAAATTATACGGTTAAATCAGGAACAGAAGGAATTGAGTAAATTATACAGTAAAATGGAGAGAAAAATAATCGAACAGGAAAGTGAGGAGTTGAAAGAGAAAAATCGTAGAGAAGAAAAAGGCCTTTTCCTTATTGAAAAACTATTTTTGGAACAAAAAGTACAGAATGTGAGGCAGATAGCTTTTTTGCTCAGCAAGGAAGAGAAGACTGTTATTATACTGGGAGCTGAAAAGCCTGAGCCGACATTATGTATAGCCTGTTCTGTTGATATAAATTACCATATTAAAGAAATACTCAATCAGGTGATGGCAGAATTTAAGGGAAAAGGCGGAGGTTCTGACTATATGGTTCTGGGGAAACTGAAAAGGGAAGAAGATGTAAAAAAAGCCTGTCAGAGGGTAGCTGAGTTAATTCCCTCTTTCTCATTATAGAATAAATTTAAGGGTAGGTATTCAAATTTCAGATGATAATAGGATTGATACTATTTTTAAGGCACTATCACAAGAAAAAAATCCCTATTAAGATTTTATTAATTCTTGTTCTATTGTTGATCTTCGCTGGCCATGCTCATGCCCAGCGGGATTATGAAAGGGAAGAGAAAATTGGTCGTCGGATGGCCGAGAGAATAGAAAAACAGTATGAACTGGTTGCAGAGGAGGAAACTCTGAATAAGGTTCAGCAGATAGGAGAACATTTAAAAGAGTTATCAGGAGTTAATGAAATTAACTATCAAATCAGAATTATTAGCAGGGAAGGACCAAATGCATTTGCTTTTCCTGGTGGATTTATCTATTTGACTGCAGATTTATTAGATTATGTGCATTCTGATGATGAACTGGCTGCTGTTATTGCGCATGAAATGGGGCATATAATTCATCAGCATTCTATCAAACAGTTACAGGATAAACAAAAATTAAAGTTAGTTGAATTACTTACTCTATTGGTAACCGGAGATCCGACATTGGGTATTCTTAGTGAATTGACCAGTATTACCGTGCTCAATGCCTATCGCAGGGAATATGAAGAAGAAGCCGATTATACTGCACTGGAGCTGTTGAATAAAAGTCACTATTATCACCCGGTATCTTTGTTGACCTATTTCGAGCGAGTGAGTAGTGAGCAAATGTTAAAACCCAGTATCGATTTAGGAATCTTTCAGACCCACCCTGATGTGAGTGAGCGCATTAAAAAAATTAAGCATTATTTGAAGGAAAATAATATCGAAATTGACAGACGCCTTACTACTAAATATTTATTAGTAAGAGGTGAGTACCAGGCAGAGGATAATATGTTTATCGCGCAGATATTTATCAACAATGAGTCTATATTATCCTTTATCGGTAGCGAGGAGGAACCACTTAGCTTAAAAATGAGAGAGGTAATATCTAATTTTGATAGAACACTGAGATTAGACTTAGCAGCATATGAAATCAATTTATATACTGATGAGGAAGAGCAATGCACACTTAGAATAGGAAGTGAAATAATTGTCTCCCTTTCCCCGGAGGAGATTCATTTTCAGGGACTGACACCGCAAGAAGCATTAAAATTGACCAGGGATAAGATAGCCTTGATTTTATGGAAGCTGAAGTTAGAACTCCCTGTATTACTGGTGAGCGAATAATATTTTTCATACACACTTATTTGTAAATAATAATCCGGCACTATCTTCTGATATGAGATAATGCCGGATTATTAAGTTTACAGTTATATGTATTTAACGCTTATCCTAAAAGGCCAACGCTGTTTAAAAAGACAATGAATATAGCAATAGGTACCACATATTTTATCAGGAAGGAATAGCTGCTACCGAGTTTAGTACCTGCACCATGGTTTACTTCTTCTAAGGCTTTATCAGTACCCCAGAACCATCCGATGAATAGAGCAGTTAATAATCCGCCTAAGGGAAGCAATACATTATTGGCAAAAAAGTCGAAAGAATCAAGAATATCCATGCCTTTTATTAACTTTACATTAGAAAGAGTGCTGTACCCCAGAGAGGGTAAAATCCCCAGTAGCCAGATTGCAATACCCATTCCTACAGTTGCCTTTTTACGATCCCACTTTATTTCATCAATAAAGTATGCTGCTACTACCTCTAACAGGGAAATGGCAGAAGTTAAAGCTGCAATAGTTAACAGGGCAAAGAAAATTATGCCAAAGATATGTCCAGCAGCACCCATTTTAGCAAATACAGCGGGAAGGGTGATGAAGGTAAGGCCGGGACCAGCAGCTGGTTCTAAACCAAAAGCAAATACTGCCGGGAAGATAACGAAACCAGCTAATAAAGCAATCAGCGTATCGGCTCCTACCACATATTTGGCATCAAGAGGAATGTCTTCATCTTTTTTCAGATAGCTACCATAGGTAATCATACAGCCCATTCCCAGACTGAGGGTAAAGAAGACCTGACCAAGCGCAGCCAGGAATCCTTCGCCGCTAAATTTGCTGAAGTCCGGTCTTAAATAGAAGGACAAGCCACCACCTGCTCCGGGTAGTGTTACTGAACGAATGATAAGGATAATTAACAAAACAAGCAAAACAGGCATCAATATTTTAGACCATCGTTCAATTCCTCTTTCCACACCACCCGCCACAATAGCTATACAGATTGCCATAAATAAGGTATGCCAGAAAATACCGCCTGCTGTGGAGCTAATTGAGCTGACAAATATGTTGGCACTGTCTGCCCCTGCGGCCATGTAAGCACCGGATTTAAAGACATAAGAAAGTGCCCAACCTGCCACAACAGAATAGTAAGAAAGGATCACAAATCCAGCAAGAACACCCATATAACCTACCAGGACCCAGGGACTGCCTGGGGAGAGCATCCTAAAAGCACCAACGGGATTTCTTTCCGTTTTACGCCCTAATAACAATTCTGAGTTCATTACCGGATAGCCCACAAAAATTAATAGAAGGATATAAATCAAAACAAATGCTCCACCACCATATCTTCCAGTGATGTAAGGGAATCTCCAGATATTCCCCAGGCCGATTGCTGAACCGGCTGCAGCAGCAATAAATCCCATACGTGTTTGCCACTGTCCTCTTCCAGTTTCGTTCATTTCTTTTCATCTCCTTATAAATAAATAATGTTTTTTAGCATAAAAGATTAGTTGAGTTTAAATTTTGGTGTCAACAATATTTAGTAAAGTACTAAGTAATTAGTTAGGTACCTTTACATTTTTCTATAACTGATTTAGCTATCACCCCCCCCTTGATTTATTTTTTTAATTAGTATTAGATTAGCTGAGAAGAACAATTGAATGATAATTTTTTATGAAAACAGTTATTATATTTGCCTTTCAAATTGTTAGCTGGTCATAATTTAAATAATTAATTTTATAGTTTAGCACCTTTTATTATTAATGTCAAAAAGAATTACAACAAATTTTACACTAACTACAACAAAATATTTTGATCAAATCAATAATTAGGATGTCTAAAGTAAAGATAGTGTAATTAAGGGAAATATTAAAGTGTAATAATTAATTTTTAAAACAGTACTTTCATTTAATAATATAAGTGATAACCTACTGGTAATTTTGGTAATTTTTCCAGTATAATTGGCAAAAGACACACTTTAGATTATAATTTTTAATAATAAGCCTTTTTAAAGATTTTCTCAAGAAATCAAGAAACCAGTAACTGGACCTTTAGCCTATACTATCGTTGGATATTTTTAGGTAAGGAATTTTTAAGTAAGATGAATAATAACAGTGATAAGGTCTGTGCCCATGTTATAGTCAGTGGCAGAGTACAAGGAGTAGCATTTCGTTATTATGCCAGAGACATTGCCTATCAGCTTGGGGTTAAAGGCTGGATTAAAAATTTGGCTAATGGCGATGTGGAATTAGTTATTGAAGGTCGCCGAGAATCAGTGAAAAAGATGGTGGAATGGTGTAAGAAAGGGCCCCGTATGGCTATTGTAGAAAACACAGAAGTTGATTGGTTGCCTTATTCCGGAGAATATCATCTATTTCAAATAAAAACATAATTAAAAATAGAATATACTATTATATCAGTAAAATAATCTCCTTCATTGTGAGATATAGAGAAAGGTGAAGCGTATGTTGATCTTACAGGAAGTGTCCTACCTGGCTGCTTTTATGGCTGGAATTCTTTCTTTTCTTTCCCCCTGTATTTTACCTTTGGTTCCCGGATATATTTCCTTTGTCTCAGGCATATCCCTCCAGGAACTCAGTGGACAAAACAATAAAAGTCCCAGGTCAATGTATCGGGTTTTAGTGGGAGCCTTAAGTTTTATTTTAGGTTTTTCCCTGGTGTTTATCTCATTAGGGGCTTCAGCAACATTGCTGGGAAGATTTATGCAGGAGTATTCCATGTGGTTTAAAAGAATAGGAGGAATAATTATTATTCTATTTGGATTACATATGTTAAAATTAATAAATATTCCTTTTCTTCATTATCAAAAAAGAATTAATATTAAACAAGGCCTATCTTTTAATTTATTTCTAACACCATTTCTCATTGGCTTCGCCTTTGCCTTTGGCTGGACTCCCTGCATTGGTCCTATTTTAGCGGCGATTCTGGTTTATGCCGGTACCCAGGAAACGGTCAGTAAAGGAATAAAATTATTATCGTTTTATTCTGCTGGTTTGGCAATTCCGTTTTTAGGTACCGCATTGGCGGTAAATCAATTCTATAAACTGACTGGAAGAATTAAAAAATATTTTCATATGATAGAAATGTTTGGAGGATTGCTTTTAGTTATTATTGGCATACTGGTGTTTAGTGATGCCTTGTCCCTCATTTCTAATTACTTAAGTTAAAATTTGACTTAAGTCCGGTGCGGGGTATAATAAAATAATATTTGTATTTATAAATTTGAATGAAGCAGGCAAGATTATGATTTCAGAAATATTTTTAACAAGAAAGAAAGCACACTTATATCTTTTTTTAATTCTAATTATTTTATTTTTTACTTTATTAAATCTTAGCAATTATTCTGATAAGTTTGTGGTACAGGCTCACAATAACCTTAACTGGTTATCTTATGAACAAGCCCTGACCAAATCCCGGGTGGAGGACATTCCCGCTATAATCTATTTCTATTCTGATGATTGCGGATGGTGCAGGAAAATGGAGCAAGAAACCTTCGCTACTAAGGAAGTTCAGGATTTATTGAACAAAAATTTTGCTATGGTTAAAATAAATGGAAAATCTAACGATCAAATCCTGATTGATGGAGAGAAAAAAACAGAAAAGTGGTTATCAACTATAATTTATAAGATTACGGGATTTCCTTCTATCTGGTTCCTTAATAGTGGTAATGGGAGAATCGCTAATGTACCGGGATTTGTGCCTCCTGATATATTTTTAGATGTTCTTATCTATATTAGAGATGGTTTTTATAAAGAATATACTTTTCCACAGTATATGGAATTACAGAAAAAATAAGTCGTATATAGTTTATAATCTGATGAGCAAAACCACCTTGAATTTATTAACCTGTCAAATATACCCATATTAATGTCTAATTGGCAAAAAAATCTTCCATACTATTTTAGTCAAAAATTGATAGAAGATAATGAACTACACGGATTTATTAGTAAATAAAATGTTAAGGTCAGGTTGCTAATATTGAAAGATATAGCAGTTGAAGTGGAGAGTATAATTACCAAAATCAGGCAAGTTAGCTCCGAGGAAGAGGTTTTTGTTGCTTTTTCCGGGGGTTTGGATAGTACTGTAGTACTTCTTTTAACCAAACAGGCTCTGGGACATGATAGGGTAATGGCTGTTAATGTAGATTTTGGATTATTCACTTATGATTCAGCTCGTCAGAACGTAAATGAGCTATGTGCAGAAATGCAGGTAAAATTAGAGAGGATTTCTGGAGAGCTCTATCAAAGGCAAATGATGAAAGGTGGACCGGACTGTAATTTATGTACCAGAAAGATAAAATTAGGTTTAATAAAAGCCTATGCCGGCCCTAAGCTTGTTTTTACCGGTTCCAATCAGAGCGATAGCTGGGGAAAATATGGCACGGATTTTTCTGCTGGCTATTATGCCCCTTTGTTTCACTATTCCAAAGGAGAAATAGGAAGGATAGCAGATTATTTAGACCTGAAGATTAAGCGAATTGGAGAAAATGTTTCTCGAGAAGGCTGTAAATTAAAGCATTTGCTCAAACCTCTGGTTAATCTTTCCTATCATGGACGAGCAGTCAGTTTAGCCAATGAAATTTTATTGCAGCAAATAAGTGAATTAAACCTTAATGCCGAAATAGCCAATGTAAAGGTAATTGGTCCTTTAAATAAAAATATCGCCCTTATCAATATTTTTCCTCTCCCAGCGGACGACAGGCATTTAAAAATAATTTATAATAATATTGCAAGTGTGATGGAGATTGATAGTTGTTCTATTGTTAATCAACCATTGCAACTGACCATCAAGGCAGACAAAGGTCAATTCAATAACTTACGTTCACGTTACTGGATTGAGCAGGGCAGGTTACAGCCTGAATTTGCCTCTCTGCTCAAATTTAAATGGTTATTGACTACTAACAGCAGGTTGAAAACATTTCAGGTTGTTGATTATAATTATATAAAAGAGAATGAGAGCTATCTAGTAAAAAAGAGATAACTGTTTGCTGGCATAATATAGAACTAAAAATATAAACAAAGGAGTAGATAAAGGAGTAGATTATGAATAAAGAATTAGGTTTTGTCAATCCAGAAGAAATATTAAAAAATGCAGTGGAATTGATGGCTTTATCAGCCCGAACCGCACCAAAGGCTGCAGGCAAGGATTTTGTGGTAATTAAGGTAATCAGTGGGGAAGAGGTAATCAGGCTGGGAGAGGCAATGATTCATTATGGTATAGAGCAAAACAAGCGCAATTTTGATCGTGATGGTGAAAATGTGAAAAATTCTCCGGTAGTGCTATTGATTGGCGTGAAAAATTCCCAGACCTTGGGACTGGATTGCGGCGCCTGTGGATTTGATCAGTGTTCCCAATGCCAGACCCATAAAGGACCGGAGTTTGATGGTCCACAGTGTGCTTTACATATTTTAGATATGGGTATTGCTATTGGTTCAGCAGTAAAGACGGCTGCTATTCTGGGAATTGACAATAGAATCATGTATCGGATAGGAGTGGTTGCCAAGAAGGCTGGTTTTATTGAAGCCAGTTTTGTGATGGGTATTCCATTTTCCGTAACCGGTAAAAATATTTATTTTGACCGATAGATAACAAACCAAATACAGTACCTTTTCTTAAAAGAAATAAAGAAAATGGGAAATATTTTCACATATAATAAGACTATAACTGTGCAAAAAATACACAGTTGACTATTATTATGGCTCATCTTGATTCTAATAAGAGATGGTCTCAAAGAATAAGATATTCTTAGACTATTAAATAAATTTTGAATTTATTAGAAAGAAATAATATCCTTATTCTGGTTCTGGCATAAAAGTTGCTTATATTAAATTAATAGATATTTATGGTAGGGAGATGATATTTATGTCAGGACAATTCTGGTAATTAACTCAATATTTAGCCAGTACTGCTGGCAACTATAGTTAATCTGGTAAAAAAATAATCTTAATTTTAAAGAGGAGGATAAGATATGTTAAAAAATAGTTTGATAAAAAAACAAAAGATATATTTCACAATAGCAATAGCAATACTTTTTTTGCTTATGTTAACTTCAAATATGGCAGTTTTTGCGGTTGAGGATCAACTGACTATTCAATCGCTCAGTGGCGACATTGCCGAGATTGCGGAAAGAGTAGGACCGGCAGTAGTAAATATTGATGTGATGCGCTATGTCGAAACTTCACCATTTAGTTTTAGAGATCCTGTCTTTGAGTGGTTTTTTGAACAGCGTGAAGAATTTAGAAGAAGAATTCCCCAGAAAGGAGCCGGATCAGGCTTTATTGTTGACAAAGAGGGATATGTTCTGACCAATGAGCATGTAGTAAGTGGAGCAGAAGAAATCAAGGTAACCTTATCTGATGGAAGAGAATTCAAAGGGAAGGTTGTAGGTTCGGATGTTACCACTGATATGGCTATAGTCAAAATTGATGCCAATAACCTGCCTGTGGTTGAATTGGGAGACTCTGATGAATTAAGAGTGGGTGAGATAGTAATTGCCATTGGTAATCCTTATGGTTTAGAAAAAACGGTAACTATGGGTGTGGTCAGTGCCAAAGGTAGAAATATTTCAGCTGGGACAGATGGTCATGAATATAGTAATCTGATTCAGACTGATACCGCCATAAACCCGGGAAACAGTGGCGGCCCTCTTTTAAATACCAAGGGGGAAGTGGTAGGAATCAATACTGCCATAATTCCCTATGCCCAGGGTATTGGATTTGCCATCCCGGTTAATGTTGCTCAAAGAAATCTTGATGATTTGATTACTCTGGGAAAGGTCAGGAGAGCCTGGCTGGGTGTATACATCCAGGAAGTAACTCCTGAGATAGCAGAGCAATTCAATCTGGATAAGGCAGAAGGAGTACTGATTGCCGATGTTGTTGTCGGTGGTCCTGCTGAGGAATCCGAACTCTCTCGGGGTGACATAATATTATCAGTAAATGACCAGATAGTAAATACACCTCAGGAGTTGCAGGATACCATTCGTGCTTTGCAAATTGGTGATAAAGCTACCTTGCAAGTAAAGCGGGACGGAAAAGAGATTTCTTTTGTAGTGAAAATCGGAGAAATGCCTGCTGACGAAACTATAACCACCAAAGAGAAGGTGTTTACAGAACAGACTGGTATTAAAGTGGAAGAAGTAACCCCGGAAATTGCCCGTGAAGCTGGTTTACCAAGGGTAACCGGTTTGGTTATTGCTGATGTTATTCCGGGAAGCTCTGCTGATGATATGGGTTTAAGAAGTGGTGATATTATTCTGGAAGCAAACAGGAATGAGGTATCCACTATTGAGGATTGGGAAGATATCATAAATAGATTAACTCCTGGAGATACCTTGCTTCTGTTGATTTTCAGAAATAATCGCACCTATTATGTTCCCCTTAAGATAGTTGAACTGGAATAGTATTGTTCTGATTTTGAAAAACACAATCCGTGGGGAAGTCATGATAATAATAGTACGATAATAAAAAATACGAAAAGGAGAACCAGTCTTATGCCACTGGTTCTCCTTTTCGTATCAGAGGTAAATTAGATTTATGGCATCTAACAAAGATGGGAAAAGAATGTATACCAGAAATAGTGCCTATACTGTTTTAATATTAATCCTTTTATTTACTCTGGTACTCGGTTACATCAGTTATTACGAATTACAGAGAGAAAAAAACTATTTACTGGAATTAGCCCGTTCAGAAGGACTAAATATTGCCTTTTCCATTCAGACTTTAGGTTCTGAATTCATCATCAACAGGAACATTTTAATAGAAGTGCTCAATCTTTTTCAAAAAGAAGGTATTACCTTTATTGATATTGTAGATAGCAATGGTCTGGTGCGAATGAGCACTGATGAGCAAAGGATGAATGAGCGGGTGGAGATTCAAAATCCGGGCAGAGTAAATTATTTTCAAATCCGTGACCATGAAAACAGAAGATTTCTTCAGATTATTAAGCCATTTGATTTTGGTGATCATTTTGCCTCTGATTTATTCGGGTATCTTTTTTTACGTGATAAATATCTCTCTATTGGCATAAATTTAGAAGATTATTATCTACGTTACAATCAGATTAAGCAAAGGATTATTTTGAATTATCTGGTGATTCTGCTTATTTCTCTGCTGGGTATTTTTATGATTTTTCGTCTGCAGGAGAATATTATAGTAAAAAGGACTCTCCGTAATATGAGAGATTATACCACTAAACTTTTAGAGACCATGGATAGTGGAGTAATATCGGTTAACCAGCACAATATTATTCAGACTATCAATAAGAAGAGCGAAGAGATATTTCGGGTGAAAAGAGAGGTGGTCTTAAACAGAGATGCCGAAGAGGTACTTCCTCTTCAGATTAGGGGTAAATCTGTCTATCAGTTGGGATTGCAGGAAGGAAAGAAACTTGAAGAAGAAGTTGAATTAGAAATCGGAGATAATGGGCGCAAAATTCTGGAAATTAACACCTCTTTTCTGGAGGGTGAACAGGATCAGGCAGGGGGAATGGTAATTCTGGTAAGGGATATTACCAGATTGAAAAGACTGTCAGAGGAGATAAACAGGAATAAAAGATTAGCCTCTCTGGGACGCATTGCCAGTGCTATTGCTCATGAGATAAGGAATCCCCTGAGCTCTATTCGAGGTTTGACCCAATTTCTTTTTCAATCCTATTCCGAGGATGATGAACGAAAGGGTGATTTAAAGGTAATTATCAAAGAAGTAGACCGGCTAAATCTATTGATTAACCAGGTACTTGATTTTTCCAGACCTAAAAAACTAAATATCAGCTGTTTTGCTTTAGGAGATATGCTGAAAGAATTAATTCATCTGTTAAAATTGGAAAGCAGGGAAAAGGAGATTCAATTTCAGCTGGCTTTGGATTGTCCCCGGCAAAATATTTTTGCCGATAAAGACCAAATTAGACAAGCCTTAATGAATATTATTCTAAACTCCATTCAGGCAGTTTCCCGACAAGGAAAGATTGCCCTTTCCTTACAATTATCTCATTATCAGGATCAGGAGGCAGTGCTAATCTCCATTAAGGATAATGGGGTAGGGATTACAGAGGCAGAACTGTCCCATATATTTGATCCGTTTTTTACCACTCGAAGTCAGGGCACTGGCTTAGGCCTCTCCATTGCCTATAATATAATTGAGATGCATCAGGGTACCATTACTGTACAGTCAGAGAAAGGAAAGGGCACTGAAGTAAAAATATTTATTCCATCAGGGGGGAAGAAAGAGATTGAATAGAATTATGGTTGTTGATGATGAGGAAAGTATTAGAATAATGCTGAAGAGAGTACTTTCTGGAAACCAATATGAGATTGATGAGGCAGCAAATGGTGCAGAAGCACTGGCAAAGGTACAGAAGGAAAAATACAGTGCAATTCTTTTAGACTTAAGGATGCCGGAAATGAACGGGCTACAGGTAATTGAAAAGATGAAAGAAATGGATATCAATATGCCCATAATTATGATGTCTGCATATGGCACTGTACCGGAGGCCGTAGAGGCCATGAAATTAGGAGCAATGGATTATCTGGTCAAGCCCTTTGATTTAGATGAATTAAAAATGACTCTGGAGCGCATTATTAGACAGGATGAAATAAAGAATGAAAATCAATATTTTCGGGAGGAAGAAGACAGAAGATTTAATTTCAAGGAGATTGTGGGACAGAGCTCAGCAATGAAGACGGTATTGGAGATGGTAAAGAAGGTTGCCCCTCTCCCCACTACAGTAATGATTACCGGAGAGAGCGGTACCGGAAAAGAACTGATTGCCCGTGCCATTCATAAGAATAGTCCCCGTAAGGATAAACCGTTTGTGGTGGCCAACTGTGTAGCCTTTTCCCCCAATATACTGGAAAGTGAACTTTTTGGTCATGAAAAAGGAGCTTTTACCGGTGCTACTTCCAGAAGAATAGGAAGATTTGAGATTGCCCATGGCGGGACTCTCTTTCTGGATGAAATAGGAGAAGTAAATGTCGCTACGCAGGCCAAATTATTAAGGGTAGTTCAAGAAAAGGAATTTGAAAGAGTAGGAAGTTCTACCAGTATCAAGGTTGATACCAGAATTGTAGCTGCTACCAATAAGGATTTGGAGAGAGAGGTTAAGGAAAATAGATTCCGGGAAGACCTTTTTTATCGCCTTAATGTCTTTCATATTGATGTCCCTCCCTTAAGGGAAAGAAAAGAGGACATTCCTCTCCTGCTGCAGCATTTTATAAAAAAATATAATCAAATTTTAAATAAACGCATTGCCCATATCTCCCCGGAAGGAATATCTTTATTGATAGACTATTCCTTTCCCGGAAATGTGAGAGAACTGGAAAATATCATGGAAAGAGCATCCATAATGTGTAATAGTGATATGATAGATAAAGAATTGCTATTCTTTTTAGAGCAGAAAAATATCAGCCATAATGCCGGAACCTTAAAAGAAAGGGAAAAGGAATTAATCAAAAAAAGCCTTATTCAAAATAAAGGTAACAGAACCAGAACTGCACAGGCTCTGGGCATTAGCAGGAGAAATCTAATTTTTAAGTTAAAGGAATATCAAATAGATATTAAACCGGAAAAATAACAGAATCATTGTGATAAGGGAGGCAAAAGGAATATGTTATTATTAATTGATGTTGGAAATACCCATACTACTATTGGTATCTATGAAGGTGATAAATTAAAGAATCACTGGCGCATATCTACTGATTTAAGAAAGACTGAAGATGAATTTGCCATGCTTTTTAAAAATTTACTGGCGGAAAAGGCACTGACCTTTAGTGATATAAAAGCAGTAGTAATATCCTGTGTAGTCCCTCCTTTAATCTGGATCCTAAATAAGATGTCCCGGGAATACTGCCATGTTAATTCACTTTTGGTCAACTCAAAAATTAAGCTGAATATCAAAATAAAGACTGATTATCCTGAGGAGGTTGGTGCCGATAGAATAGTAAATGCAGTGGCAGTATTTGCGCTATATGGAGCCCCTGCCATTATTATTGATTTTGGAACTGCTACTACTTTCTGTGCCCTGGATAAAGAAGGAAATTACATTGGAGGAGCAATAGCACCTGGTCTGGAACTATCCAGTAATGCCTTATTTGAAAAAACCTCTAAATTACCTAAGGTGGAATTGAAAAAATGTGAACAAGCTATTGGTCACAATACCATACAGGCAATTCAGTCTGGTGTTTACCTTGGTCATCTGGGATTAACCAGAGAATTAATCGATCGTTTCAAGAAGGAATTAAAGGGAAAGCCTATAGTTATTGCTACCGGGGGATATGCTGAATTGATAGGCAAAAGCACTTCTCTATTTGACAGAATTGATCCATTGCTTACCTTGGAAGGTCTTAAGATAATCTATCATCTAAATATTTAAAAGAGTACCATAATCTAAAAAGCATTCCTCTACCCTTAAATATTCCTTTTTCAATGAGGAGCCATAGAAATATGTGCCATACAGGTTGACATCTAATTTAAGAAAAGATAAGATTGTTTAAAGTTTTATCAATGTCTCTGCAGCAGAAAGAAATTGCAGAAAAAAAGAAGAGGGAAAGGAGTGATTTTTAATGTGGGAAAATAAGTTAATTAAAGAAGATGGATTGACCTTCGATGATGTCTTACTGGTTCCCCAAAATTCCAAATTAATTCCCAAAGAAATTTATTTACATACTTCATTATCCCGGAATATTACCCTGAACATTCCCTTGGTAAGTGCTGCTATGGATCGGGTAACTGAGTCAAGTCTGGCCCTTGCCCTGGCTCGGGAAGGAGGCATCGGAATAATTCACAAAAATATGTCTATCCAGGAACAGGTACGGGAAATTGACCGGGTAAAGCGCTCAGAAAGCGGAATAATTGTGGAACCGATAGCTTTAACGGAAGATAAAAAGGCCAAAGATGCCGTAGCTTTAATGCAACATTATCATATTTCCGGCATTCCGATTGTAAATCATAACAAAAAGTTAGTAGGTATCTTGACCAATAGAGACATCCGTTTTTTAGAAGATGTGGAAATACAAATCAGCCAGGTAATGACTAGAGAACCTTTAATTACCGGTAAAGTAGGTACTACACTGGAAGAGGCAAAGAAGATACTGCACCAGAACCGTATTGAGAAATTACCCTTAGTAGATGAAGATCATATCTTAAAAGGTTTGATTACTATTAAAGATATTGAGAAAGCCAGACAGTATCCCAATGCCTGTAAAGATGCCAATGGCCGTTTAAGAGTTGGGGCAGCAGTAGGCGTTTCTTCTGATACCTTTCAGCGAGTAGAAGCAATCCTTCAGGCTCATGCTGATATAGTGGCAGTAGATACTGCTCATGCCGATTCGGAGAGAGTACTCAATATTATCAGGGAAATAAAGAAAAGATTTGATATAGAATTGATTGGTGGAAATGTTGCTACCTATGAAGGTGCCAAGAGATTAATTGAAGCCGGTGTGGATGCCATTAAAGTAGGTATCGGACCAGGCTCTATCTGTACCACTAGAATAGTAACAGGAGTGGGAGTGCCGCAAATTTACGCCATTAAAGAATGTACCAGAGCCTGTCGAGAAAAGAATATTCCCCTCATTGCCGATGGTGGGATTCGTTATTCCGGTGATATTTGTAAAGCCCTGGCGGTTGGTGCCGATTCCATAATGATTGGTAGCCTTTTTGCTGGTACCGAGGAAAGCCCGGGAGAGGTAGTGCTTTATAAAGGCAGAAGTTATAAAGAGTATAGGGGAATGGGCTCTATAGGCGCGATGAAAGAGGGGAGTCGAGACCGTTATTTCCAGGAAGATAATGAGAGTAGCAAACTGGTTCCTGAAGGAATAGAAGGAAGGGTACCTTACAAAGGTCCACTATCCACATGCGTTTATCAATTAATGGGTGGATTGAAAGCTGGAATGTCTTACTGTGGTGCAGCAAACATCAAAGAACTACAGGAAAAAAGCCGTTTAATCAAAATCACCAATGCTGCTTTAAGAGAAAGCCATCCTCATGATATTATTATCACTAAAGAAGCTCCCAACTATGAGCTTGAATAGCATAAATTATTATAATTAAAATCTATAGCCCATGATTGTAGAGCATTAAAAAATTAAGGAAAGTGTAATTAAACAATGAGAGATGATATAGTATGTGATGCTCACTGTGATACAGTAATTGACCTATTAAAAAAGAAGAAAAAAATGGGAGAACTATCCTCTCAGGGTCACATTGATATCCCGCGTTTACAAAGAGGCAAGGTTGACGTTCAGGTTTTTGCCATCTATATCGAGAAACAATTTAAGCCTGAGCGTTCTTTGACCAGAGCTCTGCAGCTAATTGATTGTCTCTTGCTGGAATTAAAAGCCAACAATGATAGTATTGAACTGGCTATCTCTCCTCAAGATATCAAAGCCATTGTATCGGCTAATAAGATTGCCGCTATACTGGCTATTGAAGGCGGAGAGGCATTAGAAGGCAAATTGTATAACCTCAGGAATTTTTATCGCTTGGGAGTCAGAATAATAACTCTAACCTGGAATCAATGTAATGCTATTGCCGACGGCAGTGATTACCCGGATTCAAAAAGAGGGCTAACTTCCTTTGGTAAAAAAGTAGTAAAAGAGATGAATCGTCTGAGAATGCTAATTGATGTTTCTCACCTTTCTGAATCCGGTTTTTGGGGTGTACTGAGAGCTACCTGTCATCCGGTCATAGCTTCCCACTCCAATTGTTATCATCTCCGTCCCCACCGGCGTAACCTAAAGGATAAACAGATTAAGGCCATAGCCGAAAAGGGTGGACTGATCTGTGTAACCTATGTGCCTGATTTTTTAATTAAGGAAAAACGAAAGGCAACCATAGATGATATTATTACTCATATTGACTATCTGGTGAATCTGGTTGGTGTTGATTTTGTCGGCTTGGGTTCTGATTTTGATGGATGTCGGACTTTACCTGAGGGATTGGATGGAGCAGATAAAGTCTTTAGGATTAGAGAGAAATTAGCTCAAAATGGGTATTGCCCAAATGATATAAACAAAATTATGGGGAAAAATTTTCTACATTTATTTAAACAGGTTGCCGGAAGTGGTATAAGTAATGAGTGATTGGTGATTTGTGATTCGTGGCGAGAAATCTTTTATGATATAAATTTTCTACCATATTGTATAATTATTATATTCTCTTATAATAAAGTTATAGACAAGAGTCAAAAAGAAAAAAAGAAAAGGACTGAAAAGTTATGAACATCTCAACCCGAAATATTTCTCTGGTTAGTTTATTAGTCGCTATGAGTATAATACTTTCCCGTATAGCCAGTATCAGAATTGCCATAGGTGGAGTGGAAGGAATAAGAATTGGTTTTGGTAAATTACCCATTATTCTGGGAAGCTTTATACTGGGCCCCTTCTACGGTGGTTTGATTGGTGCCATCTCAGATTTTCTGGGTTATATTATTCAACCGATAGGTCCCTATATACCACACTTTACAGTTATATCGGCTTTATGTGGGATTCTTCCTGTTGTTCTATTCCGTATGCTGAGAGGAAATGAAGAGAATATAATAAATATTCTTATTCCGGTAGGAATAACAACCAGCATTACCGAACTATTCTTAATATCTTACAGTCTTCATATTATTTTCGCTATTCCCTGGCAAATCTTGATGATTCCCAGGCTAATCAGTGTACCCATTACCATAGTGATATACTCTTATCTCATCCATGCCTTTATTCGTCGGAAAGTGGTTCAGGTTGCCCATCATCAGGGATAGCTTCTTACCTGATAAGAGAATTCCTAAAGAATGTTCTTTCCCTCACCATATCTTAATTTAACTGAAAGTCATATTTTGTTATAATAAATACAGATAGGAGACTCTGCCCAAGAAAATAAAAAATAAGTCAGGAGGTCAAAATGGTAGAATTCAATTTAGAAAAAGGTTTAAAGGGTGTTGCCCAGATGGTGGTTAGTCCAGATAATATGGCCGAAAAATTTTCCAGGCCCATGCCCCCTTCCTTTGCTACTCCCATGCTTGTTTCTCTGATGGATAATGCAGCAATTGAAGCAGTCAAAAAAGCTTTACCGCCAGGATACATCACTGTGGCCACCTCCATTACCATCAAGCATCTGGCACCCACACCGGAGGGAATGACTGTCACTGCCCAGGCAGAATTGATAGATGTTTTTCAGAATCGTCTTATCTTTACCGTAACAGCCTTTGATGAAATGGAAAAAATAGGAGAGGGAAAGGTAGAACGGTTTATAATTGATTTAGAAAAATTTTCTCAGAAGGTACTGGATAAAAAGAAAAAAGAAGAGAGCCCCCTGTAAGGAATGAAAAAAATTGATACCAACATCTTTACTATAGATTAAATTTATAATTTTACCTGCTAAAACTAAAAAAGATTTTACTAAAAAGGAAAAACCACACCGCTTGAGGTGTGGTTTATTTTCTAGATTATTCTTTAAAATAATCATAAATTAGAGAAATAAAAGAGTTGAGAAATTTATTTTACACTGGCAGATTCTTTTTTAATTTTTCCCTCCGCAGGTTTAAAATTGCCATTAGAATTATCGGAATCTTTTTTGGTGGCTTTATCAGGACTGCTGCTTAACCTTTCTTTGGGAAGGCTGCTCCTGCGGTTATCTGTGCTATAAAAACCACTTCCTTTCAGGATGAAGCTTCCATTCTTACTGATTAAACGAGATACTTCTCCCTGGCATTTAGGACAGCATTGTATGGGTGGTTCAGTTATAGATTGAAATTTTTCGAAAATATAACTGCATTTTTTACATTGATATTCATAAGTCGGCATATTTTTTTCAGCTCCTTCTTTAAGTTTCCGATTAAAAATAATATTTCATTTTAACAGATTTGTCAAGATATTTTCAAATTTTACCCATATCTATTTGATAATCCCCAATCCCATTTCTTACCACGGACTGCTTGCCAGTGGCTAACTTGACCTAAATATCAATATGTAAAGTGCACAGCCTTTTTTCTAATTCATCCAACCCACTCTCATTGATAGCATGGTCTTTAACTAATGTTAAAAGACAAGCGTAGTAACCTCATGCACTTAACATCATCTTCTTTGTCAATACGAGGAGCGTAGTGAAGAAGTAATCTCATTCACTCATGCCTACA
Organism: uncultured Atribacterota bacterium; assembly: GCA_964433555.1. Classification (GTDB taxonomy): domain Bacteria; phylum Atribacterota; class Phoenicimicrobiia; order Phoenicimicrobiales; family Stramentimicrobiaceae; genus Stramentimicrobium. The sequence continues at coordinate 14,875 of CAYSRG010000009.1, read as the reverse complement.
GTATTTATTGTTCTGTAAATTGGTAGATATTTTTGATTCTTTTTGGAATGGTAGACCGGGTGACTGGAAGACCGGTAGGTTTTTTGTAAAACTGGAACTTAGTTCCTTAATTTGTTAAAATAATAAAAGTTGTTGTAATAAAAGTAGTAACATATGGTAGTATTTTTCCCACCAATAATCTGAACACTGCTATGTTAAAAAATTTTAAATAATTCCTGACAGGATGTAGTCAGAATTGTATGTTAATATAAAAGCATTAATATTAATGGTAATAAGTGAAAAATAAATTTCGGGGTGGTTTATGTCTAAAGAACAAAAGTTTTTCAATGCATTAAAAGATATTTTTGTAGGAGCCAATATAGAAGGAGAATCCGGTTATATTAATTTAATGCGTATCAAATCAAGGTATTATGAAAAAGGTGTTTTCCCAAAACTTTTAAACGATATCAATAAAGCTACTGAATTCCTCCCCCATTTTAGAGAAGAACTTTTTGATAAACTCTACACCTTTTTTGAATCCTACTTTTCTGAGAGTGGCTCAATTTATTTTAGGTACACTCCAATCCACAAGAATGTTTATGAAAAAGTCTATACAGATGATAAGGATGTAATGTTCTTCTGGAAAACTCACATGCTCTATTATGTCAAAACAGATAGGATTTTTAAAAATTTAGAAGTATACTTGCCTGCTGATATAAATGACGAATTAAAGGATAAAGGCGAATATAGATTTTTCTTTGATGTTTCTACCCTGCAGTATAAAAAAGCAAATGAAAAAAGAGATATTGTATATGACTTTAAAGAAATAAGGAAAGATAAAGTGCCAGTTTTTAATGTCTTGTATTCAGAAAGAGGCCGAATTACCAAGCTTAATGAGATTATGAAATCATTAAAAAAAGCAAGAATTGATGTTAATGAAGATATATTAGAAAAAGCATTCAGGGTTTTTGAGAAACAAAGCGAAGTTGATTATTTTATCAATAAAAATGCGAAAGAATTTTTAAAAGAACAATTTAATATGTGGCTTTATCAGTATGTCTTTTCCGGGGAAAGCGAGTGGACGGAAAAAAGGATAGAACAATTGCAAATTTTAAAAGAGATTTCCTTTAAAATAATTGATTTTATCAGCCAGTTTGAGGATGAACTGGTTAAAATTTGGAATAAACCCAAATTTGTGAGGAATTCTAACTATGTAATAACATTGGACAGAATTGTAAAAAATTATCCATCTATGAAAGGGTGGGGAAAATTCCCCTCTGAGAGAGGGGATCAAGGGGTGTTTAATCCAGGGATAGTAAAATGGAATGAATTACCCTATAATCCAAATCTAAAACAAAAAGCAAGAGCATTAAGAAAAGCAGGGAATTTATCGGAAGTTTTATTATGGAAACAGATAAAAAATAAACAGTTATTAGGCTTAGATTTTGACAGACAGAAAATCATTGGCAATTATATTGTTGATTTTTATTGTAAAAATTTAGGTGTTGTTATAGAAATTGATGGTCTGAGTCATGATGGAAAAATTGAATATGATGCAAGAAGGGATGAATATTTTAAAGATTTTGGGCTTAAAATTATTCATTTATCCGATTTAGACGTGAAGAAAAACTTAGAAGGAGTGGTTGATTTTTTAAAGAATAAATTGAACACCCCGTCTGCTAACGCAGACACCCCTCTAGATACCACTAACCCCTATAAAAGAAGTGTAGAGGGGAATTTAATAGAAAAAATTATTAAGCACCCAAATATAAATGAGCAAATTGACGAATGGAAAGAGTTGGGAATAATTGATGATAGTTTTAATAAAAATGAAATCATAGAAAATAATCTAACTGGCAAATATCTAGATCCCAAATATAAATATTTTCCTATAGATACAAAATATTTCAAAGACCTAGAGATTGAAATTTTAGCTCTATTTGAGGATTTAGATAATTCTTTAGACGGTTGGCTAATTAAAAGCGAGAACTACCAAGCTCTGAATACAATCCTGCCAAAACTTAAAGAAAAAGTGCAGACTATTTATATTGATCCCCCTTTTAATTTAGATTCTTCGGACCAATTTCTATATCGAACTAATTACAAAGATGCTAATTGGGCAACATTGCTTGAAAATCGATTACAACTTGCCAAAGAATGGCTTAATAAAAAGGGGAATATTTTTGTTCGCTGTGATTACAATGGAAATTGGATTGTAAGACCAATAATGGAAGAAATATTTGGAAGAGCAAATTTTAAAAATGAAATTATTATAAATAAATCAATAAGAATAAAAACTGAAGGTAACAAATTTCCGACTTGGCATGATTCGTTTTTATTTTTTAGTAAAGATAATGATTTTTCTTTTTTCAAGCATATTACAGAAGATAGAAAAGAGGAAGAGTGGCGATCAATTGATACTGAGGGTGAATCATGGGAAATAATACCAGAGGATATGATAAAAAAGTTATCTAAAGAAAATATAAAAAAAGACATTAATGGAAATTTTCTAACAAGAGCAAGAATTATTTTTGGGAAAGAAATCTTACCAAGAGAAGGGCGAAAATTCCCATCACAAGAGACTATATCAAAGCTCGAAGAAGAGGGAAAATTAAGATTAAGCAAAAATAATAATCCACAAATGTTAAAGCCGAGCAAAATATATTTAACTGATAATTGGTCAGATGTTTATGGTTATGCAAGTAAGTGGAGTTTCCCGACTGAAAATTCAGAAATTGGAATAATGCGTTGTATAGATTCTACTTCCATAGAAGGTGACTTAGTAATGGATTTCTTCTTAGGCTCAGGAACAACTACAGCGGTAGCCCACAAACTTAAAAGGAAATGGATTGGAGTGGAAATGGGAGATCATTTTTATGATGTTGTTTTGCCAAGAATGAAAGAGATATTAGCTTATGATAAATCAGGTATTTCCAGAGATAAGATTGTAAAAGAAAAATATAATGAAAATGATGCAGGTGGTTTTTTTAAATATTATGAGCTAGAACAATACGAAGACACCTTAAGAAGAGTAAAATATAAAGATACTGATTTATTTGATGATCCTAACCAATCTCCATACAGTCAATATGTTTTTATGAAAGACAGCAAACTTCTCGATGCACTTGAAATTGATTATGAAAATAATAAAGTAAAAGTGAATCTCATAAAACTTTACCCTGATATTGATATACCTGAAACTCTTTCCAATCTTCTTGGAAAATGGATTAAAAAGATAACTTCTGAATATGTTGAATTTGAAGATGGTGAAAAAGTTAATTTAAATAATCTGGATTATAAAAACATTAAACCCTTAATTTGGTGGTGAAATGATTAGAAAAATTATAAAAGTTAAAAATATTGGTCAGTTTAGGGATTTTAAAGCAAGCGGGGATATTACATTCGGTAAGATTACTTTAATTTATGGGGAGAATAGTGCTGGAAAAACTACCCTTGTTTCAATTTTAAGATCATTAGTTGAAAATAATCCAAGCATTATAACTGAACGAAAAAGTTTTGGATTAAGTGAAGATCAACTTGTTGAAATATTATTAGAAGAAAATAAGATAATTAACTTTATAAACAATAGATGGAAAGAATTAAATGAAGATTTAAGAAACGTAGAAATTTATGATGAGTTTTTTGTTAACGAGAACGTTTTTACTGGGCTAGAAATACATGCTGAACATCAAAAGAATCTTTGTGGGTTTGCATTGGGCAAAGAAGGCTTTTCTTTAGCAAAGGAAATTGAAAGTATAAAAGAAGAATTAAATCAAAAAAAGCATCCTGAAAGGAGTAGATTAAGATCTCAAATTAAAATTTTAATTGAAAGCCTATATAGTGTAGAAGATTTTATTAATTTGACTAAAGATGAAGTTATAGATCAAAGAATTAAAGAAAAGAATGAGGAATTGAATGTTGCTAAAAAGGTAAAGGAGATTGGGCAAAAAGACTATTTAGAAGAAATACCAAATTTAAGGGTACCGATGAATTTTGAGTTATTAAAAAACTTATTATTAAAATCTCTTGAAAGTATTTCAAATGATGCATTGGAAAAAACAATTGAACATATAGATAGACTAAAAGATGTTATAAAGAAAGATTCTGAGTTGTGGTTATATCAGGGTTTAAACTATGTAGAAAATAAAAAAGATAATATATGTCCATTTTGCCAGCAAGATTTAAAAGAAGCAAAGGATACTGTTAACGCTTACAATCAATATTTTAGTGAAGAATATAGAGAGTTAAAGAGATCAATTGATGATCAATTACAAGAAATTAGAAATATAAATATTGAACGAATAATAAGTGATATAGAAAAATGTTTTCTCAATAATAATACTTTATGTGAATTCTGGAAAACTTTTTTGCCGAGTATAGAAATTCCTATATTACAAGGAGTAGACCAATTTAAGAAAGAAAGCATAACCTTATTTGACTCAATAAAAAAATTAATTGAAAAAAAAGCCATGAGTATATTACAATCTGTACATGTTTCGGAGATAAATGATTTTCTTGACTTTATTGAAGTGTTAAATATAAAACATTTTCAAGCTTATAATGCAAAAATTAAACATTTAAATAAAAGAATAAATAAATTGAAAACCAGTGAAAAATCAGATATTGATAATTTAATGAATGATTTAAAAAAACTTGAGATTCAAAAAAAAAGATATTCATCAGAAGTTAATAGTCTTTGTAAAAATTATAAACGATATGAAGAAGAAATAGTTGCATTGAATAAGAACAAAGATAAAAAAACTGAAGAATTGAATGAAAGTATGTCTCAAAAAATTGAAAAATATATCGAAGAAACTAATAAAGTACTTAAAAAATTTGGAGTAAACTTCAAAATAATAAAACCCAAAACTAGATATAAAGGAAGAGGGGAAGAGCCTTATCTTGAATACTTTCTTGAAATGGATGGTTTTCCAATCAATCCATTGCAACAAACAAAATTCACCCTTAGTGGTGGAGATAAAAATGCTCTTGCTCTATCTTTTTCTTTAGCAAAACTTAATGTAGATAATGATACTAACAAAAAAATAGTTATTTTTGATGATCCTATAACAAGTCTAGACATTAATAGAAAAAGAAGAACTATAGAGGCTATTAAAGGTTTAGCCAATAAAGCAAAACAAGTTCTTATATTTACACATTATAATAATTTTGCTTTTGAATTGTATGATTCTTTTCATGATTTAGGCATTAAACCTAAGTGCCTTCAGATATGTAATGGTGCCATAAGAGAATGGGATTTGTGTGAAGATAAAAAACATCCTTATTTTAAAAATCTTACAAAATTAGAAGAATTTTTAAGTAGCGATATCAAAGAAAATAAAGATGAAGTGAGAAGATTAATTAGAAATTGTTTGGAAGATAAATTAAAATTCGGGTATTTCCATTTCTTTGATGAACTTGGTGAGGATTGTTGTTTAGGGGATATAGTAAAAAAGCTTAGATGTATAAAAGATGATAATAAACTTAGATTCAAAAACCCTAACAAAGAAGAAGTAATTGATGAACTTGGAAATTTATGTGATTTTTCTGATCCATTGCATCATGGTGATATTAGAACTCCATACAATAGGGAATATACAAAAAATGAAATTATTAATTATGTAAAATCAACTTTAAAATTATTATATGATTGGCTATGAAATAATTCAATGCATAATTGCTGGAATAAAATAAACATTAATTGTTTGGATATACACTTTTAGTTTTTTTAGAGTATTTACAAATATTTACCAGGAAAATATTTTATAGTTTTGATTATGTATAAAACCCGAAAAACCAGAAGCGAACCCGAAATAAATCTGAAATTCGTGCAAGGGGCATAATCTCCCAACTTAATGAACAGGAAAACGGAGAAATTCTAGTGATAACAACTTTTTTACAGGATATATTAGATGATATCAGTCAAACTCACTTACCTTATACCTGGAATTCATTCGATTTTAAATCATTATCAAATAAAATAAACCTCTGGGATTTTCAGCAAAAAGCAGTCGAAAATTCCTTAAAAGTATTATGGAAATATTATGAGGATTTTCATGATTTCCAACCAGAAGAAAGTTTAGAAGTTAACATAGAAAGAAAAAAACAATTTTATCAATTGTATAAAGATAACGGTTTAGCTGAAGATCTGGATATTAAGCTAGATAAACGAAATAGAAAATTAAGTACATTATTGCCTGAATATTTTGAACAGCTGGAGGGGAAAATACCTTATTGGAATTATATAAATCGCATGTGCTTTTGGATGGCAACCGGGAGTGGTAAGACAATCATACTTATTAAACTAATTCAGATTTTAAAAATATTGATGGCAAGAGGAGAGATTCCTAAACATGATATTTTATTCTTAACTCATAGAGATGATCTGTTGGAGCAATTTAAAAAAATGGTTGATGAAGTCAATCTTGCAAGTACTGATAAAATTGAGTTAAGAGAACTAAAAGAGTATCCTGAAGTTAAAAGGGAAAGATTATTAATTGGCTTTCCCATTTTTTATTATCGCTCTGATAATCTAAATGATGAACAAAAAGAGAGAATTATTAATTTTCGAAATTATGATAATAATGGTAAATGGTTTGTATTTTTAGATGAGGCGCATAGAGGAGATAAAGAAGATGGTAAACGGCAACATATTTATTCAATTTTAGCCAGGAATGGTTTCTTATTTAATTTTTCCGCTACTTTTGTTGACCAGAGAGATATAATTACTTCTGCCTTTGAATTTAATTTAGCTTCTTTCATTCAAGCAGGCTATGGTAAACACATAAATGTTTTGCAACAGGAAATAAGGGCATTCAGAAGAGATGAGGATTACAATGATGAAGAAAAACAGAAAATTGTTTTAAAATCTCTAATTATGCTCACTTATCTTAAGATATATTTTAAAAAGATTCGAAGTGTTGGGATTAAAGACAAACTATATCATAATCCGTTACTTTTAACTTTAGTTAACTCTATAAATACACTGGAAGCTGACTTAAAAGTATTTTTTAGGGAACTGGAAAGAATTGGAAAAGGAGATATCAGGAAGGAAATTTTTATCCAAACAATAGAGGAATTATGGGGAGAGTTAAAACAGGAACCTGAATTTGTTTTTGAGGATAATAAACGAATAGTAATTGATGAACAATGTTTTAACAATATTGCTATTGAAGATATTATCAAATATGTTTTTAATTCTGATAGCCCCGGTAAAATTGAAATATCTTTTCGACCTTCTGATAAAAAGCAAGTTGCTTTCAAATTAACAACTTCTGACAAACATTTTGCTTTAAGTAAAACAGGAGATATGCCCAATTGGTTAAAAGGGGAACTGGATAGATTTAATGTGAACCATCAGTTTGAAGATGAGGGATTTTTTGCAAGAATTAATAAAGATGATTCACCCATCAATATTTTAATGGGTTCCCGTGCTTTTTACGAAGGATGGGATTCTAATCGGCCTAATGTAATCAATTTTATAAATATTGGTACTGGGACAGATGCCAAAAAATTTATACTTCAGTCTGTAGGAAGAGGTGTTAGAATTGAACCTGTATCTAATAAAAGAAGAAGATTGAAAGAACTGTATAATGATAAGGCCATAGATATTGATTTATTTAAAAAATTAAAAGATCTTGTAAAGCCAATAGAGACATTATTTATTTTTGGAACGAATAGAAGTGCCCTATTAACAGTAATAAATGAGCTTCAACAGGAAAGAAAAGAAAAAGGTGAACAGCTCTCATTTTTTATTAATAAATCAGTAGATAAGAAAAATTTATTAATTCCCACCTATAAGCCTGTAAGTTATTCTATTTTAAAAAAGAGAGGACAAGCTAAATTTGAGGTGTCTGAAACTGATATTAAGATTTTAAAGAAGTTTGTTGATTATATTGATGATGAGAAAATTTTTCTAATGAATTATAATACTACGCCAGAGAAGATAATAGCCTTTAAGGATAGCCTTCAAGAACCGGATAATTATTACAAAACAGGAGAAAAGGCAAAAAGATTTCGAAACATCGATATTTTTGTTCAGAGGGTATTTGACTATTTCAATGTTGTGCCGGAAGAATTAAAAGATTTCAAACAACTGGAAGATGAAATAAACCATTTCAAGAATATTAAAGTTCACCTGAAAGATTTAAAAGAAATACAGCAGAAAATTAACGAGGTTAAAGATTATCCGGAAAAGCAGAAAAAATATAAGGATAATCTAGCTAAACTAAATGGAGATACTCGTCAAATGTTTGAAAATATGCTAATGGAAAAAGCTACAGAAACTTATGAGTATGAGCATAAAAAAATCAAACTAAAATATATTGCCAATCATTATTATGTTCCATTAGTACTAAGTGATGAAGACAAGATTGATTATATGGTTCATATCATCAAAACCCCAAGTGAAGTTAAATTTGTCAATGATTTAGAGTCTTATTTAAATAAGGATGATAACTATTTTAAAGAGTTCGATTGGTGGGCTTTTTGTAAGATAGATGAGAGCCTAGATAATATATACATACCCTATTACCATCCTGACTCAAATAGAATAAGTAAATTTAAACCTGATTTTATTTTTTGGTTCAAAAAAGATAATAATTATTCAATTGTATTTATAGATCCAAAAGGTATTAAACATTCTGATTATATGCATAAAATTGTTGGCTATAAAATGATATTTGAAGATAATAAAGGGAAAATTAGGGAGTTTAAATATAATGGTTTTATCTGTAAAGTATATGCATTTTTACGAACAGATGATGTTAATAGGGTTTCTGAAGGTGGCTATAAGAAATATTGGTTTGATTCTATAGAAAATGTATTAGAAAATTTTTTAAATAGTAAGTAATTTCTTAGTTAGTATAATATTGAAAAATAAAGATTGATACTTTGAAACAGATTTCAGCGGGAAGAAACAGAACGCTTTAAAAGATTTACCTATGATGAAATTATCTCCAGGGATAAAACAAGCCTAGATATTTTCTGGCTAAAAGATGACAGCTTAACAGATTTAGACAATCTCCCCGACCCGGATGTTTTAGTAGAAGATATCATCGAAAACTTAGAATCCAGCTTGGAAAGCTTGCGAGAAATATCAAATAATTTGAGGAAAGAGTAGTAAGACAAAGAGTGTAAGGTCGGAAAGTAAGGATCTTTTGTCAACATGTAAAGTTTTGAAATATTTAATTTATAAAAAGAGGATTTAAAAAATGGATTGGCTAATTAGTATTAAAAATTTTTTGGAATTTTATGGATTTGTGAGTACTTTTGTTTTAATAATTATTTTGATTATAGGAATGGTGCTTTGGTTTAAGGGAATATTACCTGTTTTATTTAGATTAGGTAAAGGATTAGCAAAAAGAAAGATAGCAATTTTTGCGAAGAGTGATAATTTAACTAGCCTAAAAAGTCTTTTATTAGATTCAAAATTATTTAGCGAAAAAAACATAGTAAAAATAGCATCAATCGATGATTTTGGAAAAGCTGAAGAAAGTACTTTATTTTTAATATTTTGGCATGATTGGGGGGAAAAAGATATTGATGAAATCTTAAATAAAAAATCTGATAAAACTGCGCTTGTTATTTATGCCCCTCAAGATCAAGGTATCATTCCAAAAGATTCATTTACAAAAGTAAATTTGAAAAGGAATGTGTCAGTTACAAATTTGCGTGGGCGTCTTTTAAGTGATGTTATTATGTCACTAATTACTACAAGCTATGAAAATAAATAACCATAAAAATTCAATTATTTCAAGCTTTGTTCGTAAGAATTTTTTACTAATTAAGCACGAAAGAAAGATTGATAAGAATGAACTTTTTCTTAAATAAAATCTTAAAGATCATTACTTGATATTAAATTGTATCAATAAATAAATCAGACCATGCTAGTAAATATTTAAAATATGACGGTTGAACTTTTTGCATTAAATAAATAATTTAAGGAAAATAATAATGGAATGGATGTTTAAGTTAGAGGGAAATATTAGCTTTCTGGAGGAACTATCTAAATATTTTTCATCGAGTGAATTACTAATTTTCAAGGAAAAAGATAACATATATTATTTAAAATCAACTTACTTTAATAATTTAAATAATGAATATGAGGCTAGGAATAAAGCAGAACATCTAATAACATTGATTAATGGTGCTACAGAACTTATTTTATATAGAAAGAAACCAATAGAAAGAATAAATCTGGCTATAAAAATAAATGATAATGGTTCAAAAAGTTTTAGTTATTCTATTCCCTGCACAGCTAATATCATTCCAAAAATGACAAAATCTACGATAGATGAAAGAAAAAAATTATTAAAGGAATGGGTTATTGCTAGCTTAAAAGATGATATAATTGCTACCTTGTTTGAATTTATTTGTTCTGACAGTTATAAATGGTATCTTCTATACAAAAGACTAGAATTAGTTCAAGTAAATTTAGGAGGAGAAACTGAATTAATAAACAGGAAATGGGTTCCGGAAAGCGAAATAAAGTTATTTAAGCATACTGCAAATTGCTATAAAGCCATTGGTATCGAAGCTCGACATTATAATAGTAATAAACGGCCTTCAAATCCAATGACTTACTCAGATGCGAAAAAATTAATAGAAAAAATAAATTTAAAATGGCTTGAGGAAAGAAGTAAATAATCAAAATGTATTGTCAGGTAATTTTTACAATTATTGGTAAAATAGGAAAATGAGTAATTATTTTATTTTTATTATGTTGAATTGGTATGTTTAATCAAGGAAAATTAGTTTAGAAAACTATAAAATACGAATTAGCATATTAAGTATTTAATTTTAAAAAAAATAAGAGAGGTATATAGACATGAATGCTAATACCTATCTTCTTTCTATTATTAAAAAATATTCAATTCCAAAAGAAGAACGAACAAGAATTTTATATAAGGTTAAGGCTTTATGGAGCGAAATAAGGAAATGGAATAATCAATATATAATAGAAATAATTCCATCTGGTTCTTTTGCAAAAGAAACAGTAATAAAAGGTAGCGCTATTGATTTAGATCTTTTGATTTCGTTAAAAAACCAAACACCATTTACTTTGAAAGAGATTTACGAATCGCTATATGAGCATTTGTACCATTCTTATTGTCCAAGAAAACAAAACGTTTCAATAAGAATTGTTTTTAATGGTATAAAGGTAGATTTAGTTCCAGCTCAGAGGCAACCAAATGTGTCATACCCACATTCAATATATGTTAGTAAGTTTGATACATGGACCAAGACAAATATACATAAGCATATCAATATAATAAAGAATTCTCCACATAAGAATATTATAATACTTTTGAAAATTTGGTGCCATTTGCACAAATTAGACTTCCCGTCTTTTTTATTAGAATTGACAGTTTTAGAAGCGATAAAGAAAAAGCCTATTTTTTTAATTGATAGAAATTTCTTAACTGTACTAAAATATATTATTGAAGAATTTTATTATGCAAAAATATATGATCCAGCAAACACCAATAATATTGTTTCGGACACAATTTCTGATAATCAAAAGCTACAAATAATTCAGATGGCAAGATCATCTTACGAGTCTGCTTGCTGGGAAAAAATAGTATGGGGGCTTTATGAAATTAGGAAATAATTATATATGCTTAAAGTTTAAAGGAAAATAGGGAGACACCTACTAAAGGAAGACGTCATAAAAGAGAAAACTAAACTATTTAAAAAATAGAATAGGTCTCTATTTTATAGAGGAGTTATATTAATGGACTCAGAATCTGATAATTATTTAAAGTCAGTAATTATTAATAATAAATCTGCTCCAGTATCTATTGATGACTACCGATAAAATACAGGGGACGGTTCTCTGTTTGACATGCGGTTGAACACCCTTTTTATAATGTCAATATTGTAATTAATCTTGTCATATCTTTGATTTTTCCAACCTTCATTAGAAAGACAAAAGTATCTTGGTTTGATCCTCTATAAAATCTCATCTATAATTGTAACGTAAACGTATTAGATATTAGATATAAAATAAGGTAAATGATACCTCAGGAAAAAATGGCAGAAGGGAAGAAAGGTTCATGAATAAAAAAAGCAAAAAAGCAGTTATTTTTATTGGACTTACCTTTTTATTGAGTTATCTGCTAGTTTTTGTTTACTTAGCTCTGGGTGGGAAATGGATTATGCCAGGTTCACTTATAATAGCAACTTCCTATATGTTTGTCCCAATGATTGTTGCCATTATCGTACAAAAAGTAATGTACAAAGAATCGCTAAAAGAGCCGTTGGGGATATCGTTTAAATTTAATCGCTGGTTCATGGTGGCATGGTTTCTCCCGGTTACCATTGCCTTTGCCACCCTGGGTGTGAGTCTTCTCTTCCCGGGAGTAGAATACTCTCCAGAAATGGCAGGTATCTTTGAAAGATTTGAGTCTGTTCTCAGCCAGGAACAACTGGAACAAATGAAAACTCAGGCTGCTGCCTATCCTCTTCATCCATTCTGGATTGGACTGCTGCAGGGACTTCTTGCCGGAATTACCATCAATGCCGTAGCCGGTTTCGGTGAAGAATTGGGATGGAGAGGATTACTGCAGAAAGAATTAGGTTATTTAGGTTTCTGGAAATCATCCATAGTTATCGGTTTCATTTGGGGTGTATGGCATGCTCCCATTATTCTTCAGGGACATAACTACCCGGAACATCCCCAAGCTGGCGTCTTAATGATGATTGTATTTACCCTTCTGCTCTCTCCTATATTTAGTTATGTGCGCTTAAAGGCAAAATCGGTCATTGCTGCCGCTATCATTCATGGTTCTCTTAATGCAAAAAATACAGGGGACGGTTCTCTGTATCATACTGAAATTATAAGTAAAATAATTAATAAGATAAAAAATGGACAAACTAGGGATGACCCTTTGGCACATTATCAAACTGTATTGCTTAGATATAGGGAGGGGAAGACAAATTAGGTCTATAATTGAAAAATAACCTTCAACTATAGAATAATCTGATCGACCAGATCCCCCATAATTTAATTTTTTTATTGGCGTGAACGAAGAGGATATTGCTCAATGACCTTGAAAGTTTAAAGCATATGATCTCCGATCCGCAAGAAATGCTATGCTTAACGGGAGTCGGCTCCGATTTTATAAAATCAAATAAATGTAGATAGTTTGGAAGGTTTTATGGATGTACGTTTGGCAACAAGAGATGATCTTTATCGCATTGCAGAGTTGACCCGTCTATTGACCGTGCATATGGGCGCCTATGAATGGGAAGTGGAAAATCACCTGAAACATGTAACGCGGCGTTTTAATAATTCCAGGTATATTCATATTGTTGCGGTTGCTGATGGAAAAGTGATTGCCTTTACCGGGGCGGAACTGAAAAGCGGAAAATCCGCTTATATGTTCAAGGGATTTGTGGAGGAAGCTTATCGCAGAAGAGGAGTGATGCGAGTGATGGAAGCTAGGCTGATTGAAATTCTTCGGGAGAGAGGTGTTAACAAAATCGATTTACTGGTGGACACCGATAATCCGGAAGGTAGATCTACCTGGATTGCCCTGGGCTATAAGACGATTCGAGAGACAATGAGGAAATACATTTAACGGAAGATCAGGGGGGATTGATGGAACCCGCTTTCCTGAGAATATATTTTCGAGAATACAGCAGCATTGTTTCGCGCATCGTTCCGCGGGCGATCTGGCCGATGTTAACAAATCAAAAAGCAAAAGAGGAGATTACATGATATGACCTATGATGAAGTTGTTCGAAAACTTGCTCCGTGTGGGCTGGATTGCAGCCGGTGTGCAGATTATCAAGATGGAGAAATAAAAGAACTCAGTGCAAAACTATTAGATCTGTTAGAAGGCTATGAACGGTTGGCAACATTAAAATCGACGATAATCCCTGCCTTTAAGGGCTATGGGGAATTCAAAGAATTGCTAGAACTATTTGCCCATGTATCATGCGGAGGATGCAGAAGTGAAAATGTAAAATGCCCGGTTGATTGTCCCGCCAAAATCTGCCACAAGGAGAAAGGGGTGGACTTTTGTTTCCAATGTGATGAATTTCCCTGTGACAGGGAGTTTGAAGGGAATTTGAGAGAGCAATGGATTACCAACAACCAACGTATGAAAGAAATTGGCGTTGTCAATTTTTATATGGAGCGGAGTAAATTGCCAAGGCATTGAAGATTTCGAGTAAATAAAAAACTCAATGGCAATCCATAAATGATATAGGGAAATAAAAAAATTGGGGTCTATAATTGAAAAATAACATTCAACTATAGAATAATCTGATCAATCAGGAGAGTCAAAAAACATTCTTTATGCCAGAATAAAAAATATATGGCCGAATATTTATTTGTGGCTTTAAGGGTTTTTGTCCAAGACAATAGCCTTGTCTATGGTGGCTTGACCTGAGCTACCTATATACGTTAATTATCTGCTTGAATAAGGTACATACTTAAAATATTCCTTGGAATTAATAGGAAATAACAATATAATAAAAATAAAGGAGAAAATCCTATGAAGAAAGAATATATTAATCCAGACAATATGGTAAAACCAAGAGGTTATTCACATGCAGTTTCAGTAAGCGGTAATTATAAAACGGTTTACATAGGCGGGCAAAATGCAATAGACCAAAATGGGAACCTTATTGGCAAGAATAGCCTAAAAGATCAGACTGAACAGGTTCTGATAAACATTGAAAAAATATTAGACCATACTAATGCAAAAATTGAAAATATCATAAAATTTAATATCCATATTCTTGCTGGACAGAATCCCGTTGAAGGTTTCCAGGCTTTTCAAAAAAGGTGGGGAATGACAGAAGACTTACCAGTTATTACAGTTAGTTTTGTGACCGAGCTTGGAAATCCAGATTGGTTGGTTGAAATAGAAGCAATTGCAGTAGT
>CAYSRG010000008.1:0-80133 GCA_964433555.1 uncultured Atribacterota bacterium | reverse complement strand
GGGAAATATCCATTTTGAATAATAAATATCATCTCTTTTATTATATCACTTATTTTCTCAAAATCTCTATCTTTAAAGGTAAATTCTTTAAGTAAATTTTTACTTCTAACATAACAAAGGAAACCTCTTTTCACTTGACAGGCATAATTATCCATAATTAAGAGTCCATAAAGCATCGATTGTATTCTATGAGTTCTATACAATCGTTCCTGATACTCAGTAAATTTATAATCTAAAGGTGCCATAGTGTTATCTACCAGAAATAACACTTCATCTACTTCACCTTTAAGGTGATATCTTTCTGAAACTAGATATACCAGGTTTTCTCTTTTCACACACCCAATTTTTCTTCTGAGATAATCTCTATTTATCTTAGCCTTTTTCTCATGTATTTCCCTCCCCATCAAAACTTTAAATCTTTTCTCCTCATGTTGGGGTATATTCAAACAATGCATAAAATAAATGAAACGTGGACAAAACAAATATTCAATTATCTCAGATGGAGTAAGAAAAATTTGCTCTTTAATTTCTAAAGATATCTTTTCTTCCCTTTTATCTTCCATTATCACCAATCAATAATTATTTATTAAATTAGATTAGAAACTAAAAAAATTTAGCTAACACCTCATCTTTTACCATTTTTTTATCAAAAGCCTGTCCCAGTAGTTTTACCTTTTTAAAATCTTCATCACACATAGGAAAAATATAAATAGAATCTTTTTTCTGATCCATAAGCTCCTGGCATTTTAAAGATATTTCATCAATCTCGTTATTATTCAAAGTGCCCAGGAAAACACTCTTCTGCACCCTTATTAATCCATATCCCTTGCATTGTGCAGCAACCTTGCTTCTGGTTTTATTTTTTTCAATATCATAGATAATCCAGACCAACATTATTCTTTATTCTCTTTAATAAAACTGTTGGCGATGTGATGGCATTCAAACTGAATGATATTTCTATTTTTAACATTCCTACCCCGATACCTTACTGTCTTGTCCATCATCTCATTATAGGCAGTAATCAATAATGCCTTACCAGCTTGATTTAAAGTTAAACCTCCTCTAATCTTATCAAAACATTCTTTTTTTACCTGCCTTTTGCTAAAAAGATGAATCACTGCTCTGTCAACCAAAGGCCGGAAAGGTTCTATCAAATCAAAAACGAAGGATTTTTTATTATAATTATCAGTATGCAAAAATCCAATATAAGGATCCAGTCCAGCTAAAATACAGGATTTCTCTATTAAAGAATACAACACTCCATAGCCATAATTTAAAAGGCAATTGAATTCATCTTTTGCTGGATTTCTACTTCTTCCATTAAATTTATACGGCTCTGGCATAATATAACTGATGGCTGAAAAGTAATCCTTGCTTATTGCCGCTTCTGTTACCATTATCTGATTTCTTTTTTCTTCAATCGTACCTTGCAGATTTTGCAATATTACTTTCTTCTGAAAGATACTATCTATTATAAATTGTAATTGGATAGCTTTATTTTTTCTGGCATTCTTGAGTTCAGTTAAAAGATTAATCTGATTATCAATCTTTTTGATTATCCATTCTTTTGCTAATTTTAGACCTTGAGAACCTGTAGAATATTCCAGCTGATATCGTCTTATGAGGGTGGTACTTCCTAATTTGGAATGCCATACTCTGCCATAAGGATTACCAAAGGTATCCAAAAAAACAATATCAATATTGTTATCGATAGCAAACTTTACTGCATCAGTGGAGAAATAAGCACTGGTGGTAATCAAAATGCTATCAACTTTCTTCACTGAAACTTCGAAAACCTTATCATCATTTTTTACCAAGAAACAATTCTCTTTTTTCCTTAAATATGAACCCCTGGTATTTATTACTACTTGCATAAACAATACCTGTTTATTCTTTTAATTGCTTGATTGTACCGAAACCACGGGAGACCATTTTCCCCAATCCAATATAATCGGGTAGATTAAAATTCACTTCAAAATATCCTGTAAAACCGATCATTTTTATATCTTTTACTTTTACATCCTGTACTTTCAATCTTAGATTTTGTATTTTTATCTCTTCAGTAACCACAAGGTCTAATCCCTTAGCCATAGATAGAATATTCCCAATCAAAATTTTCTTCAATAGTTGAATTTGGTCTCTTAAGTTGGAATCCTTATACCTCTTATAATTCTTCTCATTCAACGCAAGCCATGGAGAAAAGAAATAAAAGGGTAAAAATTTCTTATTCATTTCGAATACAGTTGAATAAAATTTTAACTCATTTTGTAATAGAATATATTTTTCACCACATAATTCAAATTCTTCTCTCAGAATTTCAAGACTTGTAATGGCTTTAGCACCCTCATTAAGCCCAACCAGAAAAGCTTCTCCTTTAATAATCTTATATTGTACCAATGGGTATTTATATATCGGATCTCCATTTGCGGTATGTTGGTGAAATAGACTTTTGTCTCTATTGCGATCAGCAATTGCTCCTCGCAAGTCTTTTGCCCCAATCTTTTGGTTTAGAGGCTGACTGAACTTGAGCCAAAAAATACATTGGTTTATTTTATTTTTCATAATATTAACATTCCGTTATCAGAAACATCATCCAAAGCTAATCCTCTTTCTTTAGAATAAAATCCGTCTCGCAAAATCCACTGTCCTAAATATTCTGTTGCGATATCTTGTGGATCAAATCCAGATTTCGCATATAGATTAATGGAAATCTTTGCTATTCTCCCCGAAAGTACTCGCCATGCTTCTCGTCGCTTCCAGCGGTTTTTTATTTTACTTGCTTTTAACATCGCATCTTTTAATTCAGGATCTTGTTCCAGAATAAGAAAGGTATATTTTTCTCGTTCCTTCCCACGAAACAGCTCTTGGATTGGTTCATCTTCTTGCCATCTTGCAAATCTTTCAAGGTGTTTCATACCAGTATCCTTTTTTATAGACAGGATTTTAAAGTATTGATTAGTCAGTGACAATATATCTTTTTCTTCTACTTCAAATTTTCCCTCTATTAGCTGACGTGTAACATCTAAATGAACATCATCATATACCATATCTGAATATCGATTCCCTTTCTCATTAATCAAATCCATAACTTTAACAATTCCCATTTTAGTCATCTTTCCGTTACGATTGCAGCGACCTGCAATCTGAATTATGCTGTCAAGTGGTGCAAAATCTCGAATTACGATTTCCATATCAATATCAACACCTGCTTCTATACATTGTGTTGATACAACAATACAAGGTTTCCCTTTTTTGATAATATTAATTGCTGCTAATCTGTCAAGAGGAGTTACATCGGCACTAAGAAAAAGTAATGGAGTTTTAGAAAATTTAACTAGCCAATTTTGTGCAAGTCTATCTCGAACAAATTGGGCACTCCTACGAGTATTTAGCGTGATCAGAACCCGCTTTTTTTCTTGTAGCCACCTCTCTCTGCATCTAAGAATCTCCTCACAAAAATTATATATACTAAGTTTTTTTTCTAAGTTGAAGTTCAACTCATATCGATTAAATTTTTCAAAATAATCTGGATAATTTTCTATGAGTGGTTTTGCATCGGGAATAATCGCAGGAAGTGTAGCAGACATTAACAGAAACGTACTATTGCCTGTCTTTGTTAAACATTTCAAAATCTCTTCTAATGGTTTCCAAAGCTTGCAAGGAATAGACTGAACTTCATCCATAACAATTAGGGCATCACACAAATTATGAAATCGCATTTGATGTCTTACTCTTGGATCTATAAGACTCATCAGAAATTGATCGTAGGTAGTAATGACCAATTCTGTTCGCCAAGTATCAATGAAAAAGTGTTCAGTTTCTTCTTCCAATCTTTGTCCATATTTCCTCTCAGACAAAGAATGGCTTGTTAAAAACCAGGTCCCATCCGCTTTATTACCACCAATCGTAAGGAGAGATTCATATTCCTTGGTTGTCTGCCCAACTACTGAGAGAAATGGTAATACAATAATTGCCTTAGGATAGCTTCTTGAGTTTCTGCCGAATTTTTCCCTCAATTTCAAGAGCCACATAGCGGAAAGCAGTGTTTTACCGCTACCCGTCGGTGCTGTGAGGCTAAAAATACCAGGTCTTTTAATTTCATTAATTCTTTTCCTCAGATTTATTCTTATAAATTTTCGAATCTCATTAACTGGTGTAGACTCTGGGGTCCCTATTCTTTTTTCTATCCATTGTGGCATCCAGTGCCTTGCTTCTCTATATAAATATCTTTGTGGTTCTTTCACGGCGAGAAACGCTTTATCAGCTTCAAGGAGGAGAGAAAAAAGTAATTGTGTTTTAAGTCTAAATGCTGTAGCCTCTTCAATTGATAGGTTCTGAAATACAGGCAGAACAACGTTGTCGAGATATTGTTGTGCTTTTGCCCAAGGGCGTTTCGTAAAGTCCAATTTGAAAATATTAATACCACAATACTGACTTAATGCTTCACCCTGTAAAGTCATTATCTGCCGTTTCAAGATTCTGGAAAGCATTCCACTCCCTATTTCACGTAGTTTTTCTACTACAGGCAAACTGCCATGGTGTCCAAAAACAACAGCAGAGATTAATATCGTATCTAACGGATTCCATTTTTCTTCTTTGGCAAGTAAAATGGTAAGAAGTAGAGACATTGGAGTATGTGCCTTATCCATTGGATCGCCAACATATGCAGCTGTATTTTTTATATATTTCTGAAACATTTTTGTCCCTTTACCAATATCATGTAGTGAAATTATTTTCTGAGCAAGGTATTTAATTGCTGGTGATATTGTATCTTCTGAATGCCATTGACAAACGCTATCTATTGCCAATTTAATCTGAGTAATATGATCATGAAGATATAAGTTGGGATGAGATCTTATTTTTTTCATAAAAACATCAACACCTTATCTTCAACTTTGTAAGCCAACTGTGTATTAACTGGAACTGCCCTTGCATCACGTTCTATAAAGTAAGAGCAATGGGAAAAAACTCTGTTAGGCGTAACAAAGCGTGGCATTTGGAGTGAATGAATTATCAATCTTCTTTCGAATATCCGTTCCATATCCAGAGTACCTGCATTTTGTGGAAAGACAGACTGAACATCGTAAACACCTCTTGGCAACTGGAAACAACTATTTAAACCAAAATATTCAATATCTGCCATCATTTCAGAAAGTCCAAGAGAGGGAGTAAAATACCATCTCCTCTGTTTCAACCTTTCCTTTAGTTCTCTGTTATAAGGTTCAGGAAGGGAAATCCAGACAGTGTATTCCGGTTTATATAACCACTCCTGAAGTATAAGCGTAGCCTTTTCCGGTATTGTCTTCTTGGTCACCTTTTGAGTTCTTTTAATAACAAGAGGTAGTGCAGCAGACGGATCTTTCCTCAACTTTGTTCTATGCCAGTGTGTTTTTGGCACCTTTCCATGAATCGCAATATTAGCTGGTTCAAGGACAATTTGTGGTTCATCCTTTGACAAGCCAAGAACAGCACCTAAAATACCTAATATTACAGTTCTCGGTGGTATGGGATAACTCAGAGCACTTGCTGAGGATTCTGCTCTTAGAAAATGAGCAAAATATCCCTTTAATTTAAAAATTATCAATTCCATCTGTTATTTCTCTCCAAAACAGTTGTGGAATTGCTATCTTCCTTGGGTAAACATTCGATATCAAAAGTTTCCCATTTTGATGGTAAACATTCTGTAAATTGAATATCAGATGAGCTGGCATAACGAACTTTGGATATTCTATCTTTTTGCTCATTCAGCCGTTTAATGAGTAATGTGAGATCCAACTTGTAGTCTTCTTGAGATGCCCATTCTTTCTCTTTTTTCCCATTGGCAGCAACCATCTTCACATAGTCATGTAGTCGCCCGAATTGAAACTCTTCCCCCTTATTATACTCGACGTCAATTAAGAGATGTGGAATTTGTCCAACCTTTGTCCGGGTATTTCCAGATACTCTCACCCCATGCCATATCGCCTTTAATAAATATTCGTAGTCCTCATCCGACATTCTTGAAATCTTTGCCGAATGTTCATTTGCCACACCAGAGAAAGCAATTAGGGCATAGCGGAGACCAAAATATGTAGTGAATGTTCCCGCTGTGACTTCTTCCCCTGTACGTTTTTTTTGAGCACTCGAGAAGATAGTTGTTCCATGTATATCTACTTCCTCTGCCTTGTGTAGGACTTCACCCATATTTATCTGCACAGCACCAGTCATAGTCTTTGGCACTGGTTTCCAATCTTTTTTTTCTCTGCTTTCTCCTTCTTCAGCTTTGAAAGCAAATGAACTACCAAAGAGCCTGGCATCAATAAAAGAATCCAAAAGAATCTTAACTAATTCTTCCTCATTTGCTTCCAGTTTGTTATTTTCTTGTAAAAACTTTACAACCCTACCGGTTAAATTTGTTGTCCGACCTTCTATGTTATCGACCAGAATAGTTTTGCCCTGACACTTCATAAAGTCTCTAGCAAAACGTTTCAGTCGAACATCTGTTACATAATATGTTCCATCTGGAAGAACTCTAGGTCTGTTTTCGTCTGGGTCACCGTTTGGATTTCCCATTTTAATGTCAAATAGAAATAGAAATTCATGCCTACTTGATAAAGTATTCTTTACCATTTTATTTACCTCCTGATTAATCTTTACTATCATCCTTTTTAGGAAGAATCGTCATGGTCAGAGACTGCCCTAATAATAAATAATAGTTTGTTGATGTCTCATCTAATTCAATTTTATCGCCTAATAGGCAACCGAGTCTTCCAATTTCAGTAATAAGATCTCTAACCTGTGAGCTCTTTTCAATTTCATAAGCAAGAAGTTTTTGTCGTATCTTGATATATAGTCCAGGAATATCTGATCCTTTTAATGTCAGCCGCTTTAGCCAGGAAAGGGCATTAGCACCAACGTTGATACCCCTCGCGTATTGAACTTGAAGCACTTTTCCATAAAGTACTCCAAGCAAAAAAATATAGGCCTTTTCAGATGAATTAATCCCACTTTCCGGACCAAAAAAAGGCTTTAGTTGATCTATCTTTGGCTCATAAAAATTATCTTCCATTTTCATCACCTCCAATCTTTTGAAATAATATATCCACCAAGACAAATGTCTTATCCATCCCGCAGCTGTTATATAAGATTCACCTGTTTTTTTCTTACCTTCATAAAGAAGGTTATATACACTTCCTTTTTCAATCGCTTCAAGCCAATACCCTCGAGCAGTAATCATAATCTCGTCCCAAAATCGGCTAAGCGGAATTTTTGTCTTATGATATATAGAAGTGGCAATACTTTTTTTCAACTGTTGTAATTTCATACTTTCATTTGCATTTTTTGACTTCTTTCCACCTGGACGATAAAAGAGAGTCCTTAATGCTCTAAGAGATAAATCGGGAATAAAATTACTTTCTTTAATTCTTAAAAATGTTTCCGGAAAAAGCAGATTTCTCCATTCTCTAGATTCATAGTTAAATTTTGAAATCTCTGTTAACCGACTTCGCGGTACATTAGTTATCATACCCGTCACATCACTTATTTCTTGCCCCACCGTAGCCCAGAGAAATGTAAGATTCAATATACCTTTTTCATCTTTCAAAATATCTAAAAGACTTGCTTCATCTTCTTCTACATCGGAAGAAGCATTTTTTACAAAATCACTCACTTTTCTCCATATACTTCTTCGAACACTATAGTCTAGAGTCGTAAATGGAATTACAATAGCAGTATCACCAGCAATATGAGTTATAAAAGGATTTCGTTTTTTTAAATCTTTTTTTAGCACATGGAATTTATAGATATATAACAAATCAGCACAAGCACTGCAAAGACCATATCTTTTCCAAGCCTCCATCTCGTTAATATTATTAAATACTCCCACTCTATCAAAATTAGTCAGATTAATTCCTGCTCCTCTTAGCGCATTTGGAAAAATATTCACTCCTGATGTACCGCATAGTGGACATGTTTTGCCTTCTATAAAAGATACTTTACTAGTACAATATTTAATTTTTGGAAGGTCATTGATTAAATAATTTCGATATTCAAGCCGATCGCCAGGCCATCTACCATCTTTATCAGCTATTGTTACCATAACAGTTCCTTTGGTGGTTGGAATAAGGTCGAGAGCAGCAGAGTATGTATTTAACCATTTTTTATTTTTACCAGTTTCAATTATACTGTTATCTGTAAGTTTGAGTTTAGGTCTATCGATTATTTCAGAAATTTCCCTGAAATAACCTGCCCAAGGGGCACTACTCTTCCCAACTTTTTTAAAGTATTCAAGAGTCGCATTTTGTGTGGTCAGACTTGGACTAACTTCATCTTTGTTATTAGACCGTTTCATAACAGGGCCTATAGCCCGAGCTCGATATTGTTTAAATGGTAACCTGAGAGCCTTTTCTTTAGTCATATCCTCAACAGAGAGTTTAACAGTATATTTATCTATATCTGCTTGAAGGATATAAATTTTTTCAATATTATCTATACTCTCCACTAAAAATGGTAAAAGCTTATCAGGACAAGTAACTCTTAAATCTCGATACCATTTATCTAAATTAATCCGAGGATTATTTTTATCTCCTAATTTTTCAAAAATATAATCTAGTGTTAATGTTCTTATTGCCCTTAGCATTTTTAATTCTCAACTCCAATCTTGTTAATGTAAAAATCTTAAAATTTTTTTATTATTTTTTTCAAGTGCATATTCGCCAATATTTCTAATTGCCTCTATCATTTAAGACCTCCGTTAAAAACAAAATACTTCAAATATCTGTGATATATTAAAGTTAAGTCCAATAAATGTTTAAATTTATTAAAACTGAAAACTTTTAACCATTAACTCATTAACAAGTTATTCCTGATACCTCTCTCTCATACCTTTAATCTCTTCTATTATCTCTTTCTTTAATTCCTCAGGCTTTATCACTTGGGCACAGCTGCCCATTTCCAGAATCCATTTTTTAATCTCAATAAAACTGGTTACCTCTGCTTGGAAAAGAATAGCTTCATCTTCCAGAGGGATAATTTCCTGGGTAGGATGACGCATCTCCTCCTTCACCCAGCGGGAAGCGGGGGGAAAGATTTTTATTTCAATCTTATCTGGTTTACCATCTCCACGAACCACCTGCCAGCTTTTACCCATATAGGAAGAGAGTGAAAAATCAGAAGGAACCTGAAAGGTTACATTGGTTATGGTAATATCATGAATACGGTCAATGCGAAATATTTTTATCTCATTACGCCAGTGACAAAAAGCAACAAGATACCAGAATCCCCCTCTGAACATAAGATGGAAGGGATCTACAGTGCGCTTGGTCAATTTATTGCGAGTAATAGTATAGTAGGCAATTTCAATCTGTCTTTTTTCTAAGATAGCTTGGTTTAATTTGCGGAAGGTGTCGCTATACTCCTGGTATTCTTTTAATTTGCCTAAAGAGACAGAGATCTTTTTATCAATCTTTTGTATATATTGTTTGTTCTCGTTTTCCAGAATTCCCTCTATCTTAGCTAAAGCTAATTGTATATACTCCTGAAAGGGAAAACCTTTCTGTTTTAAGAATACCTTGGCAGCAATAAGGATAGATGCAGCTTCTTCGCAAGTAAATCGTAAAGGAGGTAGAAAGCAGTCTTTATTAATAAAATACCCTCCTCTCTTGCCGGGCATTGAGAACACTGGAAAACCAGCCAGAATGAGAGTTTTAAAATCACGATAGACAGTACGTGTACAGATTTCAAAGATATGAGCTATATCCTGGACTTTAATTCCCGGTCGATTCTTAATCAGTAAGACCAGGTTCATAAGTCTTTCAATCTTATGAATTTCAGACACCTCCTCTGTAATAATAAGTGTGTCTTATCCATAAGTTGTAAAATTTTTTAAGCAGTTAACCGGTAGCAGATTGTATATATTATAACATATGTTTGTGACTACATATGGTCAGGAATTGAAAAATATTTTTTAATATTTAAAAATTTTTTCTATTTTATATTTTATTATTCCCCATTTTAGATGATTTTAGTAAAAAACATAATATTTAGTATATTTTTTGCTTATTATAGCTGGATGAGATTGCCTCTATGTTGCACTCCTTGTAAAGACAATTCATTTTTGAGTATTTGATATTTACTTTATGTGGGTAAAAATGAATGGGATTGCTTCTCTTTATTCACAATGACAAAATCAGAGAAGGTTCTCCATAAGGACAGAGATGTGTGGGAATGACAGATTAGTTATGAGTTTAAGTTTCTATTTGTGTGGTAATAGGGTAACGAAAGAAGATTGTACTATTGTGAATTTGTAAAGCCTGACTCTTTCTTTTCTTACCTTTGAGTCCTTTATGAGCCCTTAATCAAAGTATAGTATGTTCCTTTCCCTGTAATACCTTTCTTCCTTAATATATTTTTGTTAACGAGTAATGTGTATTGAATTTTTTTGTAGATTAGTTGGTTAAAGTGCGTTTTTAACTATGGTATTTATAGTGGCAAAAAAGATAAAGGGTCAAAATAAAAGAGTATATGATAAAATGTGGTATAAAATAGATGCAAAATATTTCAGAATATGTTATCTTTTTTTTGTTTAATCATGATAAAATAGCTTCTTATTAGAAGTAATAATGGTTAAATAGAATATTTTTCATTAAAGATAAAAGTAGCAATTTGAATTGATTAGGAATATTCAGCTAAAATATTGCTAAAAAATAGAAAGAAAAGAGTATAAAACATTGTTAATTTCACATTTTCAATATGATGTTATTGTAATTGGAGCCGGGCATGCCGGATGCGAAGCAGCTCTGGCCGCAGCACGCCGTGGTGCCAAAACATTGCTGCTTACCTCAAATGTAGATAATATTGCTCTTCTGCCCTGTAATCCTTCCATTGGCGGTCCGGGGAAAGGCCATGTAGCCAGAGAAATTGATGCCCTGGGTGGAGAGTTAGCTAAAAATACTGATAAGTCTACTCTTCATATTCGTATGCTCAATACCAGCAAAGGACCAGCGATGTGGGCTTTGCGAGCCCAGGTGGATAAGAATAGATATAAAGAAGAGATGATAAAGACTATTCAAAATGAATCGAACTTAACTCTAATTCAGGAAATGGTCTGTCAATTATTGATTAAAGAGAATAGGGTTGAAGGAGTAATAGTCCAGTCTGATGTGCAATTTTATGCCCCTGCTGTTATTTTGACTGCCGGAACTTTCTTAAACGGCAAAATATATATTGGGAAAATATGTTTTAGTGCCGGGCGAGCAGGAGAATTAGCCTCAATCGACCTGGCTTATCAGCTAAAAGCCTTGGACTTTAAAACCAACCGTTTTAACACCTGTACCCCGCCTCGCCTCCATAGAAGAAGTGTTAATTTTTCTGAATTAAGTGAACAGAAAAGTGCCAGTGAGCCACTGGCTTTTTCCTATGAATCAGAAAAGAAAACTTACCATGAACATAGTGTTTATATTACTCGAACCAATCTAAAGACTCAACAGGTAATTGAAAAGTATCTCCATCAGGTTCCCTTGGTTAATGGAACCATAGAAAGTTCTGCTGCCAGATATTGTCCCTCTATTGAGGATAAAGTAATTCGTTTCCCCCATCATAATTCTCATCAGCTATTTCTGGAACCGGAGAGCATTGACAATGAAGAGATTTATGTCCAGGGATTCTTTACCAGTCTACCTCCTACTGCCCAGCTGGAGGCTTTACATACCGTTAAGGGATTAGAAAATTGTGAAATAATTCGTTATGGTTATGCTATTGAATATGAAATAATCCTGCCCTTCCAGCTCAAATATTCCCTGGAAACCAAAAAAATTAAAGGCCTATTTTTGGCTGGCCAGGTAAATGGCACTTCAGGCTATGAAGAAGCTGCCGAACAGGGACTTATCGCCGGCATTAATGCTGTACAACTGTTAAATAAGGAGGAACCCTTTATTCTGGATCGCTCACAAGCCTATATTGCGGTAGAAATAGATGACCTGGTTACTAAAGGTGTTACTGAACCATATCGTTTAAGAACTGGTCTGGCAGAATACCGTCTATTATTACGTCAGGATAATGCTGATTTAAGATTAACACCTTATGGTTATAACTATGGTTTAATTCCAGAGACGAGATATCAAAAATTTTTAGCCAAAAAAGAAGCTATAGAAAGAGAAATAGAGAGGCTTGCTAACCTAAAGATATACCCTAATGAAGATACCAATAAACAGCTTGAACTGCTAAATACTCCTACCATTCAAAAGCAGGTGACTTTAGCAGATTTACTCACTCGCCCTAATTTAAATTATAATAAGACAGCTGTTCTTGATCCGGATAGACCACCATTAGATCCAGAGGTAATTAAGCAGGTAGAGATTCAGGTAAAATACTCTGGTTACATAAAAAGACAGGAAGAGGAAGTAAGGAGATTTAAAAAGAGTGAAAACTACAAAATACCTGTAGATATTGATTGCTCCCAGCTATATGGAATCTCTCGTGAGGGTATACAAAGATTCAATGAAATAAAGCCAGTATCACTGGGTCAAGCCAAAAGAATCCCAGGGATAACCCCTTCTGATATTAACGCTCTCATGATTAATCTGGAAAAATTAAGAAGAAGCAGAAAAGATAATATCGGCCAATAGTTGCTAATATAATTATATAAAAGATTGTTTTATTTACATTCTTATTTAAATAATTGTCCTTCTGCAGCCTGTAAGGTATTTTTCATCAGCATCATATTGGTTACCGGCCCTACTCCTCCGGGAACGGGAGTAATTTTAGAGGCGACCAGAGAAACCTCTTCAAAATCAACATCTCCCACCAATTTCCCATCTACCTCATTAGTACCAACATCAATCACTATGGTGCCTTCTTTTATCATATTCCCCTTAATCAATCGAGCTGCTCCAGCTGCTGCCACTACAATATCTCCCTTCTGGGTAAAAGAAGGCAGGTTCTTTGTTCGGGAATGGCAGATGGTCACTGTGGCATTGGCATGGGGTTTTTTTAAGAGCAGAATAAGGGCTAAGGGTTTTCCCACCACACTACTTCTACCTACAATAACAACATGCTTGCCTTCTACTTCAATCTCTTCCCTTTTTAGTATCTCAAAAACAGCATTGGGAGTGCAGGGTAAAAAATCAGGGTTCCCCATAGCTAATTTACCCATATTGACCGGATTAAAACAATCTACATCCTTTGCCGGAGGTAATGTTTCACGTATTTTATCCTCATTGATCTGTTTGGGTAAAGGAGTTTGCACAATTATGCCATGAACCGATTTATGGTCATTCAACTGCTGCAGTAAAGACAATAATTCTTGTTCTGTGGTCTTTTCAGGAAGAGCGTGTTTTTCGAAGTCAAAATCGACCCGTTGACAGCTTTTTTCAATCATTCGAACATAAAATAAGGAAGCCGGATCTTCACCCACAATTACTACTGCCAGCCTGGGCTTCATATTTGTTTTTTGAAAGAATTGAGCAGATTCTGACTTTAATTCCTCTCTGATAGTATCGGCAATAATCTTCCCCTGAATTATGTTACTTTCTTTATTAATCATCATATCTCCTGTCTTTTTTGGTCATTTTTCATCTTTTTTTTGTTTTATTCTTATATTCTCACATTAATATTAATAATGAAACCTAATTTTAGATTTCTTTTTAGGTCTGTACCTGAAGAAGAGATTATATAAAAGTATAAATAATTCCTCTTAGCTGTTATGGTAAATAATTGATAGGATTAACCGGTTTGCTATTTACCCTGATTTCAAAATGAAGATGGGAGCCAGTAGCATTACCAGTAGCTCCTAGCCGGGCAATAATATCTCCCCTATTAACACTCTGCCCTTTTTGAACTAAATTAGCTGAATTGTGAGCATAGACAGTTGAATATCCGCCTTGATGATCAATAATGATAACATTGCCATATCCATTAATATAGCCATTATAACTTACCTTGCCGCTTTCAGCAGCTCTAATCGAGGCACCAGTTCGACCATCAATATCAATACCGGTATGATAATCGCTTCTTCCACCCAGAGTTCTCACGCCATAATGTGAGGTAATCAAACCATTTATAGGCCAGATAAAAGAAAGGGAAGATCTTGGAGCACTGCGGACATTGGGTATAACCAGTTTCTGTCCCACTAATATTCTGCTATTTTCAGAAATACGATTGGCACCAGTAATGGATTGTAAGCTAACCTGATATTGCTGGGAAATCTGCCAGAGAGTTTCTCCTTTTTGTACATAGTGCACAACATCTTTTCTTTGAGTATCCTGCACTGCAGTTGAGCTGCTGTTAGAACTCTGTTCAGCAGCCAGGACAGAAGAAGGTATATTTAACTTCTGACCAACGGAAAGTCGATTCACATTTTGTAATTGGTTTAAATTTATAATATCATACATCCTTACGTTATACTTTTGAGCAATATTCCATAAGGTATCACCCTTAGCTACTGTATATTCCACGATTGCTGTTTTTATATTCTCTCCGCCAATAGCGGGTATTTTCAATTTTTGGCCTACTGATAATATATCTTTATTGGTTAAATAATTAACGGCTACAATACCTTCTAACGCTACACCATGTCGTTGAGCAATGCTCCATAAGGTATCACCGGGTTTAACAGTATAATAAGCTGTTTCTGATTCTACTTTCTTATTATCAGCTGGAGTATTTTTTTTGTCCTGTTCTCCCTGTTGGACTAAGACTATTTCGGAGGGAATCTGTTCATTAACTTTTATTTTAAGTCTTTGTCCGGGATAAATATAATCATTGGGAGTAATCTTATTTAGCTGGCAGATTGTTTCTATAGGGATATGATATTTCTGGGCAATAGTAGAGATGCTTTCTCCTTTTAATACTATGTGTTCTATCGAGCTATCCTCAAGTTCTTGGCCATCATCAGCAATTGTTTGTTCCTTATTTTCTGTTTGTTTATTGCCCAAAGGTATTTTAATAATTTGACCAATAGATAATCTTTCGGCATTTTCTAAACTATTGACCTGAGAAAGATCCTTTAGGGAAACCTGATAATTTTGCGCAATGGTCCATAAATTTTCACCCGGTTTTACTACATAATTAATTTCCTTAACCGATTCTCTGAACCCCTGGTTTACACTACTGGTTATATCTTTTAAATTAGATTTTTCCTCCTGGAAAGACAGTGGTGTCTGTTTATCAGACTCATTATTGATTTCTCTATTTATTTCATTACTACTATTTATGGGAACGGGAACTTTTATCTCCTGACCAATGAATAATGTATCTGGTTGTTGTAACCCATTCACTTTGGAGAGATGCTCTAATGATAAACGATAGCGTTGAGCAATATCCCAGAGGCTTTCTCCTTTTTGAACGGTATAGATTACTATTGAGGAAGGTTCTTCAGAAACAATATTATCAGATTCATCTTGAGGAATTTTTAATAGAAAGCCGGGTTGTAAGGTCTGTTCAATATTTAGATTATTGGTGTTAGCAATTTCTTGTATTGATAATTGAAACTGCCTGGCAATAGACCATAAGCTATCACCTTTTTGTATTTTGTAATCTATATAATCCTGGGCTAAAACAGTAAAAGTAATATTTGTTAGAAAAAGAATGATTAGTAAGAAAATTTTTATTAGCCAGGCTTTATAGATAAAAGCATTTTTTTGGCAATTCATTCTTCTATAACACCTAAAAATTTTATTTAATTTTTAGTATCACCAGTTAGATTAAAAGAAGGGATTTTTTAATTTGTTTTGGATAAGGCGAAACAAGGAATAATTTTATTTATTTTTCATTATATTATATTTTTAAATAAAAATGCAAGGAATTAAAAAAATTATCCAATTCCTTTTATTAAGGTTAGTAACTATAAAATATTATAGAAAGGCTATCTTGTTAATCTATTTTTTATTAACTTTTCTGCGCAGTTGTTCATCTAAAAAGGCATCAATGGCTTCTTTTTTAAAGCGCCATATTCTTCCTATTTTTATAGCTGGTATCTTGTCCTCTCTTGCCCATTGATAGATGGTTAGAGGTTTGACCTGTAAATATTCTGCTACCTGTTTTGCAGTCAGATATTCTTCCATTTCTTTCTCCTCCTTACCTTACTAGATAAGTAACTGTGTTACCTTTAATATATCTTTCTAGAGCTAATTTTCATATGCTCCTTAGAAAAGCAAAAATGGCAGAAGCATTTATTTAAGAATCATAATCTATTTTATTGTTTTTTTATTATATTGTCAATTTTATTGTCTATCTTTAAATATGCTTCAGTTAATTTTTATAAATAATTTGATAGATAAGATAAGAGCGTATAACCTTTTTAATATGTTCGGTGGTCTCTTGATAAGGAATATTTTCCACAAAAACATCTATATCACTTATATCGAAAGTCTCAATCCATTGATCAGTAATCCCAGGTCCTGCATTATAACCTGAAATTATCAGAAAATTATTCTTATTAAACCTTTCTTGTAGATATTGCATATACCAGCAACCAAAGCTAATATTAAGCTCTGGTGTAAAGAGTAAATCATAATTGAATTCTTTATGATTAAGCTTTTGGGCAATCCATTCCCCGGTAGAAAAGGTAATCTGCATCAGCCCTCTAGCCCCAGCCCTTGATTCAGCATAAGGGTTAAAATGGCTCTCTTCTCTCATCATTGACCAAACTAAAAAAGGATCCAGATGATAGGAGGGTGCTATTTGCTCCACCAAATCGTAATAATAAAGAGGAAAGGTATATTCCCATATTAACAAAGGTATTTCTTTATTATTGTCCATTAAAAAATTGTTAAGCAATGACTGGGCATAGCTATTTGATCGGTAATATTCTTCAGCTTTTGCATATCCCTGGGTAAGTAAAAGCTGCAAGTAAACATTATCCGGTTCTTGCTTGAGGGCATAACTTAACTCCAGAATAGATTCTTGATAAAGTTTAAGTAACATTAGTATTTCTGCTCTATAAGCAGACAACTGAGCAACTGTCCCCTGGGGAAAATAGCTTTTCTTAAATTGTTCCAAGGAGACTCCCTTGCTATGAGCTATATAATCTTTCAGCTTATCATTAATATCTCCTACCTCAGCAGAAACACGGAAGGAGTAGTAACTATCGGGACATTGAGACAACAATTCCTTAAATACCTTAATCCCTTCCACGCTGTCTTCTGAATATAACAGTTTCCCCATCCAGTATAATGCATCATCAGCTTGACTGCTGAGGGGAAAACGCTCATAAATAAATTTATAATAGGGTAATGCCTCACTAATAAAGTTCTGATTGGTATAATAGCGTGCTAATTTCCAGGCGGCTTCCTGCGCCGGTGATGATTCCGGGTATTCTGAGAGCAATTGCTTCAGAAAATTGATTCCTTCTTCTTTTCTATCCTGTAAAAACTCAATTTCTGATAAACGCAGATAAGACACCTGGGCAAAATAATTTTCGGGAAACCTTTCTATAATCTGGTGATATTTTTCACTGGCCTGACTGCGATTCCCGGTGGATAGTAAAGCGCCGGCATACAGATATAAGGTTCTTATAACTATTTCTTCCTGGTCAAAATTATCTAATATACAAAGACACTGATTAATCGCTCTTTCATAATCTCCCTGATAATAAATAGCCCTGGCTTTATTGTACTGTATCTGTGCTAAATCAATCTGCTCAGCATATTTCTCAATTATTTCCCCATATACCATCTCCGCTATTTGATACCGGCGATAACTAAGGAGAAGATCGGCAAAAAACAACGATAGATTCGGTGGTATCTCCAGTTGCTCACTTTGTTGGACTGTCTGAAATCTATTTAGATACAAATTTTCCTGGAATGAGATTTTTTCTCGTTCATAGCGATTTTCTATGATTTCTTTCAGATATTTCAAAGAATCAATAAATTTCCCATCTTCCCATAAAATATCGCTCATTTTAGTTAATATTTTTGCTTTAAACTTTTCTTCCGGTGCAGCCTCCAGCGCTAAACTACATTCCTCCCAAAATTGTTCCCATTGATGATCCTCCAAATAGAGCAATGCTGACTGATAGTGAATCAGCGCAGTTAATCCGCTTGAAGGATATTCTTTAATTACCTGTAAATAGGCTTTTCTAGCATTACTGGTATCATTGATCTTCTGATAAGCCCTGCCTAATAAATAAAGGATATATTCCTGCATAACCGGTACTTGAATTAGAAGATCCTGATAGACTCCTATCGCTGACTCCCAGCGTTGGACTTTTTCATAACATTGGGCTCTTAAAAATTGGCTTTTTAAATAGAGAGGAATATATAGGCTGTTATATTCAATCTTTTCTAATTCTCCTATAGCCAGGCTAAGATGTTCATTTTCCAGGTAAGCAAGAGCATTGTTAAAATAAGCATTCTCCCTGGGAAAACCATCTCCTTCTTCTAAAAAATAAGATAGCTGAAAAATCTTTAACTGTTTTTCCACTCTCTCATCCAGCTGCTGAGCATCTAAAGTTAATGAAAAAATCAATATACTAAGCCAGAAAAATAGTATAAATAAACTTTTTTTCAGTTGATATCTAAAATATTCCAAAGAGTAACAGTCCTCCTGAATAATTAAAAAATCCTAATTATGAAATACTTTTTAAAAATCTGTCCAGTAGCCCTAACACATAAGCCATCTCTTCCCGGTTGCTTATAGTAAAACGAATGTAATGTTTATCAAGACCGGAAAACTCTTCTTCCCAGGCGGCAAAGGTATAGACCTTCTCCTTTTTTAAATATTGCCATACTTTTCTGGTTTTTTCTTCAGAGATAAAATCAGCTAAGACAAAATTGGTTTGCGAGGGGAGGGCAATGATGCCTCTTTCCCTCAAGCCAGCAATAAAAAAATTTCTTATCTGAGCTATTTCCTGCCATATTTTTTGAAAATAATCTAAATAGTTCAATACCTTAATACCTGCTACCTCTGCCATCTTGTTGACTCTAAAGTGCTGACAATAATGGGCAATTCCCCTGATATTATTTTTTGCCGAAATAATAAAGCCTAACCTTAATCCTGCCAAACCAAAATTTTTAGAAAAACTTCGGGAAATAACAAGATTGGGATATTGTTCAATTAAATCTACTACCGATTTACCCAGATATTCATAGTTACACTCATCGACTGCTACTATTCCGGGAGCAATAGCTAATATTCTTATAATCTCCTCTGTTGGAATAGATGTACCGGTTGGATTGTTAGGATTGCAAATCCAGACCAGGCTGGCTTCTTTTAAATCATCTTCACAGTATTCTAATCGGTAATGATGATCGTGTAAACAGGGAACCAATTTTTTATTAAATCCGTTTCGTTCGGCACTGACTTCATATTGGGAAAAGGTAGGAATAGGAATGAGGATTAATTTCTTGCCAAAAGCTCTGGTAACCGATTCAATTACTTCATCTGAACCATTGGTCGGTAAAACACTTTCCGGATTAGTACCGGCATATTCTGCTAATTTGGTTGATAGAAGCCTATAGTAACCACCACTGGGGTATTCATTCATGGAGCACAATTCTTCAGATAATTCCTTTAAAAATAATTCAGGCAAAGGATATTTTAAGCTAGAATGCTCTAAATGTATTGATTTTTTCGTTCTGTCTTCACTCATTATTTTTTATTCTCCCATCCCGGAAAAGCTGATTTTTCCTCTAGTATATTTAAGATTTTAGTAGCTATGTAGACAATGGTCAAATAGATTATTCCGATTACTAAAAAAGCTTCGATATAAACAAATATTTGGATACCACAATCTTATCTGAGCTGGTTAACTCAATATGGGTTGCTATAAAAGCCAGGGAAGAATAATTTTAAGCAATATTTTTCTCTTCAGGATATTCTATATTGTAACATTAAACTGGGGATATAAGATAGAAATATCTTATATCCCCAAAGTAATCAATTATTCTAATATAGATTATTTATAGCGTAATTTTTTTTGCTAATTCAATTTCTATTCAGACTGGAAATACTTAGCCTTTAACTCTTCCCATTTTGGTGAACGCATAATCCGTTTTAGACCCTCATTGATGAGATCTAATAATTCATTATCATCTTTTCTTATAGCCACACCATATTCCTCACCAGTTTTAATGGTACCCACTATTTTTATAGCCATACCTTTTCGAATGGCATCCTCCACCATTACATCATCCATCATAGCAGCATCAATCCTCTTATTCAGGAGATCTTGTACCGCTAAAGAAAATCCTTCATACAATTTCAGTCTCTCTTTTGGGAATAATCCGGTGGCAATCAGATTATCTTCAATCCATATGGCAGCAGTACATCCGCGCTGAGTACCTATTAGATAATCACCCATAAAGGCAGCAATGGCACTCAGATTTGAATCTATTGTTACACAGATTGCCTGATCTATTGACCAGTAAGGAAGGGAAAAATTAACTTTCTCTTTTCTCTCTTCAGTAATACTCATGCCTGAGAATATCAAATCGATCTTTTTAGCTAACAGGCTGGATACAATACCATCCCAGGCGGTAGGTTGATGTACAACCTCAAAATCCATCTCCTGAGCAATCCAATCTAAAGCTTCTACATCAAAACCTGCTGGATTGCCTTTTTCATCAACATAGGCATGAGGAGGGTAATCAGCATCAATTCCATTGATATAAACTTTCTTTTCTGCACTTATACCCGTTACCATACATGATATTACTAAGACTACTGAACAAACTACAGTTAAAATGATTCTTTTGTATTTATTCATCAAAACTCCTCCATTATTTTATTTATTTTTCTTTAACTTTTAACTTTTGCAATACAAGTTGATAACCATCAGCACCATAATTAAGACATTTTTTTACTCTACTAATAGTGGCAGAACTAGCACCGGTCTTCTGGGCAATATCTTCATAAATAAATCCTTCCTTTAACATTCGCGCAACTGCTAAACGTTGACTTAATTCTTGTATCTCATTTATGGTTGCTACATCCTCAAAAAATCTATAGCATTCATCAATATTTTCTAATAGCAGAATGGCTTGAAATAACTGGTCAGTTGTTTCATTTCTCCATCGTGGATGGTAAGTCATAATAATTTACCTCCCTACTTTTTATAAAACATTCCTGAAAGATTTGTTACTTGCTCATGTTGTTTATTTTAGTAAAACCATAAATAATGTTTTAAGGTATTAGATTCTGTTACTTTGTTATCAATTTTATCTTTTGCAACAAGGCTTATAAAATACTTTATTATATTAAATTATTAACTAATTAATTATGTAGCAGATTGTATCATTAGTTAATTAAATTGTCAATATAATAAAATATTTATCAAGGAATATTGGATATTAATAATGGCACTGAGCTACTATTTCATCTCTTTTTTCAGAAAAAAGAATAATTGTATTGAAATTATCTCCACCAAAAATACAAAGAGGACAATATACGCTGTAGAAATATCATATAAAATACCTACCAGTAAACTGCCTAAAAATCCGGCAATCCCATATGCTGTGTTAAATAAACCATAAGCAAATCCCCTCTGATTGGTACTGGTTATTTCAGCAATAGCAGCGCGCATGATTGTTTCATGAATTCCCAAAACCGCTCCCCAGAGCAGGACCCCTATCAAAGCAAAATAATATCCCTTTGAAAATATAAAAAGAGGAAGCGGAATTGTGATGATGGGTATAATAATCAGAATAATTAGACCAACCCT
This sequence comes from uncultured Atribacterota bacterium, assembly GCA_964433555.1. Taxonomy (GTDB): domain Bacteria; phylum Atribacterota; class Phoenicimicrobiia; order Phoenicimicrobiales; family Stramentimicrobiaceae; genus Stramentimicrobium. The sequence continues at coordinate 58,499 of CAYSRG010000008.1, read as the reverse complement.
GTCATATGTCTTGCCAATAAACAAAGCCAACAGGGCATCAACTCCCATTGCTAAGGCATAAAATATAGGGATTTGAACATCAGAAACTACAGATTGCATTTTAAAATGATAAGCAATTAAAGGGAAGTGAGCAAAACCAACCACACTGAAAAAGGTAAATAGAGTATATAACCAAAATATCCTGGGAAGTTTTTTGGTATTATCAGTATTGTTTATAGCTATTTGGTCAGAAATTTCGAGTTGTTCTAGTAAGGGAACTTTGGATCTTGCTATGGTAAGAATAGTTAAGGTTAAGAAAGTTGGAATCTATAAAATACTAAATCCTTCTCGATAGCCACCGCGAAAAAGAAATACTAAGGAAAAGGTTAATGGACCAATAAAAGCTCCAATCTGATCTAATGCTTCATGAATACCAAAACCCCATCCTCTTCCAATCTGCTTGGTAGAATGAGAAAGAATATCATCCCTGGAAGGAGACCTAATTGCTTTACTAATACGTTCTAAAACAAGCAGGAAAACTGCCAGCTGCCAATTTCTAGTAAAGGCTAATAGGGGAATAGATACTAGTAATCCATAACCAATGACAGTAAAAAACCAATATGATTTAGTGCGATCAGCCAGGTATCCAAAAATCAAGCGTAATCCATAACCTAAAAATTCACCCAAACCTGAAAACAAACCTACGATACCGGCACTAGCTCCCAGAACGGCTAAATAAGGACCGCTTATACTTCGTGCTCCTTCATAAACTATATCACCAAAAAGACTGACCATTCCCATTAGAAGGATAAATTTGAAAGCTAACTTTTTACTATTATCTATTTCCCTTATCATTTTTTTCTTCTACTATTAATATTAAATAACTCATCATGTATGGAAAACCATTAGGGAATCACTAAAAAGAAAATAAACTTTTTCTTTGCTGCTGTTTTTTAACAGATTTACTGATGGAATAGATTCAGATATTGCCCGTATCCCTCTTTTTCTAAATCTTCTTTAGGTATAAAACGTAATGCTGCCGAATTAATACAATACCGTTGATTAGTTGGAGGAGGGCCATCATCAAAAAGATGTCCCAGGTGAGAATCCGCGTATCTACTTCTAACTTCTGTTCTTACCATCATAAAACTTCTGTCTTCCTTTTTCACAATAAAGTGTTCATCAATTGGTTTAGTAAAACTAGGCCAGCCTGTTCCTGACTCAAATTTATCAGTGGAGCTAAAAAGTGGCTCTTCGGAAACAATGTCTACATATATCCCCTCTTGTTTATTATCCCAGTACTCATTTTGAAATGGTCTTTCTGTGCCGTTTTCTTGAGTAACATAATATTGTAATGACGTTAAGATGTCCTTTAATTCTTCTTTTGATGGTTTTTGATAATTATCATCCCATTTTTTTACCATAATTTCTCCTGACCATTTTGTTTTAATATAATCTGCTCTACCAGAACCTGTGTGATACAATTCGTATCCTATAAGATTTTTTTGGTAATAATCTTGATGATATTCTTCTGCTGGATAAAATTCTGCTACAGGCAATATTTTGGTTACAATCTTCTGGTCAAACTTACCTGAATTTTGTAATTCTTCCTTTGACTGTTCAGCCATAATTTTTTGCTCATCGTTATGGTAGAAAATGGCAGTCTGATACTGACTCCCTCGATCAGCAAATTGTCCACTGCTATCAGTAGGATCAATATTTCTCCAAAAGATAGCTAACAATTCTACATAAGAAATGACATTGGGATTAAACACTACCTCCACTGCCTCATAGTGACCTGTTCTTCCGGTAGAGACTTCCTCGTAGGTGGGATTGACCGTGTCACCTCCAGTATAACCGGATATTGCCTCTAACACTCCTTCAACTTTTTCAAATGCTGCTTCTATGCACCAGAAACAACCACCAGCGAAGGTAGCCCTCTCGGCTGTTGATTGGCTGAAAGCAGTACTATGAGCAGAAAACATTAGCAGAAACATTATCCCCATTATAATTATTGTTTTCAATACCCAGGTAACCTTAAGACCAGTAATTATGCTATCTCTATAAATATTTTCTTTATCTTGTTTTTTCATATTTTACTCATCCTCATTTTTTTCACATTATAGCATAAAGAGAAAAATGAATTATTGTTCATCATTTACATTGAATGGAAGGAGGTTTTTAAGCAAGAAGAGATGGGATAGTTTTATACTATTTACCTAATATTAGCTTATTATAAAGATCAAGTATTTGATCAGTAACGGTATCAGTGCTGTAATGTTGCACATTCTGTAAAGCATTTAGAGATAATTTTTGCCTTAACTCTTTATTTTGAATAAGATTCCTCAGTTGTTCAGCAAACTGAGAAATGTCATCTTCAACTAAGATACCATTAAATCCATTCCTGATAATATCTACAGCACCAGGAGCTTTTACAGCTAGAACTGGCAGGCCAGAGGCTAAGGCTTCAATAATAACCATGCCAAAGGTTTCCGAAGTGGAACTAAAAGCAAATACATCCGCAATCTGATAATAATCTATAACCATTTCTCTATTAATGGCACCAACAAATTTAATCCTCTCGGTTAGTTTTAAGGAATCTGCTAAATTCTTGAGTTGCTTTACTGCTGTCCCTTCTCCAACTACAATAAACTGGAAATTGTCAATTTTCTTATCTCTAATAATGGCCAGCGCTTTAATTATCTTATCTATATTCTTCTCCAGAGATACTCTTCCCACATATAAAATCACTATATCGCCCTGAGTTAATTGTAACTCTTTCTTTAGCAATTCAACTTTTTGCTCATTTTTTTTACGAAAGATATTAATATCTATGGCATTGGGTATAACCACAATTTCTTTTTTGATTCTGTAATTGCTAATCATTTCCTTCATAGATTGTGATGGTGTCGTGATAACATCTACCTTATCTGCCAGGTTAAAAATAATCCTTCTGATAGCTTCATGGGTAATTAGCTGAGGAATGGGAGATACATAATAAGCATATCGTTCATATTGGGTATGGATGGTTAATACTTTAGGAATCTTCAGCCTTGCAGCATACATAATTGCTGGCATACTAAGAACAAAAGGATGATGAAGATGGATAATATCCGGTTTAAATCTGGTAATAACCTGACCTGCTTTCAAAGATAAAGGAATGGCAATGGGGTACTTAACCTTATGGGTTAAGTTAATAGAATGGTATCTGAATATATTTTCTTCTTCATCCTTAAAATCTTCCACTCTCGGAGCAAAAACATAAGTTTCATGGCCTTTCTTTTCAAATGCTTCTTTTAAAGATACAATGCTGCTTACTACCCCGTTAATTAATGGCTTATAGCAATTGGTAAAAAAAGCAATTTTCATATATTCACCAATGATTTTAATGTCAGGCTACTCACAACTAATTAGAAGTATTCTCGCTGCTCTTCATTATCTTTTCCCAGCTATCCCGTAAGGAAGCAATTCTGTTAAAAACCAGCTTTTCGGGTGTGGAATCAGGATCTACACAGAAATACCCTTTACGCATAAACTGAAATTTTTCACCAGATAATGTATTTTTTAAACCAGGTTCTACCATGCTGTCTTTTAAGATTTCTATTGATTTAGGATTAAGCAGTTTGACAAAATCTCTATCGCTCTCCTCTTCAGCTTGTTCTTCAATATTATCAAGTAGCAGGTAATCATATAAGCGTATCTCAGCCTTCAGAGCAAATCTGGCAGAAACCCAATGCAAGGTGCTTCTCACCTTACGTTGTGCACCTGGTCGTCCACTCCTGGTTTCCGGATCATAAGTACAGTGCACCTCCTGGATATCACCGGTTTTTTCATTACATATGTAATCGGTACATTTAATGATATAGGCATTCTTTAGTCTGACCTCACGTCCCGGTGCCAAGCGATAATATTTAGGAGGAGGATTATCATGAAAATCTTCTCTTTCCATATAAAGTACCTTAGAAAAAGGGACCTTTCTGGTGCCGGCAGCAGGATCCTCAGGATTATTTTCGCAATCCATTTCCTCTATCAGGTCTTCCGGATAATTATCAATAATCAATTTTAAAGGGTTTAAAACAGCCATCACTCTGGGGGCTTTCTTATTTAAATCTTCCCTGATACAATGGTCTAAAAAGCGAATATCTACCACACTATTAGTCTTTGCTACTCCAATCCGATCACAAAAATTCCTGATGGCTTCCGGCGTGTAACCCTTTCTTCGTAAACCAGAAATAGTGGGCAGACGAGGATCATCCCAACCTGAAACATAACCATTCTCTACCAGAAATCTCAGTTTTCGTTTACTCATAACCGTGTTACTAAGATTTAAACGAGCGAATTCAATTTGCTGAGGTAATTCTGTTTTATATAAATTATTTAAAACCCAATCATATAGAGGTCGGTGATCTTCGAATTCTAAAGTACAAACAGAATGGGTAATCCCTTCATAATAGTCTTCCAGAGGATGAGCGTAGTCATACATGGGATAAATACACCATTTGTCACTAGTCCGATGATGAGATTTTTTTATAATACGATAAAGAACCGGATCGCGCATATTCAAATTAGGAGAATTCATATCAATTTTTGCCCTGAGAACTCGAGAGCCATCTTCAAATTTGCCTTCTTTCATCTGTTGAAACAAGGAGAGGTTTTCTTCAACAGAACGATTGCGATAAGGGCTTTCTTTTCCCGGTTCGGTAAAGTTTCCCCGGTACTCTCTAATCTGTTCCGGACTTAAATCACATACATAAGCTTTCCCTTCTTTAATCAAAGCCAGGGCATCCTGATACATTCTATCAAAATAATCAGAAGCATAATAAAGACGATCTTGCCAGTCAAAACCCAACCAGCGTACATCCTTGATAATTGAATCTATATATTCAATATCCTCTTTGGAAGGATTAGTATCATCAAAACGAAGGTTACACAAGCCATTATTTTTTTCCGCCAAACCAAAATTTAAACAAATGGATTTGGCATGACCAATATGTAAATACCCATTAGGTTCGGGTGGAAAACGAAGATGTGCTCTACCACCATATTTATTATTTTTTTTATCCTTATCAATAATTGCCTGAATAAAATTTACTGTTTCTTGACTACTTATTTTGTTTGAATTCATTTATTTATTCCCCTCTCTTGCTTACCTTTGTTATCTTCATATTTTTCATTTTAATCCAAATAGAAATTCAGTTAAATGAATATTTATCTATAGTGTTCTTTATATTACAACATTTAGGGTAAAAAATCCATGTCCGAATACAATTAATAATGGGCAATATTACAAGTGGTAAAAAGAGGTTTTTGAGATAGTAAAAAATTAAATAGGATATTTTACTCCAATTTGGTATGAATTAACCACTGGTCAATATTATAATCTAACACTTTTTCTACTTTCTGAAGACCTTTTAATAGCATCTATTGCCCTGAGCGTCTCCAGGGCATCAGAGGCAGATATTTTTACTTTTGTTTTCCCTGCTATCAACTCACAGAAATGCTTTAATTCTTCCTCCAGAACATCAAAACGTTCAACCAAAAGGGTCTGTTTTTTTAATGGCCTATGCCATCCTTCTCCAAATTCTTTTTGGTAGGAGAATAAGGTCAGAGAGGGAAAGGCAAGGCTAGCCTTTTTGCCAAAGAATAAATAACAATCATAACTACTCGGATAGAAGAAGGAATATTCTTGAGTACAGGCTTCGTAAAACCAGGGAGAGGGACAGGCATCTGTTAAAAACACATTTGCCAGGGCACCATTTTTAAATTTGATATTTATCACACCCGTATCTTCAACCTCATTGCTCCGGTACTTATTGGTGATATAGGCTTGAATTTCCTCAATATCTCCAATGATGTATCGAAGGTCATCTATATCATGAATGGTATTGATTAACAGCGGACCACCATATTTTCTATCTATTCGCCAGGAACTTTCAAAATAATGGTCAGGTTTTTTCGCTACCCAGAGCACATTAGCACCAACAATCTCTCCTAATTCTCCTTGTTGCACTGCCTCTCTGGTTCGCTGGATAATTTTAGAAAATCTTCTATGATGAGCAACCATAAATTTAATTTGAGAATCCTCTACCATTCCCGTTATCTCCTCTCCTTCCGGGAGAGTACTGGCTATAGGCTTTTCCAACAGCAAAGGAATCCCATATTTAGCTGCTTCCCGCGTAACCTCTACATGTAAGTCATTAGGTAAAGCAGCAATTATCCCATCTAATTCCTTTCCCATCTCCTTTAACAGATCTTTATATTCTTTAAATATTTTAATATCTGAATTTAATAATTTAGACTTCTCATTTACTTCTGATTGGTCTACACTATATGATTTTAAGGCTTTCTCCACATTTAAATCAGCCACTGCAACGAGTTTAGCAAAATTACAATTCATCAATCTATGTACGAACTTAAATCCATGAGAAAGCCCCAGCACTGCTAATCTTGGTATAGACATAAAGCCCTCCTCTAATTTTCTAAGATAACCGCACCTTCAGTACCTTTTTTAAAGACTCTAATTGCTTCTTCTGCCTCTTCTAAAGGAAAACTTCGAGTAATAACCGGCTCAGCCAACACCTTGCCTATTTCTACCCAGCGAATTGCTCTAATAAAATGTTTGGTTAAAAGTGCCACGTCCCCACAAATAGTTAATCCTTTTCGGATTACCTGAATAGGAGCAATAGTTGCTTCCAGGTAAAGACCGAAAGTTGAAATTCGGGCTTTAGGAGCAGCTAATTCTATAGCTAGAGAAAAACATTGGGGAGAATGAGCAGTTTCAATAACTATATCTGCTCCTCTTCCTCCGGTTAAATCCATTACCTTTTTCAAAGGGTCTTCCTTATCTGCATTGATAATAAAGTTTGCTCCTAATCTTTCGGCAATTTCAAATCTTTTTTTATCTCTATCCAATCCGATCACATATATCTCTGTGACTCCAGATGCTTTTAAAGCCTGTAAATGGAAAAGCCCTATTTTCCCAGGTCCTACAATAGCAGCTGTATCACCCAGCACAGGCTTAACATTAGCTAACGATCTTACTGTTAATCCCATGGGTTCCAGACAGGAGGCATTCTTAAAGGATATATTATCAGGTAGTTTATGGACTAATTCACTGGGAACTAGAATGTATTCAGCAAAGGTACCATTACAGGTAAGACCTAAATGCTCCCAATACTGACACATGTTTTTATTTCCTAATTTACAATCCGGACATTGGCCACAACCCTGGAGAGCTTCAAAGGCTACCCTATCACCTGCTTGAAAATTCTTTACTCCCTTACCAGTCTCGATGATAATTCCTACTCCTTCATGCCCTGGAATTATTGGTATAGGAACAGGTTTCTTTCCCTTATACTTATTCTCCAGAAGCGAAAGATCAGTACCACAAATAGCCGTCGCCTTCATCTGAACCAAGACATCATTGCTACTAATTTTGGGCTTTTCTACATCTCTTACCTCGTAAGCATCAACTTCTGCGCTGTATTTCACTAATGCTTTCATATAGTTTATCTCCTTCTATAGGGGGTTATTTTAAATTATTCAAATTAATCTATTTCTAGCTATATTGTCGGATAATTATTAAATTCTTTGATGAAATAGGTCTAAATACTTTCCGAGAATGCGTTTTCCCTCTTCAATGTCTTTTACTTTACAAGCCAGTGTTATTCCAGTATTTATTTCCTCATCTTTTAAAATTTTTTCAAGATAAGACCAATCCTGATTCCATCCCCAGGTGTAAATGGCTCTTTTTTCCTCTTTATTTTTTTGATAGATATCCCTAATATTATGCTTTTCCGGATTACCATAATTTATTCCTTTGACATTCATATTCTGATTCAACAGGTGATAGATATGGTCATTGATTCTACCGCAGCAGTGATAGGTGCCTTTAAGCGCATCAAAAATTCTTTTGTTATAACGCCAACTGAATTCTTCGTACATCTGTGGAGACAAAGAAACCTGGGGAGTATCATCTTTGATAACCACCTTACCATAACAGATATCTCCATGAATATAAATCATCTCTTGATCTGCTTTATCATTCAAGTGATAATGGTCTTCCATAAATTTTCGGAACTGAATATAGGTTTGGGTAATTAATTCCAATAATTCATGAATTAAATCCCTTTGATCATATAACATGAGAAATATATCTGACCCTATGATCTGATGGGCAATATCAAAAGGTCCCTGCATATCAGGATGGGTAATTTTGATTCCCCTGGCACATTTAGGATACTGTTTTAATTTTTCATGATAAAACTGGTGGGTATCATAGACTCTTTGTCCCAAACCGGTTTTAAAATCAGGTATACCACACTTAATGATTATTTTCAGTTCATCTTTATCCTGAATAGGTATGACAAAGGGTAACATATCATTCAAAATCCTGGTTTCCATACCAAACAGGGAAGCAAGAATGCCTATTCCGTAATTGCTTCTAATCTGCAGAGGAAAATAATCCTTCATCTGAACACTGCCATAGATGCTACCAGCAAAGACTGTTTTTTTCAGTTCGTTATACATCATCTTTGCCGGATTATGAAAAGCTTCCTGGTAGGGATATAGATTGCTTGCTTCATCATAGTGAAAAAAATCTCCTCCTTCAGGTAATATGGAAAGAGGTAAAAAAGGAACTGGTTTAAATTTGTTAACTTTCACGTGCAATATCTCTACTTCTTGCTGATGTTCAAGATCAATGTATTCTTCAATAAAAGATAATAATTCGTCTAAATCCTTATCTTCTCTTAACCGCATCTAAATATCACCTCAACTTTTCGTATTCTTAAAACTGTTATACTTTAAATTATAAAAAAGGCTAATTTAAGAATAGTTAAAAGCGATTATACACTTAATTATCACCTAGAATGACCTTAGTAAAAAATATCTTGCGACCTTATTTAATAAGTCTTAGAAAGTATTCTTATGCTATCTTACCAAATTTGTCAGGAGTAATACTGTTTTTGGAATATAGGTAATAATTGCCAGTGCCACAAGTAATACTGCTATAAGCGGCATTGTTTCTCGTATTAGATCCCTCATAGATACCTTACCAATACCAGCTGTTATGAACAATAACATCCCAAATGGGGGAGTTAAGAGACCAATCATCATGTTCAGACAAATCATTACACCAAAATGAACCAGATCGATGTTAAAGTGCTTCACCAGTGGCAAGATAATCGGGATAAATACGAGTTCGGAAACATTCACATCTACCAGAGCGCCAAGGATAAGGAATAAGATATTCACTGAAAATAAAAAAACAAGAGGACTACTTACGAAACTGCTCATTACTTGCACTACTGTCCTTGAAACCTGCTCGGCTGTAACAATAAAGGAAAATCCGAATGCCCCCGCGATAACTAAAAAAATAGTTCCTGTTGTTCGTATTGTGTTTACTAATATCTTCACAAGGTCTTTCAAACCAAGAGTTCGATAAATAAAAAAAGCAATAACTAATGTATAGGCAGCAGCAACTGCCCCAGCCTCTGTTGGAGTCATAATGCCCGTATATATTCCCATTAAAAGAACAACCGGTGTCATCAGTGCGGGTACAGCCTGTATTGTGCTGCTTAAAAAATGTCTAAAGGTAACCTTGGCTCCGATAGGATAATTGCGCTTCTTAGAAATAAAATACACATAGATTCCCATAACGATACAGAGAATAATTGCCGGAATCATTCCGCCCATAAATAACTTACCTACCGAGGCTCCAGAAAGCATAGCATAGATAACAAATGGGATAGAGGGTGGGAAGATAGGCCCGATAACTGCAGTAGCAGCTGTTATGGCACAGGAGAAAGGCATATCGTATCCTTCTTTTTTCATCTGTGCAATTTCCAATGTTCCCAGCCCGGATGCATCTGCTACTGCACTTCCAGTCATCCCGGCAAAGATCAGAGAGGCCAGTATATTAACATAACCAGTTGCACCGTGTTTACGCCCTATAACCGATCTGGCAAAATCAAATATCTTATCAGTAACCTCACTGGCATTCATTACATTGGCAGTAAATACAAAAAGTGGGATGGCAATTAGAATGTATGAATTTGTTAATCCATAACACACTGTATTAACAAATGAACCAATGCTGATCCCCTTAGCTAAATAATAGGCAATTGAACCCACAAACATACCCAAACCAATAGGCATACGAATGATAAAGGCAATGATTAAAAAGCCAAAAGGTATTACAAGATACCAGCTCATATCATCTTCTCCTCTTCGTTATTGTTGTACAGCTGGATATAAGTCTTGTTCTTAAACGATTTAATATCCAGTACTAAGCGGTATGCTGATCGTAAGACAGTAGAAATCAGGAGAATCGGAAATGATGAAAAAATAATCTTGAGAGGTATCTTCATAATTGAGGTAACTGCCCGGAGTTTAATCAGATATCTGATAGACCCTGGAATAGCCAGGGAGAAAAATATAATTATAAAAACATAGGAAATAATTCGAAAAATATTCTTACTTTTCTCGCTTATTCTGCTGTAAAGTAAATCAAAAACCACATGGTCTTCTTTTCGATAGGCTGTACAGGCGCCTAAAAGGCCTACAATCACAAATGAATTCACGGAAAATTCAAAAGTCCAGTTTTGAGGATTCCTGATTACATACCGAAAAAGAACATTAATCAAAAAAACAATAAATAACATAATAAATACAGCGATAGGTATATGCACCTCAAAAAGATCTATAATCCAGCGAACAGCTTTCTTTAGTCCCCTCATCGCTAATTCCTCTCATCAAAAATGCTGATATCATCTCAGACAGGCGCTTCTGAGAAGCGCCTGCCTATTAAAAAATATCTTTATATTGTTACTTCATGGCTTGAACACGGTTGTACAGATCCATATCCCAGCTCTCAGTAAGGCCATTTTCTACATAGTACTCATAAGAATATTTCTGGAATGCTTCTATATCTGGATTGGTAATAATCATCCCATAATCTTCCATGAAGCCTAACAATTCTGCCTCCTGTGCGTAGGTGGTCTTGCTGCCTTCTTCACAGGCATAATGTGCTGCTTCGCGCATCGCCAGCTGCTGTACTTCAGACATCTCGTTCCAAACATCATTATTGATGACCAGTAATTTTACATCAATAATATGCTTAGTAAGTGCAATCTGCTTGGTAACTTCATAAAACTTCATGGCATATGTTCCGGGTAATGGATTGTCCTGTGCCTCAACCGTGCCGGTTTGCAAGGCTGTATAAACTTCAGAGTAGGCAATCGGTGTAACGCTGGCACCAAGGGAAGTACCTGCATGAATCCAGTCAGGTGCATTGGGCATTCTCAGAATCATTCCCTTCATGTCCTCCGGCGTCATGATCGGTTTCTCCGACTTCGTATTGATGCATCGTTGTCCCTGCGTCATGGCTGCCAAGGGTGTATAACCGCAGGCATCAGATACCATCTGGTAAAAGTCTTTGGCAACTTCTGAATCTAACGAGAAAACTTTCTCCATATGTTCATAGCTGGTAAAAATGTATGGGGCAGCAAACATACTGGCGGCTGGTAGATAGGGACCCATATCCTGGAATGCCAGTGTGGACATATCCAGATCACCAGCCATTAATGCAGTCACTTCCCCTTCCTGAGTGAACAGAGAGCCGCTGTAATAGGCATTTATTTTAATTGTTCCCCCGGAAAGTTCTTCAATTTTTTCTTTAAACTTTGTTAAAGTAACTCCCTGCGGATGCTCTTCAGGTTCCAGCTGGTTATAATCCAAAACAAAGTTTTTTGCTTCTCCTGCGGCTATTAGAACCATCATCATCATTAAAATAATGAATATTGAGACTATCAGTTTTTTCATTTGACTATCCTCCTTAATTTATTTACCATAAATTGAAATACTTCCCAAACCATTTATTAATATATTATAACATCAATCACCTCCTCTTTCTGTCCTTGATTACCTTTTGGAGTTATTATTACATGAGCCAGTTAAAAAGATAAATTGAATAATTTTAAATCAGCAGGGCCAGGCAATAGTATAAATGTGCTTCCCTCCGTCAGAAGGTCCTTTAAGTAATTTATCTATCTCTTCTTTATCGCGTTGGGTCATATATTTTGCTTCTGGCAAAACTCCCGATGGAAACTTTTCCAGGATATCATCGTGCAGTTTAACAACATAATCCAGATATGTTTCAATTGCTTTAACGGCTTTCCCCGCTTTAGCCAGTGAGGGTTTCCCTAAAACTCCTTCTGGATATATGACGCATTCAATTCCACCACCACCAATATGACTCTGACCGGGTATGGGACAACCATAAATATCTCCTCCCTTATCAATATGTCCTTCCGGTAAAAATCCCCAGGTTTTGGTATCTACGGCATTCTCCATCTGGACGAATTCCGGGAATAAGGCCAGACAGATGGAATTTTCTGCCTCATCTCCATGCCGGAATACAGTTTCAAATTCTCCACCATGAGCTTTATCCATTAAGCCCACTCCCATAATTTTGGGCACGTCCAGGAAGATAATGACTGCTGGCACTTGATACCTCTTCCCCCATTCCTGAATAGCAGAAGGGATTATGTATTCCTGACCGTGACTGCTCATAATAATTTGTTTCCGAAAACCTGCATTCCAAAAACCAGTAATAATTGCTCTCATATAGGCAGCATTCACCTCATCGGGAATAGGAACAGTTCCTTTCTGCCCTAAATGAGAAAAGGGATGAGAAGCAAACCAGACTGGCTCGCTTACTGTGCACCCGGTTTTCTGAGCAATTAGTTCACACATACGAGTAACAATAAAGGTATCCTCACCGTAAGGTTGGGCATCTCCATGATTTTCTGTAGATCCCAAAGGGATAAGAAGTATATCATTTTTTTTGAGTCTTTCCTCTACATCCTTTTTAGTCATAGTCTGAAAATAAATCTTATCCGGTTTTTCCATATGGCCTCCCTTGGGAGGTAAACTCCACTTACTCATTCTCTCTTTACTCCTTCTTTTAATTTCAGCATACTGATATAGATTTTATTATATTTTATTTATTTTATATTAATATTTATATCTTTAATTCTATTTTTTATGACTCGGTAACTGAGGAGAATAAATCCAGACAAATCGCAAGACCTCATCTCCGGTGTTTAAAATTTTATGTGATTTACCAGGAGGATTATATATAACAGTTCCAGGGTATAAATCAATTTCCTCATCTTCAGTAACAAATTTTCCATTCCCTGACATAAAGTACATTACTTCTTCTTCAAGGTCATGCTTGTGTTCCGGAACCATTCCATCGGGATAGGTTTCGTTAATACCCATAGCAATATTTTTTGCTCCTACAGTTTTTTCAGATACTAATATCCATGATGTTCTTGGAGGATCCCTCCTTATTCCCTTTACATCCTTAATACGAACAACTTTCACTTGTGACATATTGTTTCCTCCATATAATATTATTTTATTAATATTCCACCATTTACATCAAGCGAGATACCGGTAATCCAATCCGATTTATTAGAAGATAAGAATACTGCGGCATTAGCAATATCCTCTGGTAAACCATCCTGTTGGATGGCTCGGCCTATATTCCAGCTGGCAAAAACCTCTGCCGAATACTGTTTGGTTTGTTCGGTTAAAATGGGACCGGGACAAATTGAATTTACATAAATTCCACTTGGACCAAGTTCTCGCGCTAAGGTCTGGGTTAAACCAATAATACCTGCTTTGGAAGCAGCATAGTTTACGCCTACTCCCGGACGCCCCGTTCTCCCTCCTAAAGAAGCTATATTCACAATCTTGCCTCTTTTTTGTTTTTCCATATAAGGGATGACACTCTTGCTACAGATAAAGGTACCATTCAAATTTACCTTGATTACCAGATTAAAATCTTCTAATGACATTTCTTTTATTGGTCTATGTAAAGAAATTCCAGCATTGTTCACCAGGATGTCAATCCTGCCAAACTTTTCATAAACTATTTGCATGGCCTTTTTAATGATATTTTCATCAGTCACATCAGCTTTAATTGCGATAACTTTTTCTTTGGAAGAATCTAATTCCCGAGCCAGATGATCAATTAAATCATATTGGATATCAAATAAGGCCAGCAAGGCACCTTCCTGAAAAAACTTCTCTGCAATGGATTTACCCAATCCCTTTCCTGCTCCGGTAACAATTGCCACACAGTCTTTAATTTGCATGGATACCAGCTCCCTTCCTGTTAAATTCTATAATCTCAGTTTACTACCTATCTCAGATAAAATATCGTTCAACTTTTCTGCAGTGGATAAGGCAAGTTCGATACCTTCATTTTTTGCTTTTTCTTCTTTCAGGAATTCTATCTCACCAGGTAAATATATCTCTGAAATATCTTTTACCTTTTTCAAATTTTTCACAGAATCAATATAGTGATCCACCTGAGAAAGAAACTCTTCTAAATTAAGAAAGTATCCAATATTGATTGCCACGCAAAACATACCTACCCCGGTTTCCCCTTCTAATTTGTGAAAGGTTTTTACCTCAGTCCCGTATTTAGAACCAGAAAGCATTCCAGTCAAAATATCAATAATTATTGCCAGACCAGAACCTTTAGGTCCTGCAATAGGAAGCAAAGTACCCTTTAATGCCTCCTCAGGATTGGTGGTTGGATTTCCTTCCGCATCTAAAGCCCAATTCAAGGGAATGGATTTCTTGTTTCTAAAAGCTTGTCGGATTTTCCCTCGTGCCACAAGACTGGATGACATATCTAAAAGAATTGTTCTTCTATTTTTTGCTGGAATGGATATAGAAAAAGGATTGGTACCAATGAAAGCTTCCCTGCTTCCCCAGGGAGCTATGGCAGGAGCGGCATTACAGGCAGCTATGCCTATCATACCAGCTCTGGAAGCTATTTCGGTATAATATCCTAAGAAACTAATATTATTAGCATTTTTAACAGATGTGGTGGCAATACCAGAATCCTTTGCCTTCTCAACACTTATTTCCATTGCTCTTCTGGCTGCTAATTGACCTAAGCCATTTCCTCCGTCCATTATAGTAACTGCACCTTTTTCTTTAATAATATCAATTTTAGTAGGAATACTTATCATACCGGCTTGAATACGATCAAAAATGGGAATTAACAAGTAGGTTCCATGGGTAGAAATACCTCTCAAATCTGCCTTTACTAAGCAGTCAGCAGCTAATGAAGCATTTGTTTCACTCTCTCCGTAAGCTTTTAATATTTCAGAAGCAATCTTTTTGAGCTGTTCTTCTTTAATCATTAGGATCTTCCTCTATTAAACCTAAAGATTTGAACACTTCATCTAATTTGTTATATTCCACACTGGTCACTCCTGACTTTAGGGCTTGCGTCTTTACCTTTTCTTTCTGTACTCTCTCTAAAGATTTAACTAATACTTCTGCGCACTCTTCGTGTTTTACGATAACCATTCCATCATCATCTCCCAAAATCAGGTCACCAGGACTAACGGTTACTCCACCAAAATTAATAGGATAATTTATCAAACCGAGTGTTTTCTTGACTGTACCCTTAATACAGGTTCCTCTACAAAATACTTTAAATCCCTGCTCTATCATATCTTCCGAATCTCTCACACATCCATCAATAGCCAATCCTTCTAATCCTTTCACTTGAGCCTGAGTAGCCATTAAATCACCCCAATAGCCATAGTCATATTCATTTCCTACAGTAGCAACTATCACATCACCCGAACAGGATATAGCTAATGCCTTATGTAACATAAGATTATCACCTGGACTACATTGAACAGTAAAAGCTGGACCACATATCTTTATTCCATTAGCTAATGGCTTTATCTTAGAATCAACAAAACCCTTTTTGCCAGAAGCTTCGTAAACGGTAGCTACAGAAATTTTTCTAAACTTTTCAACGATTTCTTTTGATACCCTCGGTATACTGGTAATAACATGTATCATCTAATACTCACCTTTCTTTTTTATATTGCAGGCATCTTTAAACTATTTTGCTTTGTTAGATAAGAAAACTCTTTTCTAGCTTATTAATATATCCCTCTTTTATTCTTGCTTCATTATTATCCATATGCTCTATATATTTTCTAATTGCCATTTCTTTATCATGTAGGCCAATATATTTAATAATCTCTTTGTGCTCTTCGATAGCATTTATATTCTTATCCTTATCCACGCTATCTACGGTTTTATAGGAACAATAGTAACTCCGATCCATAATATTGTTCATCTGATTGATAAAAATGGAATTATTATAGAGGTGAAAAAACAGCAGGTGGAATTTCTTATCATATTTGTGGAAATTTTGAATGTCTTTCTTTTTCAAATACTTAATCATATTTTCATTATATTCTGAAAGTATATCTACATGTTCTTGGGTTAAGGAAGAAAATATCTGTTCAAAGACATAGCAACCAACAAGTCTTCGATATTCAAATACCTCTGTGAAATATCTTTCTTTCACTTTGGGTACATAATATCCAATACCTGGTAATTGCTTGATAAGCCCTTCCTGACTCAAACGATTACAGGCTTCTCTTACCGGGCTATAGCCTATATTTATTTCCTTGGATAATTTTCTTACACTTAGATACTGACCATCGCACTGATTAATCTTCTTTTTGATTATAGAATAAGCTTTGTCACTTAATAGCATACCCATAACCAGATGGCTCCTTTTTATTTTTCAAGATATTCAAGGGAAATCCTTCCCCTTAAGGACCCCTTAAATAACCTCAGATTAAATAAACTATTAATCATTTTCATTGGTAGAACAAGAGAAAAATTTCTTCAAATTCTGGTACTATAAAATAGTTATTTATATAAATATGATATATCAGTTTTATATCAATGTCAAAAATTTATCATACAATATTATCTGATTGAGAAAACCACAACTTACAAATCTTTATTAAAGATTGTCTTTACGATCCGTCCGAGATAGTGGTAAAATAAATTAATAATACCTATAAAATTGTTATTAGCAAGCATTGGTCTTCTATGGTCACCAGGATTACTGGATAGAAAGTTGAGGAGAAGAGTCATGCTAAAAAAGTTACTATCTTACCAGACAAATGAACGATACCAGGAAATAGCTAATAGCATTACCCATGGTATTGGATCTATATTAAGCATTATCGGTTTTATTATCCTAATCTTCATAGTAATCAACAAGGGAGATGTCTGGTACATAATTAGTTTTACTATCTATGGCACAACGCTGGTTTTTCTTTATCTGTGCTCTACCATATACCATGGTTTATCTGATAGAAAAAGAAAATATATATTCCAAGTTCTGGACCATATTGCCATTTATCTCCTTATTGCCGGTTCTTATACCCCATTAACTCTAATATCCCTGAGGGGACCATGGGGCTGGACTATTTTGGGAATAGTATGGCTCATTGCTCTTATCGGTATATTAATGAAAGTATTCTTTTTTACAAAAACACAGGTTATTTCGACAATTCTATATATAATAATGGGATGGCTGATTATCATTGCCATTAAACCACTGCTAGAATCGATTCCCTGGGGAATGTTCTTCTGGATCGTGGCAGGGGGTTTGAGTTATTCTCTGGGAATCATCTTTTATCTTGCCAGAAAAATTCCCTATCATCATACCATCTGGCATCTCTTCGTCATGGGTGGCAGTATTGCTCATTTTCTGGGTATCCTGTTTTATCTTGCCTGAATAAATCTACCCTGCTAAAGGGGTTGTCATTGATCATATTATTATATGCGACGGAAAGACTAAAACGCTTTGAAAACTCTGGCCAGGGATTTTCCCGGTGCTTTTAAATCAAGATCGAGAAAATAACCGAAGGGAGTCTGGCAAGCGTTATAGTTGGTTTCTTTTAGTCTTTTTTCAGCATGATCAAAGATTTTTAAGGTAAGCTCTGGATCGCCTTTGCTTAAGGATAAATGGGCAAAGGAATGCAATATAATCGTACTGGTATTGTTCTTTTTAGCAGCCCACTTTAAATTCTTAACAAGTTTAGTCTCTACCTTCTCCATCTGTTCTTCATCTTCTTTTTCGACTTGAATAAAACCAACCAGGGCATTCTTGATTTGCTTTTTCTCCTGAAATTCTTCCACTGTTTCTAAGGTTTTACTTCTAGTCTGATAGGTAAACTCATCTGCATAAATCATTAACAGTTTCATCATTAGAACCTCAATTCATCTGTTAAACTATCAATAAAATTACACTTTTTAATCTGACGGAAAACTCCTCCCATAAAACTGGAGATGGAGCAAGGCCCGATCAATTTGGAAAAAACTAATCTTTGCACACGAACACCACTTTTACTAAGGCACAGAGGTCTATATTGAAAAATATTTAATCGTTCTTTGTTTTTTATAATTAAGACGTTTACAAGGTTGTATTTCCATTTATCACTCAGCTTTTTTGGATTGCTAAACCTACAGGCAGGATAGCAAAGATAGTATAACTTAAATCAGTTTTAATACTTTAATTAAGATTTTTATGCTACTATATTTTTATCAAATAAATGGTTAAGAAAAACCTTTTTTATTCATGACTCTTACCAGGTAATGCTTTTGAAATAAGATATCCCAAGAATACTATGAGTGCCATAAATTTAAAAGCTCTATTGAATATTGGTGAGGATTGATATAAGAGCATATTTTTATGGAGTGGTTGCAAAAATAACCCGAGAATTATTTGAACTGTAATGCCAGCAATGTATCTGATGGAGAAGTAAAAACCTATAATTGTACCCTGCAAATCCCGAGGAGAATTTTCCCGAACGGTACTTACCGCAGGCGTATCAACTAAACCTGAACCTATCCCTAAAAGTACCATACTGAGATATAGTGAACCTTTAAATATAACTCGTATGTAGCTGTACAGAAAAAATTGTGCAAGAAATAACATAATAAATCCCAGTTTCACAGGAAGACAGCTACCGCTCTTATCCCAAAAATTACCCGAAAACGGTGTTACAAAGAAACGACAGATATTTGTTAAAGCAAGAAATAGCCCAATTTGGCCTGGTGACATACCATATTCAATAGCCATTAAAAGTGGTAATACAAAGGCAATGCTGTACTTGATTGAAAAATTTAATACCCCTGAAAGGAAACTGGCACTTAAATGCTTATTTAAAAATAGTTTAAGATCAATAAAATGTTTCTCACATTTCTTTTCCTGCCAATAAAAAACAAAAAGCAAAACCAAAAAAACCATTAATAGTATTAAAAATAATAAAGATTTCCAGCCATAATAGACTCCAATATTAAGCGTAATAATCCAACATCCTAATATCAATGAGATGCCAGCAGCCTTTTGTAAATCAGGTGCAACTGATGATTCAGGGGAAATTTGCTGTCTTTTCTTGCCATATGAAAAAAACATAGTAAAAACTAAAAGTGTTATAGGAATATTTATTAGAAAAAGGCTTCGCCATCCCGTAAATTCCATCAGTAATCCTCCGATGGCAGGTCCCATAAAAGCTGCTGAGGCAGTAGTACTTGTTAGCATACCTATTGCCCATCCCCTTCTATTCTTTGGAAAAATTGTAGGAGCAGAAATAATAGTATTCGGTAATACCGCTGCTGCACCAATTCCCTGGATAGACCTGGCGAGCAAAATACTATAAAAACTTTTTGCCATGACACCAACAATTGATCCTGATAGGAAAATTACATATCCTATAATTATTATTTTGTTATGTTCCCGTTTATCTCCAAGCTTCCCAAGCACTGGAGTTAAGACTGCCTGGAAAAAAGTATAACTAATAGCAACCCATATCAGACGTGTCGTATCAATTTGATACTCATCCATTAAAAAAGGCAAGGCAACCTTTATTAAATTTGTATTAAGAGAAATAGCAAATAAACCTAAAAGCATAATAAAAAATGGAAATATAGGTTTCAGGTTTTTAGTTTTTACTACCAAGAGATATCACTTTCTCCTCCGAGATAATTATTTCAAGCTTCAGTTGAAGAATTGACTTCTTTAATACCGACTGCTGGATTCATCAGAATATTTAGAAAGGATATTTGTTTATAAATCCTTCTTCCCAAATTAAATATTGCAAAACTGGGAGCTGTCGCTCTTATCTCTATAGATTCCATCAATAGAATATATATTTATATTAATAGAAGACAGGTAGCGGTCATTCTATTTATATAGAATAGACCGCCTTATGTAAATAGAATTAAACAAAGGTATTTAAATTGTCATTATTCCCAACCCCAAACCTTATTAGCTTCTTGAATCCAATTATCTCTCAAATTCTCATCCAAGAATAATTCTGGATCAGGAATCCAATAGTTAATTTCACTTAAAGGAGGTACATGGGGGATAGGCGGAACATCATCTCGCAATGAATACTGTCCTCGCAATGTGGCTAAAAGATACTGCCCTTCAATACTTAGATACCAGTTCACAAATAATTTAGCTGCATTTGGGTTCTGTCCCTGCTCCATGATTCCTATCGCCGGAATGTATAGGGGACAACCTGATTTTGGATATACGATTTCAATTGGTGCTCCCTGACCATACTTCATGGGATAAGCAGAATATAAGCCCATAGGCGTTACTACCATCTCCCCGGCAACTAATGCGTTTGACAATGCACCTCCGCTGGTATACATAATAGGTTCATTTGGACCCCATGATTCCACTACCTCAACGCCAAGCTGTGATCTTATAAAACACAGCATTGACCACATGGCTCCACCACCTAACCTCTGGCCTCCTAATCTGCCTTTCCATTTTGGATCACCAAGATCAATCCAGTCCTTAGGTGCTTCATCCCCGCTTACAAGTGCACTATGATAGGCCATGACTATCGGACTGGCACCGGTAGGATAATAATACTCCGACACCTTGGAAGCTTCAGGATATAAATCATCCGATGGCGGTAAATGTTCTCTAAGCCAACCATTATCTTGGAATTCTTGCAGATAATTAGTATCACTGTTGATTACGACATCAGCCTTTAATACACCTGCTGCCTGTTCGGTTAGCATCTTTTCATGAAGTGTCGCGCCACCTGCCCTGGTAATCTCAACCTTAATTGCTGGAAAGTGATTCATAAATGCTTTTATCATTTCCTCTTCATGTTCCAGACTGTGTGCTGTATATAACTGCAATTCCCCTTCTGCAAGTGCTTCAAGGTAACTATCTCTATCTATGATATATTCTCCTTTTACAAAAACGCCCTCTTCTGTTACATCTCTATCTTCTTGTGCAGCATATACCGAAAATGACCACAAGAAAAATCCTATCAACAAAATAAGTATAATTCTAAAATGCTTTTTGTTTACCATTGTATGAACCTCCTTAATAATATTTTAGGTAAAAGTCATTTTTTAAAATTTTTTATCAATTTAATCCATCTACCACCTCCTGAATTTCATTCTATTTTTGTCCAGCTATCTCTGATTTTAAAATAATTCTAGAGAGAATAACTAAACCCAGCAAAACAACAGATAGACACAAGGCAGTTACCGCCACTGAACCCCATTTTCCGCTTTCCCATAGATCATAAACAAGAACTGTCATAACAATAGATTTGGATGTATAAAGGAAAATTGATGTACTTAGTTCACGAACACACAACAGCATTATCAGGGTAACTGCTGAAAATACTCCTGGTTTTACAAGGGGAAAAAGAATCTTTTTTATTGTTCCTATAACACCACATCCACTAATCCTGGATGCTTCCTCCAATTCAGGGTGAATCTGTACCATAGAAGAAGATATTGCCCGTAATCCCTGGGGTGTAAACCGGGAAATATATGCTAGAATTAAAATCCATACTGTACCATAAATGCCAATTGGTAGTGAAATCCATGCCCAAAGATAGGCCATTCCTTTAACCAGTCCTGCTACCGCGATAGGAAGAATACAGATATAATTCAGCAATCCACGTCCCGGCAGTTTGGTTTTGTAGATTATATAACTAATGATCAGGTAGAGAGCTCCTCCTACTATACCAGCAAATACAGCCATGGCTATGGTATTTCGCAGTGCAGTCCAAAAAAGTGAATTATTAATAACAGAATTAATATTTCTCACACTCATAACAGCAGTAGAAAAGAATGAAGCAATATCCGGTATATACATATAATCCCGAAGTGCAGATTGAATAAGGACAATATAAGGTAAAACCACTGCGACAAACAAATAAAGTAAAGCTGTTAAAAAGCAGGGAATTCGAGCCCAACGTAACTCTACTTCTTTAGGTCGTATACCTTTGCCTCCTACAGTTATAAAACTGCGCTTACGTAAGATTCTACCTTGAATAAATAGGAGTATGGTAACAATTACGATGAGTAAAATTCCCATAGCAGACGCTAAATTCAAATCATGTGGCGGAGCTCCTCTGACCCAGTTAAAAATAACAGTCGGAACAAAATATAATCGAGCAGGTTGACCAAGTATTGCAGGAACCGCAAAAACCTCACACATTAAAATATAAACTAAAATCGCCGAAGAAGTAAGTGCAGGTAAGATCAACGGAAGGGTAATTTTAAAAGTAGTCTGTAAATTATTTGCTCCTGCTATAGCCGAAGCTTCCTCCAAAGCAGGGTCCATTCTACTTAATGATCCACTGGAAAACATATAAACATAAGGCGTATAATATAAACCCAGGACAAACATAATCCCACCTAAACTATATATGTTTACCTTGAACGGTAGACCTAATCCCTTTAAAAAAACATTTATAATCCCCATTTGGGGGCTACCCAGAAAACTCCATGCTAATGCACCAATAAATGCGGGCAAGAAAAGTGGTATAATAGCTGCCACTCCTATAATCTTTTTTCCTATTACATCGGTCCGAGTGGTTAACCAGGCTAACCAGATACCAATCATAAGAGCCAACACCATGCCGCCAAAAGATACGACTAGCGTATTCTTTAGAGCTCTCCAAAATTGTGCTGAGGAAAAAATGGTCTGATATTTTTCTAAAGTAAGGGCTTTTAAGGAAAAAGATAATTGTCTGGGTGGTTCACTTGTGAAAGAACCGTATATTAAGGTAAAGTAAGGATACGCGATTAGTAATATAAGTATCAGCAATACAGGAAGTATAATCCAAAATCCGCGATTATTTCGAAGAAATATCATGAATTTATTGTCTTGTGATTTTTTTGTTCCACTTTTTTGATCTGTTTTTTTTGTTCTTATGGTCATAAGGTATATTGCCTCCCATATATTTTTCAAGTCAAGTACATATTATGAATAATGCAATTACTTCTTTTCTAATTATAGGTTATATCTATTTCCACATTCTATAACTGTGGTACTCACTTTTACAAACTAATGCCTGTCCCGGTCTGTCGGGAATTTGTTCTCATCCCTCATCCTGATAGGTCAGGAGCGTCCAGCGGATGAAATAAAATACAATAACTTTTCTAATAAATAACTATTCTGCTAAAAT
Source organism: uncultured Atribacterota bacterium (assembly GCA_964433555.1). GTDB lineage: Bacteria > Atribacterota > Phoenicimicrobiia > Phoenicimicrobiales > Stramentimicrobiaceae > Stramentimicrobium. Next base: position 35,148 of record CAYSRG010000008.1, on the reverse strand, counting down.
TTGAATATCTTCTGGTGGAATATGTACATAGACCTTTTCATTAGCATGATAAGCTTGCGAAGAACCCAGTGTTACTACTTGAAGTCTACGTCCATTAACTGAAATAACATATCTTGTTTGTGTTCCTAAATAATTTGGGACAATCACTTCTCCTGGCCATGAATTAATTTTCCAACTTTCTTGTATTTTTTTAGACAGGTAAATATTTTCAGGTCTCATCACTAACTTAACTTCCTGATCTTTGTGAAAATTACGCTCATTTTTTGAAGCTTTTATCTGCACCTTTTCCGGAGTTTCTAAGATATAGTGATTTGTTTCTTCCCCGACAATGATTGACGGAACCAGGTTTGCAGAGCCAATAAAATCTGCAACATATGAATTTTTAGGTTTATTGTAAATATCTTCTGCCGAACCTTGTTGCTCTATCCTGCCATCTCTTATAAGAACAATTTCATCTGCGAGTGCTACGGCTTCTGATTGATCATGTGTCACATAAATAGCAGTAATTCCTACCTTTAATTGAATTTCCCGTAATTCAAAACGAAGGTGCTCCCGTAATTTAAAATCCAGATTACTCAGAGGTTCATCTAATAATAGAACATCAGGATTGTAAGCCAGACTACGAGCTAAAGCAACTCTTTGCATTTGCCCTCCGCTTAACATTGGTGCAGGACGATCTCTGAATTTTTCTAATCCCATCAAGTCTAACATTTCTGTAACACGCTCATTGATTTTTTCACGTGTCCATTTTCTCATTCTAAGTCCATAAGCAATATTATCAAATACAGTCAGGTGCGGCCAAACAGCATATGATTGGAAAACCATACCTAATCCCCTTTTCTCCGGGGGTAGATTGATACCGTTTTGGGGGTCAGTAACAACCTTATTACCTATAGTAATTCTTCCACTATCAGGTTTCTCAAAGCCTGCTATACAACGCAATGTTGTAGTCTTGCCACATCCACTGGGGCCAAGCAAAACAAGTAACTTTCCATCTTCCACTGTAATACTAATATTATTTACTGCTTTTGTTTCTCCAAAAGTTTTGGTTAATTGTTCAATCATTAATTTCATAAAAAACTATATCCTCCAGACTTTCTTGACTATAACTTCTTTAAAGCTCTGGTAACCCGGCAGACATACTATTGCTGCTGTAATTTTTATTTTTTTATTGATATTTTTCTCAAATATTTTTTTCTTATATAAAATTATTCAAATAACAATTTGGTTTTTTATTCATCAAAAGGTATTTTAATATCTAATAGTGGTGCATGCTGTTGTGCTCCATAAACATCAGTTTCGCCAATACTTCCTGAATCTACCGGTCTCACAATAGTTGCCTTTATGGCATTAGCTGGATCAAATTCAACAAAATAAAGTACCTTCTCAAGGGGTATTTGATAAAGTCTGGCAATTAATTCCCTATTAATCGCTTTGCTTTTCTTAACCTTTTCATAAGTATCTTTATCCTTGAAGATAATGTCGAAGGTCAATTCAAAAGGACCAGCATTTTTACTTCTGATTACATCTACTAAATTAATAATCGAAACCTCTTTAATCATAAAAAATTCTCCTTTTAGTCCTTAATTAAACATCCACCATCTCTATGGAGAAAAGTTCATTCGGGTCATCCACTTCTACTAAGTGATGTATATTAAATCTATAAACTGCCCCGGTAGGTATATCTGAGGGAGCATAAGGAAAAGCTAAATTCCCGGCAGTGGCAATACGTCCCTGGTAAGAATAATGCATCAAAGTAGATCGGGCAAAGGCACAAATGGTATTAGCCAACTCCTGTTCTCTGGCAACCACCTCTAAAATTAGGCATACCTCATGTGAGGTTATTTCTTTTTGCGGTTCCAATTCCCCCATTACTCCGTTCTTTCCATAAATATGAAAGATTATTCTATAATCGTTAGGATTAATATTGTTAAAGTAAGATAGTACAGCTTCCCTTACATGTTTCTCACATTCATCAATCTGTTTAATCATTATTGGATCTCTTATACCAGCAATACTTATAGTCCGATAGGCAACCATACTTGCTCCCTCTAACTTTATGTTTGTTTTTTTACTATCAATTAGCCTAGATCCAATAACCTTCACTGCTCTTTCATTGTATTGTTCAAATTTACATTCAGTAATATCAACTACTCCCTCTGGACCAATGATATGCAAGGGACTTGATTTTTCATAAAGAGAGTGTGCTGCTACTGAACTGGGAACACATTTACGTTTTTTATTTGTTGGTTCTACTATAAAACAGTCCTGTTGCATATAGCCCATCATACAGTCAGAGGTGGTACCTGGAATAGAGGCCATTGCTCCACATTCTAATATTTTACCCAAATGTAAAGCCAATCCGGGATCATTCCCCTTTTTAATAGGTACTGCTGCAAACATAGCAGGATCATTAGAACGTCCGGCAATAATAACCTCGGCTCCTGCTTCTAATGCTGTAATATAAGGATGAACACCCATTACAGCTACTACCCTAATAGCTTCTTCAATATCTTTTAAGGTCAAAGCAGCTACAGGACCTAAAGGTTTTATCTTCCTTTCCTCTAACTTATTTTTGAGATAATCTTTTTTAACTTCAGCATGAATGATAGCCATTTTAAAATGTAAATTATTTTCTTGGGCTATTTCTTTTACTATTGCAGTAGTCCATTTTAGATGGACCTCAGCGCCTGAGCCTCCCGCAGAACCTACAATAACAGGGATCTTATTTTCGCAACCTGCCTTTAACATCAAAATTAAATCTTTTTTAGTCGCTTCCTTGCTAACAATACCTACACCTGCTCCTAATTTATGAGGTCCGGCATCTGTAGAACCAGCATCAGCAGCAATAACATGTGGCTTTTTTTCTAATCCAGTATAAAACGATTCTATTGGGAAACCATATCCTAACATTCCCACTGGGGAAAGAACTCTAATCTCTTCCATAAAATTTTAATTCCCTTACCTTTCTTGGATACTTATTCATCTATTTACGGTAATATTTATTCTTTTAAATTACTTATATTCCGATTCAATAGTACAGTCATAAATTATTTAAATAATTAAAACAGTTGCTCGCCTTGGATCAAAACAACATCCAGGCCTCATACAAGCTATTCTGACGCCACTAGCACGTTGCGGGCCTATCTTAATAAAACTACCTAAAGCAGTAAAATTTCCACCTAAACCTAAAGGTCCTACTTTGCCCTCATTTACAATTGCTGTTATCATTTGCTCAAATTCACTTTGTTTGTCCAGACTTCCGTCCTTCATTGCTTCTAACATTAAAACAGTTGCTTCATAATGAGTTCTTCCTATGCCAATTGCCGGCACACAAGGAGTACATCCCAACTCAGCGCTAACTTCTCTTGCCCATTCGCCTATCTGAATAAATACATTTTTACTGTCATGTTTATGAAAAACTCGGAAAGTCTTACTTCTAATCTCCGGCCCTCCTCCCAACATCATTATCGTAACCTGCATGCCTTTTCCTGAAAAAGACTTAAAGATTAATGGGGCAGGAAGAAGTGCACCGGATTCCATGTATAAACCTGTACTTTGTTCTATTCTTTCTACTTCATTACCCCTTACTGCCATAGGTCTGCCTGGCAGCTGTTCCAAACCAACCCTTACCCCTTCCATTATCGCTGTTTCTATCTCTGTATTAATAGCAATGTCTTCTCCAAACTCAACAAATACATGTGGAATTCCTGTGTCATCACATAGGGGCATTTTTTTAGCCTCTGCCACTCGGGAATCTTCTAAAATATTCTCCAATACCCATCTTGCCTCTGGATTTTTTTCTTTTGCGATAGCTTCTTTGTATTTTTCAACTTGATCCTCACGAAATTTTGTGCTTGCCTCCACTAAACATTGAGCTACCTTGTCTATTATTTTTATCTTATCCATTTGACTTATCCCCACTCTCTCCAAATATGGATTTACCATGGGCAATTGCAACAATAGCAGGCATTGCTGCGACTTTCAGTCTATGCAGCGCTTCTATTCCTTCTTCTGGAAACATGACGACTTCTTTGGTGATAATTTTAGCTGTCAATAAAGCAGTAACCGGGGGAGTAATAGCAAATATAGCATTATATTTCTTAAGAATATTTATCGTTTTAATACTCAAAGCTCCCTTGCCTAAATGTATTTTAATTCCTTTTTCTGATAAAGGACCAATGCTTCCTTCAATTTCTATTTTGTTGCTACTTGTTGGTCCTATCCCTGCCGGGCTAACTGCAGTATGGAAAATAACTCCACCTTCTAAATTTATCTTCACCTGCTTAGGATTTTCTTGACATAACTTAACTAACTTAGGTAATACTGCATCCCGACCTGTGTAAATAATGCCACTAATTTCAATTTGATCCCCAATTTTTAGTTTACTTATATATTCATCACTTACTGGTGTTTGAATTTCAATCATATTTCTCCTCTCGGTATTATTCTGTTCATTTAACTAAATTTATATAGGATATATTTATAAAAAATATCTGGAAAGTAAAATTAATTATTTAGACTATGAGTTCTTCTTGATAATTTTTGGCAATTTCGACTAATTCTACCCACACTTTTTGAGAAATTGGAATCCCTTTTTCTCTTCTTTCTTTTTCGATTCCAATTTCAATTTCACCAGGCATAAAAATACCCTTAGAACCTTCCATTAGAGGAGATCTTTTTATTTCCTTGACAAACCATTCCAATCTCTGCTGAAACTCTGCCATATCCATAAAGCTGGCTATATCTACTGCTGCAAAACAATGGCCTATATTGGTAGGATTTTCAGGATATTTAGACCAGGAAGTTATCTGACTCAGCATGCCTGCTCCGGTTAACACTCCATTTAATATTTCTAACATTACTGCTAATCCATAACCTTTATGTTCACCAAAGGGTAAGCGCGCTCCACCATTTATAATTTCATTAGGATTATCGGTCATTCTTCCAAGTTTATCTATCCCCCAACCTAATGGTACTTTTTGATTATTCTTTGCAGCTAATTTTATCTTTCCACCGGCAGCCTGACTCATAGAAATATCAAATACTAAAGGCTCTCCATCTCGATAAGGAACTGCAATGGAAAGTGGATCGTTGCCAATAATTTTCTTGGCACCTCCCCATGCTGCTGTATTTTGAGTGGTATTTGAGGTAGTCAATCCAACCATGCCCTCCTGAGCAACTTTTACCGAGTAGTAAGAGGCTGCCCCGAAATGAGCACTTCCTTTGACGCCTACAAAACATGCACCAGCCTTTTTTGCTTTTTTTATTGCCATCTCGGTTGCATACATACCTACTACCTGACCTAAGCCGCTATCTCCTTCAATTAAAGCTGATGCTATCCTTTCTTTTATTATTTTTATATTCGGTTTAGTCTTCGAACCGCCTTCTTCTAATCTTTTAACATAAATTGGAAATCGCATAACACCATGGGAGTCAACTCCCCTTAAATTGGCAAATAGCAGGGAATCAGCAACTATAAAAGCATCATTTTCAGATAATCCAACTTTAATTAAAATATTTATACAAAATTGTCTAAGTTTTTTAAAATCCACCTTATTTTCTTTATACATTCTTATCCTCTCTATTCAATAAAGCAATAATATTATTAGGAATTCTCCTTATAAAACATTTCTTCAAATCAATTTAATAAACAAACATAAAGTAAAATAAGACAATACCTAATACTAATTTAATTGTCTTTTACCCTTGATCCTCATATAATCTCAAATGTTTAATATTTACTATACTTTATTTTTATTTAGCGTATTCTACCAATATTTTGTTTGTTATCAACGAAATCAATGGCCATTCTTTCAATTCAAGCAGATATATATTGATTATCTATTTCAACTTTTCCATAGCCATGAGCATCTCGTTTTAAAGAGTCAATCCTCTGAACATCTTTTCCAATCTTTTCCCTAATCTCTTTAATATTACTTATGACCAGATCAGATCTATCTCTACCCCAGTTGGTCTGTAATAGTTATGCACTTGCTAGCTTTTTATAAATGTTCAATTACAAAATATTTAAAATTTTAACATCTTTTTCAACTATAATATTCATGTAAAATTTTTACTTACTAACATATGTTTGAATTTACAAATTTATTGGATAAATTAATTGACCATTTTTTAATGTCATAATTGGTACTAATTTTTTATTTCCTATCAAGATATTGTTATAAGAATCAAAATACTTATACTCACTATCAGTTAATTCAAAAACAGAAATATCTGCAACACTACCTTCTCGTAATTGTCCAATCTTTGGTTCTTGAGAAATAACAGAAGCAGGGGTATAAGTGCAAGCATGAATAACTTTGGGCAATGACATTCCCAAGTTTATAAATTTTGACATTGTTGTAGGTAAATCAATAACATGCTTTATTGATAATGAATGCATATCAGTGCTAATAGTATCAGGATAAAAATTAGCATTAATCATGTCCTTCGCTGTTTTAAAAGAAAAACTCCCCTTACCATGACCAACGTCAAATAAAACTCCTCTTTCCCTGGCTTTCCATACCTCTGAAATTACATTTCCCTTATTATCTAAAAATTTATTGGCTCCTCCCCTAAAAGAATGAGTAACAATATCTCCTTTTCGTAAATAGGGAAGTATCTCCTGAATTGCAGGAGGTGGATCACCAATATGAACCATCAAAGGTTTTTCGGTAATCTCAGATGCTTTCAGTGCTAAAAGCAATGGGAGCAAACCTGATTTGCCTGATCCCTTTACACCCAATCTTACTTTTATGCCTATGATATTATTTGAAAATGTTTTAATTGTATCTACTAACGAAGCAATATTGAGTGTTTCTAAGAATTGGTTTTCACTAAAATTCAGATACTTACTGACATATGGTATTCCTGCATAAGCAATATTTAAGAAAGTAAAAATATTACAAATGCTTGATTCAATTATATAATCCTTAAAAGCTAAATAATTTCCTGCTCCAGTACTTCCTGCATCTACCATTGTTGTAATGCCACTTTTGGGAGCAATTTCATCAGGACTTACACTAATCGAACTCCCCTTCCAATAAACATGAGTATGTAAATCTATTAAACCTGGCACTACCAATTTTTCTTTTAAGTAAAAAACTTGAAGTGCTGTTTTAGGATCAATATCTTTATCTAATGAAGATATTTTATTTTTCTCAATAGCTAAATCTAATATATCATCTATGTTTTGAGAAGGGTCAATAATCCTTCCTCCTTTCAAAACACAATCATACATTGGAAATCTCCTTAATATTCCAAAAAGAATTCACTTTATTTACAATTTTTTTAAAATTATTTTTTATTTAAATAACTAGTCTTCTTGTTAATCTTGTTATACTGCTCCCCTTTAACAAAAGGATGATTTTAAGTTAGAATAAACTCAACATGAGAAAAGAGTCTATTCTAAGAACTTTAAGGATTAAGTATACGCTATAAAAGACATTTTATTGAATATTACACAGAAATTTAAAAAAATGTAAATATATAAAATTTTACTATTTTGCTTCAGGTGGAATCATTTCTGGAGGAATGTCTAACCCTACTTCCTGATAATAGCGATATGCACCAATATGCCATGGAGCTATATGCTTAATCAAGCTCACTTCTTCAAGTGTTAATTCACCTAAAAGACTCCAGTACAATTCAACTGTATCTAAATGTTCCCAAAAATTCTTAGTCAGGCAATATGCTTCCTCTTCTGAAAGATCTACACATGAATAGATATTACTATATCCCACAGTAGAAACATTTTCTTCCATACCTTTATATACAGCAGGTATTTTATTGGGCATAAAATAAGGCACTTTTTCTATTACACTAGCAATTTCTTCTTTAGTTAAACCTATCATTCGAATTCCATTTCTACTCGATAAACTAATTTCTGTTATTGTAGAGTAAGGAGAAGTACCTGCTAAGATAGTTACATCAATCTGGTTTGTCAACAACTTTGCCTGAATATCTCCCGCTGATAAATTCATTATTGAACCCAAATCATCTATAATTCCTATTGCTCCTAGCATATCTTTTCCGAAAACATCTGAAGCAGAACCAGGTTTACCAAAAGCCAATCTTTTTCCCACCAAATCTTTGATTTCTTTAATTGAAGATTCTTTAAGAACAACGATATGCATTTGAGTAGAAGGTCTTTGCATTAAAGACCTTATTTCCTTGAAAGGATTACCGTCATAATTACCTAATCCATGATAAGCATCAAAAGTTAAATAACCTGTAGTTGTAGAAATATCAGCCTCTCTATGTTGCAAAACATCTACCTGCGCAGTTGTGGGATTAACAACCACGGTTGGCAATATACCACAACAATTTTGTGCTATATCAGCGATTGCACTAGCAGCTAAATTAGTTGTACTTCCTATTGAAGCACCGCTTACAATAATCTTTCTACTAGCAAGACTTGTTGTAATTCCTATTGTTGAAATAATCAAAATGGTCATAAATAATATAGCTAAGAATCTATGATTTTTCATTGAATGTTCCTCCTAATAATTATTTTCAAATTTTCTAAATTATAAAATCCAATATCCTACTAATTTTTACTGAATATCACCTCCTCCTCTTTTGGAATCCGAGATTGGGATTTTATATTATTTAAATTTAAAGTATTTTCAGTTATTTATAATTTTTGATTAGATTTTTTCTTTATTCTTTTTTCTATTGATATATAACAAAAACATGATTCCTAGACCTGTTACAACACTCAAAATTGATAACCATTCGTTTACTGGTTGAACTATTAACAATGCATTTACTATTAAAAAAAGTGCCCAACAACTTGATATTTTTCCAAAACAATATCTATTGATTCCAAAAGTAAATAACAAAGTAGCAAGCATCAAGAAGACAATCCACTTTAAAATTAAATTTAAATCAGTGTTTATTCCTAAGAATATTTCATACCTAAAAAGTATAAAGGGAATAATCCACAAGAAAAGGGATTTAATGGTAGCTTCTTTAGCTGTTTCCATTGCATCTGAGTCAGCTATCGCCGCTGCAGTAAAAGCACCCATAGCAACTGGAGGAGTTATAGGAGCTAATGCACAACAATACAATACAAACATATGAATAGCGGGAGGGTTAAAACCCATTCTACTTAATGCTGGCACCGCAATAAGAACGACTGTAATGTAGGATACAAAAGGGGGAACCAGCATACCAAGTAATACACACAAAACAAAAATAATAACTGCAACTAACAACCAGTTTGTTATTCCTCCAATGACTAGAGCAATTAATTTGGTATGTGTGCCTGTCGATAGAATCGCCCCTACAAAAACTCCTAATATAGTATTTAAAATACAGATTGTTGCTAATGTTTTAGTAAAATTTGTTAAAAATATCTTTGTCTTTTCAATATTCAGGCGTGTTCTTTTTCTAAGAAAAGATAGAATAAAAAGAGAGATTACAGAATAAAGAGCTGCTGTTTCTGCCACTCTTAGGTATAATAATGAACCAATAAGTATTAAGATAGGTATAATTAAATGAGCAGTCTCTTTAAAAGTTTCCAGAAGCTCTTCCCGGGGAGGACTCCAAATTTCAACATCCTGAGTTATAGCGGTAACATGAACATACAAAAAAGTAGTATAATACCAAAGAAAGGCTGGGACAATAGCCCATATAATTACCTGAACATAAGGAACACCAAGAATTTCAGACATTAAAAAAGCACTCAGTGCCATTATTGGTGGAGTAATCCCTCCTCCTGTAGATGCTATTGTTTCTATTGCAGCGGCAGTTTTTGGCTTATATCCTATTCTTTTCATTAGAGGTATTGTAAATGAACCCGTTGCTGCTACGTTTGACATAGTACTTCCACTTAACATTCCAAACAATGCACTAGCAATAACCGCGACTTTTGCAGGGCCTCCCTTTGTTTTTCCCGCTATTAGCATAGATATTGATCTAATCCAATCTCCCAACCCTGTTACTACAAGGAGACTGGAAAACATAAAGAATATAGATAATATTCTTGATATTATTGATATAAATGATCCAAAAACACCTTGATCATAACTTATATAAACCATAGTAGCAATTTGTCGTAGGTTAAAAGCTGGGCAAGAAAAAATTCCTGGTAAATATCTACCAATGAACAAATATCCAACTGCAAATATCGCCAAAAAAGATATAATACGCCCACCTTGATTGTCATAAAGTAAAATAATTGCCCCAATAAAATATACTAAAAAGAAATAAAAATCCATTTGATCATTTGCTATTAAATAATTTTCATATATCCTTTGTACTGATATTACTACATAGATGACTCCAATTAGGGCACATAGGGTACCTAATACTAATAATGCTTTTCTTATTCCTTTGTATTTTGGGAACTTAGTAAAAAAAAGAATCAAAGTACAGGAAAGTATATAAATACTATGATCAAGAAATGGTTCTGGAGGATAGCGAAGTTTTGTAACTAAGATATATAAAACAAGAATAAATGATATAAAAATAACTGCTTTCTTTGATACTTCTTCTTTATTCATCTGTATTGGAACATTTTTTGCTGTTTTCATAGATGGGAGAAACCTCCTTAATTGAATATCAAACAAATCTCCTAAATGCTAACTGTATTTAAACTTTTCTCTATTCTTCACAAGAATCTTTTACAATATACTATCCACAGCCTTCAATACCTCATGATAGTCACTTGGGGGAATACCCTTAAAATACTCTCTTAGACCCAGATTTGTGCACCATCTCATCTTTTTCCTGGTTGCTGTCGACATCATGTTATCAATGCTTAAATCTTGTAATAAAGATACAACCTCTTCCATTTCATGTTCACGACGCTCTGAATTAATAACAGTCCTGGTAATCCATCCATTTATTCTTTTATCTGAACTATTGGTTAATGTTTCTAAAATAGATGACCATACATCGTCTTCTACACCATATTTATGACTGGCAACGATTGTTTCTAATAAAAGCATAGCGATACCCTTCATAAAAACACTTCTAAACATCTTTATGGCCGAAGCAGTACCTACATTTTCTCCGTAGTAAGTCATATTCATATTATATTTCTGCATAATATCTAAAAACTGCTTGGCTCCTGGACCGCTTATTAATAAAGGTACCTTATGGCCAAATAAAGGGACGGAAGCCATTACTGCCACATCCACAAAAGAGGCATCTGACTTAGAAATAATCTCAGAAGCTTGTTTTTTAGCTTTCGGAGAGGATGAATTGATATCAATATATATCTGATCAGGTTTTAGGTATGGCTGTACCTCCTCAGCAATGGGTACCACCATATTGGCACTTACAGCACAAAAAATGATATTAGCGGTATCAATAAGTTGTCTTATGTCCTTCTTTAAAGTTACACCTGCCTCAACTGACCTTGACTTTATCAACTTAGAATTTGGCTCTTTATCTGCATATTTATCATAAGCAAAGATGTTATCAATGCCTTCTTTATTTAATCCTCTGGCTATATTAAATGCTGCTTCCCCAAAACCAATAAAACCAATTTTTGGTTGATTCATTGTTATGTAGGCCTCCTTTTCCTTTCAAAAACGATACCCGTTTCTCTTTTTATACTGGAATTGCCAGATCTTTTGGTCCACGCTCGGAACGGATTGCCTCGGGATAGTAATGATTAATAACCCTTTGTACTAAGGCAACCTGTTTAGCTCTCTTGCGAGCTTCGGCGTCAGTGGTTTCCCAGCTATGTGTCTTTGCCACTGAACCACCAGTCTTTAAATACATAGGAGCAGCCACTCTAACAATTTCAGGCACTTCATAATGTCTTATAAATCCACCTGAAGATTCCGGATTTTCAGTATGCATATCCAGAGGGACATTAATCGCTTGACGAACGGCAGCATACATTTCAACCTGAATATCCCTGACTAAATTAATAGTATTCGCTCCTAGACTTTCTAACAATTTAGCTGAGCAGGGATTACCGTGACCGCAGTGAGCAGAAACCTTAAAATGAGTTTCTGAAGGAATCTCTCCTTTTTTTCTCATCTCATTCATGATCCAGAGAAGCCCTTCATCATATACTAGAATAGATCTGCAGCCTATCTCGGTTGCCCTTTTCACATCCTCTATAGCTCGAACTATCTGTTCTTGACCCCGCAAGCGATAGCCCATTCTAACTCCTTCTGATGTTCTTACCATGGCTCCAGTATCATAGGTAGCTCTGGGGCCAACTGCTAAAACCAATTCAACCTGCCATTTTTTCGCCAGATCCACCATTTCCTGAATTTCTTCGTCAGTAAGAGTTATGATACCCTTCGTTTGAGTTACCCTATGTAAAATAAGCCCTCTTTTATCAAAATCCTCTAACAAAGCGCGCATCGCTCCAGGCCCTTGAATACCTGGTACTTCCCAGCGATATTGTGCCCCATCCGGAAACCTCTTGGTTGAAGTAGGAAGATCATGTCGATCTCCAGCAGGAAGTCCAAAATTTGTTAAAAATTCTCTAGTTTTTTTCATACTATTTTTCATAAAGACAAACTCCTTGTAAATAAAGTTATTTTTTCTTAATTACCTAATATGTTGGCTAATATAAATTGGGATATATTTCCCCAATTTGTTTTTCAGTGTTTTCTACTATTTTAACTATATTTTTTATCTCTTCTGTTGAACGGCAAGAGGAGGTTAGTTCTGTAAACTTCTTTCTAAGATTCTCATCACTCATTGGATTCTCTGGTTCGCCCTTGGGAAAATCTACCCTATCCTGAAATTTTCTGCCATCTAACATCGTTATTTCTACAACTGCAGGTCTTTTTAGTGGCACCAATTGAGTAAAGGTAGGGTCTTCTTTAACTTCCACTTTTTTAGCTATACTTACTATTTCGGGATCATTAAAAGAAGATGGTTCAAACTGCTTTGGTCCAGCCCATCCTGTTTTTAAGGTTACGGCTACGCTAAAAGGCACACTCATCTTAGCTCCTACAATACTTTTGGGTAAAGGGTCGCTGTGACCATCTACTGCGGATCTATAGGTAAATACAAAAATTTTATTTATTTGATCAATGTCAAAATTATTTCTACTGCGAATATTAAGAATAGCCTCTATAGGAGCATGACAATGCCGGCAAGCAGCATAAGGCTTAAAATAAACATCCAAGATTGCATATGATTTACCTAAATTTGCAGAAATTCCTGAAAGTTTACAATTATCAGTAGTCGAATGAAAGAAACCTCTTCCACCTTCCAGGATATTATGAGGGGCAGTAAGTCCACTTTGAGCTAAATATGCTGCTAATAATCCACATAATGCAGCCTTCCCGGGATGATATTGTTTAATTTCAGAGCCGTCTTCTAAAAACTGCAGCAAACCAGAGGCACTGGTACCTGCTAAACCCAAAGCATTAGACATATCCTCTTTTGAAAGATTTAAAGCTTTTGAGGCTGCCATCGCTGCGCCGATAGTGCCGCACGTAGCGGTAGCATGAAATCCGCGACTTCTATGAGACGGTTGAACAGCTTTACCTAACATTAATGCAGTTTCATAACCTACAACAAGGGATACAATTGCGCTCTTACCATCGATGTTTCCGCGTTGTTCTATCAATGGTAACAGCGATGAAATCACCGCAGCGCCAGTATGCACTGTAGCATATCTATGCCCGTCATCTAACTCTAGGACATGTGATGTAATTCCATTTAACATTGCAGACTTGAAGATATCTGTTTTCCTCTTATAACCGATTACTGTACATTGTGCTTCTTCTTTAAAATTTGAGAGAAAATATTTCAACTTGTCCGCAGTTTCTGTAGCTGAACCTGCTAATGTAACTCCCAAATAATCCAACAAACATCTCTTTGCCTGATGCACGACTTCAGAAGGGAGGTCACTATAATCCAGGTTAAAAAGAAAATCGACAAGGTGTTCACTTATTCCTTTTGTGTTATCTACATTATTCAAATTGTAGTTCCTCTCTCTATTTAGTTAATTGAGAATTACATTTCTACTATTGCTGCTTTAATTTTCCTTAAATGATTCAGCATAGCCCCTATAGCTTTTTTATCATCATGTTCTTTAATACCTAGAAAAATAGCTTGGTGTTCCCTCTTCAGCTGTTCACGTCTACCCGGTATTTGTCTGGTTCTTTCCCGAGTATCCTTCAATAAATCAAGATGCAATCTCATGATATTGACAAAAACAAAATTATGAGAAGCTCTTGCTATGGCTAAATGAAACTCTGTATCTAATTCGGTTTTTTCTTCATTCTCTTCATATTTATCTTCTATTTCTACTTCTTCATCCATTTTGATTAAAGCTTTTTCTATTGATTTTATATCATCATCAGTGGCTCTTTGAGCGGCAAGCTCAACAATCTTTACTTCAAATATTTCTCTTGCTTCTATTAACTCCAAAATTGAAGATTTCTCTAAGTTCAAAATAACATTTTCGGTATCGATAATTGCTTCCTTGCTGATTTCTCGAATGAATCTACCTCCACCAGGCTTGCTTTTTATTAATCCTCTTGATTCTAAAACTCGAAAAGCTTCTCTTAGGGAACCTCTACTAATAGAGAGTTTTTCAGCAAGTTCTCTTTCTGGTGGAAGTTTATCTCCTGGTTTTAACTCATTGTTTTTAATTAAATTTATAATCTGTTCAGTTACGCTTTCATACAACCTGATAGGTGTAATTGCTTTAAAAGTCATATCCACACCTCTTTTTAGGATAATCAAGGAGAATACTTCTCTTAATTACCCTGTATTTAATTTTTTATATAATAAATTCCTTTTGTCTAAAGATATAAATTACAAGGAATTATTTGCTCTACACTAAAATCTAACTATGCATATATACTGTTCCTTAATTAATTAAAAATTATTTTATAATTTCTAAATTATAAAATAACTGGTATTATGGATAAGTGGGTAAATGGTTTATTGGTCTATCCAGTTTTATTATACAATCATTTTCTAAAAAATCAATATATTTTTAAAAAAATCTAATTTTTTTATTTTCAAGCAATTAATATCTAATTAAGCTGGTTTTTGAATCTTTCCTCTATTTCAGTATGCCCTTTCCAGAGACTATTAATTATCAGATACCCTTCGATTAGTATATTTATAGTCCAGCCTCTTTAGGTATATACAATTTTTTTATCAATTTCCAAACTTCTCAATGCCCCTTGCAAAATTATTCTTCTTGAATTACTATGGAATCAAGTTTACTTGATTATAATCAGCTTAATATTCAGAAGCATTTTACAATTGTAGTAATTTCTTGAAACACTAAAAGCATTATCTTGTTTACTTTTTTTAATTATTGCAGAAGTGCAAAGCAGGATATACCAATTACCAATAATGCTATTGGATGAAAATATGAAGAAAAAATTGTTTAATTTTTTTATTAATATGCCTAAGGCATCATTACTTTTATTGGTATCCCTTTTTTGTGTGGGTTGTGATCAAACCACTAAGTTTACTGCTCAAAGAGTACTGGAACCTGATTCGGTTACTAAACTATTAGGTGGTACCATTAGAATACAATTGGCTCAAAATGAAGGTTCTTTTTTAGGTTTAGGCTCTTCTCTACCAGCTGAATGGAAACTCTGGATTTTTGTTATTCTGGTAGCAATTATATTAGTTATCCTGCTAATTTATTATTTCCATTTCGAAGCTGGTAACAGCTTATCGACCTTGTCCTTATCCTTAATAATTAGCGGTGGATTCAGTAATTTAATTGATCGTATTATCCATGACGGTATTGTTATCGATTTTTTTAATATAGGAATAGGAAATTTAAGAACCGGAATATTAAACATAGCGGATGTATCTATCACATCAGGAATAGTATTATTATTGGTTTCTTTTTTCTTAAAAAAGAACCAGGAATATTTTTAATAAATTTCTATAGATTAATAATTATCTTCACTTACCTTATAGGACAAATACCATTTTCACAAGATTCATCACCAGCATCAATTATTATCTCATCTTTCTCATATTTAGAAATAAGGGAAGGAATAAAATGAACCATATTCTTAAGTCTCTTGTCATATTCTTCCTTACTTATTTCTTCATAGGGCATCTGAGCATAAAAACTATCATCCAGAGATACGAAACTGACTGCTACTACATCATCCCAGTTATTCCATAGCCACTCTTCCACCTCTTCCCATTCATTATTTCTAACATGTATAGTAATAGAAGTATTATGATCAGAATATTCCTTCTGAAAGACTCTATAATTCTCTAATTGCTCAATAGCAGAGATATCCTTTTTTGTTTTTCCTGGTGGTGCACTACAGGGAAAAGAGATTACCTTTGTGCGACAATTGTCCTCAGTCTGCCCATTTTCTGGTTTTATGTCATAGCCAAGTTCTTCGCAAACTTTAAGCAATGGATCAGAAGCATTAATACGCACCCTTCTGATATAAAAGGGAGCATGGGAATAATGGATGCCGCTGGAAACAGTCGGTAGCTGGGTAACTGTGCCCTCTGGTTTAATAGTAGTAACCAGAAGAGGCGGATTGGTCCCTAATTTTTTGGCATAGGATTCAGCTTCTTGATGGGCAACTTCTCGGAGTTTTTTACGCAAATGTGATTGTTCTTCAGAAGACATATTAGTAGCATTCACCATATCCTGCCATCCTGTTAGACTACAACCAACTAATCTATCTCTTTTCTGTTTGATATCCCAATTGTCTAATTCCAGATCTAAAAAAGTCATTCTGAATGCAGCTCGAACTGAGAGACGCTGGGCTTCCCATAGCTTCTTTTCATCCACTTTTCCCTCTCTCACAAATCCCATCACATTTACTGTAGTTAGATTGCACATCTGTTCCCTATCCAACAAGACCTCCATACAGGGATTGGCTCCTTCTAGATTAGGTCTTCTCCGAGCAGCTGCTTCTGCATTCATAAAACCTGGTTCACCGCTATAGCGCATCTGTTTGATATGCCAGGATAACTTTTCACGAGAAGGCTTAGCAGTATAAAAAATACTATTATTACTCATTTCTCGATAATCAATCTCTTCATTTTTTATCCATTTACCATCAATCTGCTCATAAAGATTGTTTTTGGCATTTAAGATATCTTGATCATCAGGGTCAAATAGTATTACTTCGCTGGTCCGCCTCACTCCGCCAACCACTACATTCTGACCAATGATATTGGCAACATCCATACAATCGACTGGTTTTAACTTTTTCAGCTGCCCAAAACAATTATTCTTGATAATTTTATCTATTTTAAAAAACATCCTCTCTAAGCTCTCATAGCCAGAGGCGGTTCCCCCAAAAGTCTTTAATTTTTCGCCCTTAGGCCTTACCTGGTCATAATTAAAAATAATGGTATTAATCTGTCGATATTCTTTGCGAGATAATATATTTAGATATATCTCTAAAGCCTGCACCCATCCTTCCTTGCTATCGCCAATAATAATATGTGCAGTATCTTTTTGAAATGTAACGCTGGTTAGATCTTCTCTTTCTTCTTTGGGAACCGGCGAATAAGATTCATGAATTATTTTAATATTTGTCCTTACTTTCGGTAATTTCTGGATATCTGATTTTAGAACCCTAACTCCCACTCCAGTACCAATCATTAACAGATAAAACAAATCCCGAAAAGCACTGAACTTGTCTAATACCGTAAAGCTACAATTGAAATTAGACATGGGATATTTTAAGCTAACTTCCGTACCGCCAGTCCACAATGTTCGACCGGCTAAAAATTGCCTTAGATGATAGATATTATCATAGAGGACTTCAGCTTCTTGTTGAGTAGTTTTAACCAGATTACAATTGAATTCCACCGCTCTTCTCACTGCTTCCCACCAGTACTCTCTTCTCTTTTCTAAGGGTAGCCACCTGGAGTAAGTACGATAATAAACAAACTGCCCTAACTGAGTGGGGAAAGGATTGGGAAGATGCTTATATTTACTTATGAATTCATCAGTCAATAATTTATGATTTTCTTTAGCTATTTCCCTTAATTTATCCCGTTGTTCCCGGTATAAAATATATACTTTGGCCACATCTTTTCGCTCACTGTTCATTAATTCCGTCTCTACTCTCTCCTGAATATCGGCAACTGTTACGCTTTCTATAGTCCCTTTCAGGTCCTGTTCAATTTTTTGAGCAATATTGATACATAGCTGTTCATCTACTCCCTTGATTGTTTCCCTCATAGCTTGGGTAATAGCATTAATAATTTTTTTCTGGTCAAAATATTGTACTGTATTATTACGTTTAATAACCTTTAGCATGAAAATCCTCTCTATTTCTTTTTAATTATTATTTATAGGATATTCAAAGCATTTATTCCCACTTGTATATCCTTTAACCTCACCTTAGTGCATTTTGATTTTCTAACAAAATCTGCAGGAATAATCTATTAGCATCTATTGTGTTTTAAAAATATTTCTTTTCTGGTATTTTTACTCGAAAAAAATTCACAGTCTTACTTGATTCTACTATAAATGGTTTTGAAGTTAAATAGAAATTTATATTTATCCACTCACCTTCTACCGAACATAGCCAGAATTAATAGAATAAACAGGAAAGTGCCTATTCTTTGAGCAGCTCCAATAAAATAGGTAAAAGCAGCATGTCGCAAGACAATAGCTACCATCTTAATCTCTTCCTGATCAGCCAGACTAATCTCCTGTAGGGAATTTAAGGCACGATTACTGGCATTTAATTCCACCGGCAAAGATACCAGAGCAAAGACAACCATACCAAACAGAAGAAATAATCCGACATAGATTAAGAATATATTTCTAAAAAAAATACCCCATACAAAAACCAGAGGACTTAATTGACCCATTATAGCTAAAATTCTGGCTATTCTATTTCTTAAGTTCATAAGTTGGAATCCCTGGTGTTCCTGCACAACGTGTTCTACCTCATGAGCAACGATACCCAAGGAGGTAATCGAAGATGTTTCGGCAATTTTTCTACAGAAATTGAGTGTTCTGTTTTGGGGATTGTAATAATTAACCATCTGTTTATTGGTCTGTAAAATTGGTATGTTTAATCCATAAAAAGATAATAAATTCTGGGCAACTTCAATTCCTTTCTTCCCTTTTTTATTAGGTATTTGTAGATAATAATAATAGACTCGTCTAAGTCGCCACTGAGCAAACCATCCTAAGAGTACAGGAACAATAAGGAGTAAATAGATTGGTTTAAAAGTAAGCATTAGTTATCCTCGCTTCTGTTGCTATATTTTATGGTAAATATTTCAGAATATTTATCTGGTGCTTTCCCAAGATAATTAGAAATCAGCTGTTCTCACTATTTTATGGTTATCGCTAATCCTTAATCTTAAGGATGCAAGCAGCTTATTTAGACATTTTTCATATTTTGATATCTCTTATAAAAAAAGATTATGCTAACCACAGAAATCATAGCAATGAACAGAAAATACATTATTGAATTATCTAAATCACTTCCTGATAAGATACCATGAATTGCTGCCAGGAGAAAAGCAGGATAAAGCAAGCTGTGTATATATTTCCAGTATTTTACTATATTTTTTCTCAAAAGAGCAGCAATAACTGCCATATAAATCAAGTATAGGGCAGGGCGACCGGCATTGGTTAAAAAAACATTCCAGGAATTAAAATTGGGAATAAATATGCTGGTAGTTCCAAAATCTATAGCCATAATCACAGGATGTAAACTAATTAATATCAGCCCAACAATGGAAAAAAAGTGATGTATTTTTAAATAGTATACCCCAAAAATCTTTTTGCTTTCTTTCACCAGTAAACTTAAGAGAATAGCTATAAAAAGAGAGGTTAGTCCAGTCAAGCCGGCCATGCGGCGAATAAAGTGAAAAACATTATAAAATCCATTAATAAAAATAATAGTAATGGGAATGAGGTAAAGAATTATAAATAAAAAATAGAAAAAATAACGAAATCTAATCCATTGATTAATCTTTTTTTCATTGTCTATCATGCTCTACTCCTTTCAATTATTAGGATGGAAAACAAGATAATAGTATTACTATTCTTGATTTTCTAACATATTAGCAAAAAAAGTGCAAATATAAAATAATAGCCAGGATGTTTGATATTGCTATCGGCAACTTTATAGCTTTATTATAAGCAAGTATTTTGCAAGGAAATGCTTGAGATTTTAAAATCTAATACTTTTCATAGATGTAGTGAATAATCTGGTCTTCCCACAATTTTGGATTGTTCTTTTCGCCACGAAAATTATTCTCCATCAGACAAAAAACAATATTCCTACCTCTTTTAGTCTGAAATATTCCGGCTAATCCAGAAGCAGAAGGTAAACTGCCTGTTTTAGCCCAGAGAGGAAAGGAAAATCTATTTTTAATAGTCCCTCTTTCTTCTGTACTGGCAAAAAAGTTTAGAATCTCTCGACCATATTTTTGATAAAGATAAGAAATAATCCCAACTACCTGAGCAGGTGTCAGTAGATTGTATTCAGAGAGACCACAGCCATCAACTATCAGGTAATCTTCACCCCATTGCATGCCAAACAGTTCATAGAATAGTTCTGAAAGCACTGTGATGGATTGTTCTATAGTAAAAGCCTGGTCAAAATTAACCATTAATGGTAGGGAACGGAAAATAATTTCTGAGCTTTGATTATCACTCATTTTCATCATTTGAACTAAAATATTGTCCAGGGTATCAGAATAGTGAATAGCCTTAATGCTAACATTATCTTTAATCTGGTTAATCTTAATTCCTCCCTTAATCTGTATCCCCAATCGTAACAATTCACTGAAGAAGATTTCTCCCCAGTTCATGGTCATGGTATCATAGTAGGAAATATATTTTTCCTTTGCACTGTATCCTTTAATAACCAAGGCACCTATCAGGGGATTCTGATCATCCCACATCCACCCCCTGCCTAAAAATTCTTCTTTCTGAAATAAAAAATCATCCAGAATTAAATCACCATTAATCTGATCAATACGGTATTTATTCACTAAATTTTGGGCAATTTCCCTTATCATTTCCGGAGAATGTGTCGGATCTCCGCTCCCCTTAATATAGAGGTTACTCTGTATTTTACCGGGATTTATACTGGAAAAATAAAAAAATGTAGGAAAACGATATTCCTCTCCTATAACTTCTAATGCCGCCAGTAAAGTTAATATTTTCACTAAAGAAGCCGGGGTAAAAAGCCTATCCTGGTGATGGGATAGCAGTACTTTCCCGCTGTACAGGTCTTGGATTAGAATTCCTGCAAAAGCATTGAATTGCTCAATATCCTGTTCTATTACCGACTGACCTGATATTATAGGAGATACCAGACTAAAAACTATAACAATGGTAATAATAAATAATGTGATTCTCTTTATCAATTTGCTTTGCTCCTCCTGGCTGCACTTTCTCCTGCTAAAAAGCCAGTACTCCAGCATTCCTGCAGGTTATATCCTCCTGAAGGACCATCTAAATCCAGAATTTCTCCCGCAAAATAGAGATTTTTAACCCTTTTAGAAGCCATGGTACCAGGATCAACCTCTCTTAAAGAAACTCCTCCACAGGTAATCATAGCCCAGGGAAATCCCAGTAACTCAGTAGGTGTCAATTCCAGCTCTTTTAACAGGTGTACTAATCGTTTTCTTTCTGGTTTAGTAATATAATCCACTCTTTTGTCTTCTTTTATATTAGATAATTGAATTATTACTGGTATTAAAGAAGCGGGAAGTAGCTTATGTAACGAATTTTTAAACATGCGACCTTTAAATTCCTGAAAATCCCTTTGTATCCTCTCTTCTAATTTTTTAAAATCCAGGGCGGGCTTTAAATCCAGCAAAAGTTTGACTTTCCCCTTTCTTAAATGCTGTCCAATATTATTGCTCATATCCATCACTATTGGTCCAGTGATACCAAAGTGAGTGAATAGCAATTCGCCAAATCGTTCATCATGTTTCTTTCCATCCTGGTATAATTGCAGAGAGATATTCTTTAAGGTTAATCCCTGTACCTCTTTTACCCATATTTCGGTAGTCTTCACCGGATTTAATGCTGGTAAGGGTTTAACTATGGTATGTCCCAACTTTTCTGCCCAACCATAACCATCACCGGTAGAACCGGTTTGGGGATAGGATTTACCACCGGTACAAAGAATAATCTTTTCTGAAAATATTTTTCCTCGCGTAGAGATTATTTTACATATCCCTGTACTATCCTGGGCTACCTCAATGGAACTAATCCTGATATTATAATAAATCTTTACTCTTCCTTTCAATAAATACTCCGTTAGAATCTTTAATACATCCTGGGCATCTCCCTCTTTGGGGAAAACACGATTACCGCGCTCTACCTGCCAGATTAATCCCCGGGATTGAAAAAAATTCAATACCTCACTCACTCCAAAACGTTCCAGTGCGCTATATAAAAACCGACCATTTTTCCCAAATTTTTCAGCTAATTTCACCTTATCAAATTCATAATGAGTAAAATTACTACGACCTTTACCGGTAAGTAACAATTTCTTTCCTAAAGAGTCATTTCTTTCCAGCAGGACTACTCTGACTCCCAGTTCAGCCGCCCGACCGGCAGCTATCATACCTGCAGGGCCACCACCTAATACTGCTATATCAAAGTAGTTCTCCTTTTTATTCTTTATATTCTGCTCGGAATATTCCATTACTCTATACTTCTTTAACTTCGAAATAAAACGTTTTCCCTATGAAACATATTTGTTGCTGCTGCCAGGGCAAGCAAGGCAATGCTAATGTTGCTTATCAGGGTAGCTGATATGTGAGTCCAATTAACAGTGCCCATTAATAATTCTTTAAAGACAAAACTATTGTTCAAAATGGGAATGAAAAATAGTTGTTTAGCTAATTCTATTCCCTGGCTTAAAGAAATCATACCCAAAAAAATTGCTATCATATAAATCGGAGTTACATAAGTAGAAGCCTCTCTACTATTTCGGGCAAATATACCAATCAATATAAGTATGGCACTCGCTAATCCTACCAGGGGAGCTAAAATAAGCAAAAAAAGGAAAAACAAGGAAAAAGAAAAAGGTACCCTTATTATTGAAACTTCTCCCAGCATATAAGCGGGAGTTAGAAAAGCAATACTGAGCCCTGTTAATCCCAGAATCATACTTACTGCTGAAATAGTCATGACAGTAAAATATTTTCCTAATACAATTTCCAAACGGCTGATTTGGCTCACCAGTAAAGTGGCCAGAGTCCCTCTTTCTTTCTCACCGGCAGTAATATCTACAGCTGAATGCATAGCTCCAATAAAAATAAGTATGATAATAATATAAGGTAGTATTGATCCCAGCATAGAGCCAACTTTTCTTTCCTCTGGAGCCAAATCCAGCCATTGTTCCTGAAATGGCTGTAGAAAATCAGCATCAAAACCAATTTGCTTCAATCTTGCTTGTATAATTTCCTGCCGATAGTAATCAATTAGAGCAGTTACTCTCTTTCTTGCCAACTGGGAACGCTGTGTGGTAGAATCATACTTCATTATAATAGAGATCGGGTTTATACTATCTTTCTCCAAATAATCTGTTTCAATAACTTCAGGAATATGCATTGTTAAGTGAACCTTGCCTCCCAGTAGCTCGTTCTCTGGATTTTCCTCAGACTGAATTATCTTTATATTCTTATCTTTCTGTAATATTTCTACCAGTTGCGGCGCATTCTCTACTCCTATTATGTTAATTTGGGAAGGCAAATTCTCCGTACTTTGCTGTCCTATCACTGTAAAATAACCAATTCCCAGGAAAAGAAGAGGATAAAAGATAAGCGGTATAACTATCATACTGATTAAAGTTCTACGGTCTCGGATGGCACCCTGTATTTCTTTTTTATAAACTAAACTAACATTCTTCCAGTTCATGCACTTTCCTCTACTTTGACCTTTACTAATTTAAAAAATATCTCTTCCAAATCCTTTTCTCGAAATTTTTGTTGTAAATCTGCTAAGGTACCCGCAGAAAGGATTTCTCCTTTATGAATAATGGCTATTTCATCACATAATTTCTCTGCCTCTGGCATTTGATGGGTTGAGAAGATAATACACTTTCCCTGATTTCTAAATTCTTTGATATAATTTATAACTACCCTGGCTGTTATTACATCCAGACCTACTGTGGGTTCATCAAAAATTAAAACCGGGGGATTATGAATAATAGCACGGGCAATTGATAGCTTCTGCTTCATACCTGTTGACAGTTTATCAACCCTGACATCCTGAAAACTTTTCATATCCAGAATTTGAAATATTTCATTCATGCTGGTCCTGATTTCCTGTTCTGCCAAACCATTAATTCTACCAAAAAACAGGATGGTTTCGCATGGTGTAAAGCGATCATACAATCCAGTTTCCCCGGAAAGAAAACCAATGCTCTGTCTGACTTTGTGAGCTTCCTTCGCCACATGATAGCCATTAACCAGAACCTCTCCCGTGGTTGGTTTCATCATAGTAGCCAGAATACGCAATGTGGTGGTCTTACCCGCTCCATTTGGCCCTAACAATCCAAATATTTGACCCCTACGGCAATGAAAATTGACATCATTGACTGCCGTAATTTTGCCTCTTTTTTTATCAAAAAATACCTTTTTTAAATGGGTAACCTTAATCACTGAACATAGCCTTTCTTGTATAATTACCATTTAGTAGTTAATATATAGTATTTAGTACATAGTTTTTGGTTTTAAGTATGATGTATTCCATATACCGTATATTATCGTATAGTATAGTTATTGGACTCAAGGTATATGGTGTTATTCTTTATAAGCTTATTATTAAAGATTTATTCCTTCTTACAATACACTCTTTCAGAAAAACAGCTAACTTATTATTGGTATTGACCGAAAATACTAGTAATGACACCAGGTTTGCTATAACTTATAATTAATGGTTCTTAAAAACTCTTTTCTTTTTTCCACATCTTCCCTTTTTTCAATTCCCTTAGGAGCAAAACCATCAATAACTCCCAGGATACCCCGCCCATGCTCTGTTTCGGCTACTATAACCTCTACAGGATTGGCTGTAGCACAGAATATATTACAGACTTCTGGACATTGTTTGATAGCATTTAGAACATTAATAGGAAATGCATTTCCCATGATGATAATAAAAGCATGGCCTGCCCCTATTTTTTGTATATTAGAGATTGCCAGCGATTTTAATTTATTGTCGTTACCCTCAGCCCTGATCAGACAGGGACCGGATGCTTCGTTGAAAGCTAATCCAAATTTAATTCCGGGCACTGAAGAAATCATAATTTCATAAAGGTCCTCAGCTGTTTTAATAAAATGGGTTTGACCAAGTATAATGTTTACTTCCTCAGGGTAATCTAACATTATTGTATTTATCTCCATTTATGTTCTCCTTTTACCTGTCTTATTATTTCTTTGATTTATTTATATTCTACACAGAAATAAAATTAAGTGCTACTTTTATTTAAAATTCTTACTTCCTCTTCTTTCTTTAGCTGGTAATTGTTAATAAAAGTTTAATCACTTTTCTCTTTATCTCTTAATTTTTTATCCATCTTTTCAGTCAACCTCCCCGGCATTATTATCCCCCTCTGGCAAATTAAAATAAATAACAATAAATGCGCACCACATTTTAGTCTTCATAAAAAAATATTTTATTTATTATAAAACGGGGTTATAAATTTAAACTATATCTGTTATAATTTTTGTGGTAAGAGGAGCTTATTTGCTTAATAATTTTTTACTACTAATCTATTCAAAAGATATTACTCAATCTTATCCCATTAATCTTATTCAGGAGTATATTATTTTCTATGAGCAATTCTAACTATAAAAAAAATAACTTTAAAGCAGTTTTCTTTGACTTTGGGGGAACTCTGATGGATGCCGAAAGTGATAAGAAAGCTCACTACTATATGATGAAAGAAATAAAAAAAATCTATCAACTCCCAGCCTCAGCAGAAGAACTTCTTACTCTTTATGAAAAGCAGCTTTTTAATCAAGATATGACTCTGAAGGATAATAAGGATAATGCTAAAAATAATAATAAGGATGGTTACTATTTCCATAAATTACATTTCTATTCTGAATTAGCATTTCAATCCATTTTACAACAATTCAATAAAAAGGTAACTCCTAATGATTTACAATTATTTCATGAAAATTATTTAGAAAATCACTTAAAATATATTCACCTGGTAGAAGGAGCATGGGAAGCCATTCTGCTGGTAAAGGAAAGGGGTTATCATTGTGGAATTATAAGTGACATTGATCTGGACTACCAGCAGGAACAATTTAAAGCATTAAATATTGACCAGGCTTTTCATTCCATCACCACTTCAGAGGAGGTAAAGCAATATAAGCCAGCTGCCCTAATATTTCAAGTTGCTTTACATAAAGCAAATTGCCAGGGTGAGGAAACCTTTATGATTGGTGATTCCTATAGTAAAGATATTATCGGTGGAAAGAATATGGCCATGACTACTATCTGGATTAACCGTTATCAGAACCAAATAGATAAAAAGAATATTTCAGCTGATTTTACAGTCACTGAGCTGAAAGAAATTTTACCAATTTTAAACAATTTCCTGTAAGTTGACTACTTTCCTTGGAAAGCAGATAAACGGTAGATGAAAATAAATAAAAGTAAAAAAATAAGAAGAAAAGTAAGAAGAAAATATACAATTAATTTATTAGTAATAATGCTGGTGTTTTTTGTTCTAACAATAGGTAATCTGGAACTGCAAGCTTATCAATTTACTTTTGATGAGCTTTCCATTCCTATACTTACCTATCATAAATTCTGCATTGGAGAAGGCCCGGATGCCTATACTATTAACATTGATTGCTTTAAACAACAAATGGATTTTCTCCGGGAGAACGATTATCGAGTTATATCTATTTCCCAGCTTCTGGAGTGCATTGAGAATAACTTTTTTCCTGAAAAACCGGTTATTATAACCATTGATGATGGCTTTAAATCCGTTTATAATCTTGCCTTCCCCATTTTAAAAGAATACGAATTCCCCGCCACCATCTACTTGTATACCGACTTTATCAATAATGGTCCTAACCAGCTATCCTGGTCAGAAGTTAAAGAGATGATTGATATGGGAATAGAAATCGGATCTCATAGTCTAAGCCATACCAATTTACTCAACTTAAAACAGAACGAGTCTTATCTTGAATATTTAAATAGAATAAAAAAAGAGATTTTTCTCTCCAAGACTATTCTGGAAAGAAACACAGGTAGCTCAGTGCTCTCTTTTGCTTATCCTTATGGAGTTTACAGTCAAGAGATTAAAATGCTGGCAAAACAGGCTGGATATAAAGCCCTGCTTAATGTAAACAATATGAATAATTCTATTCCTATTAATGCTTACTCTCTCAATCGTCAAATTATATCTAGTAATTGTTCGCTAACGCAATTCCAATCAATTGTGTTAGAAAAAACCTTGCAAGTTAATAATATCTTTCCCCCTGATGGTACCGTTACTGATAACCAAGAAATTACTATTGGAGCGGTATTGGGTGGTCAAAATATTGAACCAACCTCTTTGTATTTGAGATTAAGCGGTTCTGGTTCGCTGAATCATACTTACTACCCTGAACAACAAAAGATATCTTTTACTCCCCTAGCACCTAAACTTCTTCAAAAACGCACCTGGATTGCTCAGATTACTGCCCGGGATGTAGAAACCGGGCAGCAACGAAAGATATCATGGCTCTTTACAGTAAGATAGGATTTACTGATAGAAATACCTGATGCTGATTATTCAAATTTGGCATCCTTTAATTTCTCTACCATCTTGATGAAATCATCTGTCCACTCTGCATCAAAGTTTATTCCCTTTTTGGTATGAATATACTCATCTTTATCCTTGAGTTTGACATAAGTTCTCAAATCAACCCTATGAGAACCTCTGTATTCACCTACAGATAAAATAAGTCGTTTGGTATCAGTAATGTCTAATTTGCCTATCTGCTTCATATATTATTTCCTTTCTTTATTGCATTGTCCTATTTTTGCTAAGCATCCAATGCCCCATCTCTGCCAGCAAGATGATAGGGATCGATGGAAATTATTTTTGCTTTAGGATGTTCCTCTTCAATCTTTTTTTTCTCTTTCTGAAAATGTGATGAAACAACAATTTCTAAAGAGGGGATTTTTTTAGCATATTCAAGGACATTTTCATGAGGAGTAATCGAGGTAATGAGAAAACATCTTTGAATATCATTCCGGATTAAATATTTCTCTATACCATGTAAATGAACAATACCAATTCTATTAAGCTGGGAAATAAGAATCTGTTTAACTGGTATCTGATTTTTAGTCACCAGCAATCCTCCCTTTTTTTAATTCCTTTAAAATCTCCTCTGTTATAATTTTATCACTTTACTGCTATATGAATATATAGTCTATAAATCTCAATAATCAATAGGAGGTCTCTGTTCTAATAAAATAACCTCTCGGGAAATGCCTTAGCAGTAAGTTTTTATCCTGTCTGCCTATCTCATATTCCAATCCAACGATGTCTGTATTCCTTACCTCACAGGAGGTAGTGAAATATTTTTGCACATATTCCCCCAAATAGGGACTGATTAAATTGGAAAGTAAGAGAGCAATGACAATATTTAAAATACTAAACATACCGGTGGTGAAAAGTAGAATGAAAAAGATTAAAGCAGTGATAAAATTAGCAATAGCTATATCAGTTCCGCAGCGACGATGAATAGCTAATTGGCAATTACCCTGTTTCAATAGGTTTAAACCACGAATAGCGGCTTCTTCTACCATTTCCGCATTCTGTATACCAGCAATATAAAATCCATCTTCCTGAGATAATCCGGAAATATTCAATTGTTGTCCAGCCAATTGCTCCAATACATTTATGGTAGCATGTTCAATAGCATGGTTTCTTCTAATATTCTTGCTCTGGGCTATTGTCCAGATCTGCTTGGGAACGGTAATCAGAGTTACCAGGGAATACAAGGTAAAACCATAGGGCAAGAAAATCAGAGCTATAATAAAAAAGAAGAATAAGGGCATTAAAAAGAGGTAAAGCAATATTAGAAAAATCAATTTTATTAACCTTCTTCCTGATGATATTTTTTCTTATCTTTTGATTTTATTATTGCCTTGACATCCTGGTCAAAAATCATATCCATAATAATGGTTAAATAAAAATCTGTCAACCTGGGAAATCGTAATACGTAATAAAAATCAGGAAAAGGGAAATTGATATTGTTTAAGATTAAGCTCTTTTTGAACAGCTAATAGCTGCTTTTGTAGGTTTTTATTGACGGGTACGCCTTTCTCCCTTCTATCCATCCAGTTTAAATACTCTTTCTCACCAGCGGTAAATATTCTTTCTGCATCAGGTGCTTTTTTAGAAGCACGAAGGGTTCTTAGAATATCACTGGTATTCTTTTTAAATGATTCCAAATCAATAAAAGAAGAAATATTAATAGCAATAAAAAAGTGACCTAAGTTGATGGGTACTTCCTTGCCCTCTTCTATCCCCGAAAGCATCTTTAAAAATTTTCCTCCCGTCAAGGCAGATGATAATATTTCCACCACAGTAGCATATCCATATCCCTTATAACCAGCAGTCTCTTCCCCGATTCCTCCCAATGGAACCAATGCTGCCTTCCCTTTTTTAAAGTCCTCTAATATCTGCTTGGGATTGGTTTTCGCCTTACCATCAGTACCGATGACCCAGCCAGCAGGTATTTCTTTTTCAGCTCTTTCATATAATTCAATCTTGCCACGTTGTACCATAGAAGTAGCGCAATCCAGACAAAAAGGAAATTCCTCATCAGTAGGCAGAGCAAAGGTGAGGGGATTTGTTCCCAGCATATTTTCTACTCCAAAAGTAGGGGCAATGGCAGGTCGAGCATTGGTACCGGTAATACCTATCATCCCTGCCTCAGCTGCCATTAAGGCATAATAACCGGCAATTCCGTAATGGGTAGAATTTTTAGCTACTACCATTCCCATACCATATGCACGCGCTTTTTGAATAGCTATTTGCATTGCCTTTTTAGCAATAACCTGTCCCATGCCATTATGACCGTCTACCACTACAGTAGTCGGGCTTTCCTTAACTACTTCGAATTGGGTGATGGGAGATTGAATACCAATTTTTAGTCGGTCATAGTAAATGGTCTTAAAACGACCAACTCCGTGGGAATCAATACCACGTTTATCGGCAGTAATCAAAACATCGGCACATATTCTAGCATCATCTTCTGGTACTCCAACACCAACAAAAGCATCAACCATAAAGTTTTCCAGGGTATTAAAATCCACCCAGACTGTATTCTCACCCATAGTATGTTCCTCCCTTATTTTTTAGCATATAGAAAATCTAAAATCACTATAGCAAAATGAGAAGAAGTTTGCAATGCAAACTGTATCGCTTATCGAGCGGAAATACCTTTAATACAGTCTACCGGTCACCCGGTTTGCCGGTTTGCCGGTCAAAATAGTGAATAGTATCCAGTATCGGGTATCGAGTATTAAATATAAAGAAACGAGGTGCAAGGAAGATAGTATCTAGTAGTTAGTAGTCAGTAGTTAGTTTAATACAAAAAATATGGGAACGAAAAATTAAATTTACCAGTTTACCAGTTAGCCGGTTTACTAATTATTAAGTTACAAGATTCAAGGTACAAGTTAAGATACCTTTCTATTTAACCAACACATAGGTAACACTTTTCTCGTTTCCTCCCCTTTGAGATAGGTATTAACTCCTATTTCATTTCCAGCTTTTTGGAGAAAGATGGACCAATCTCGTCCTTTCTCCGATGGAGGGATTCATTCTTTTCCCATTTCCTCCCCATTGAGGGGGGAGGATGAAGGTGGGGGGGGTGAGGAAAGAAGGTTTTTTGTTTATGGTTAAAGAAAAATAAAATATAAAGTAAATAATACAAAAACAACACATCACCAGTATTTGTCGGCGATGTATCGTTTCCTTTGTCAAAGAGAAAGCTAGCCTATTATTGTTGATATATCTTTAATTCATATCAAGGTGAATTAAAAGAGCTTTTTTTACTTCCTCCATTATTTCCGGAGATACAGCACACAGAACATCTAAAAGTCTTTTTTTGTCTACTGTTCTTATTTGATTGCACTTAACTTTGGAATCATTTTTTAGGTTTATTTCCTTTTTAGAGAGAAAAACCTCAAAAGGGTATATCTTTAAAACATTTGAAGTGATAGGAAGAACTGTTATTGTTTCAGAGTATAAGTTATTACTATTATTGGAAATAACTAAGGCAGGCCTGGTTTTTCCAATTTCATACCCCTTTACAGGCTCTAAAGATACAATCCATATCTCACCTCTTTTTGGAAAATCCATCTTATTTCCAACCTTCTAAAGTAATATCTTCCCATTCATCATTTATCTCTTTATCTTCTTTAGAGGTTGCTTTATATCCTTCTATGAGAAGTTTATCCAATCTTTCTTTCTTTATCCGGTCAATTTTTTCTTTTATAGCTTCAGAAATAAATGCACTTTTATTAGGAATATCTTTTATTTCTTTATTGATATCATTTGGTATTGTAATATTTAATCTCTTCAAGTGTACCACCTCCTGCATTCATTATACAGTAAATAATACTCATGTCAAATTTTAAAAAACAGAAAATACTATAATTATAATCATTATTTTTGTTAAATATTACTTGTGGTTTATTTGATAAAAATAACCCCACTGGTAATAATACCAGTGGGGTATTGTTAGTTAATTTTAGCATCAATCAAATAAGGAACCGTTGTACTAGCTCAATAACTCGGTAACTTTTCCCAGCTTCTCATAAATCGATTTATTATAAGGTAAAAACTTATGGGTTTAACGCTACAGTGTGGGAAACCCATTTATTTGCAGTGGCTGAACCTGGTATACAAGTCATAGCGGTAACATCAGTTTCAGTTGTCAGCAGTTCGTTAGCGCACAGTATTTGAATATCTTCATAGGTACTTGCTACTGGGGACTGACAGCATGGTAGCCATTACCTTGGCAGAAGAAGCAGCCCGGAAGACCGGTGTGCTGGTTGCACCACCTGTTTGGACAGGCTGGTCACCACTTCATATGGCATTGCCAGGTACTATTGCTATCCGAACTAAAATACTTATTGAATTATTATTTGTCATAATAAAATCTCTAAGCCAGCATGGGTTTAAAAAATCTGTCCTGCTTAACGAACATAGAATTGTAAATGTAGTATGGATGCAGATTGCAGCACAGAGAGCCCAGGAAGAATTCAAGGTTAAAACAGTTATCTTTGATCCTTACTACATGAGCAAAGAGATTGCCAAAGAGTTAAAACATGCCGGAGAAACAGAAGGTTCATATATGCTTTATATACATCCGGAATTATCAGATTTAAGCAAGGCAACTGATTACTCACCTGAAGGAGATGTAATATAATCTTAATAGAATTTTAAAGCAATTCATTTTAAAAAGCAAGAAATATTTAACTTATATTTGTAATGTACAAGATATTATAGGAAAAATAGGAAGCAATGGCATTCAAATATAATAATCAATCTGTTAAGATAGCTATCCCCCTGGACATATAAAGGAATTCTTCTATTGGTTTTCATTCTTTATTATTTTCTATATCTATTTTTTGAAATTTTTTAATAATTTAATAAACAATAAAGAATATTTAATTAAAGTAGTAACTCTTATCTATTCATCTGAAAAAATATTATAAATACCCCGCCAGTTCCCATTAAATATCATCTCGGCAGGGTATTTATAATATTACCGGTTTGACTTATAATTCAGGACTATTCGATTTCGGTCTCTTCAAAGATATATACCTCTGCGGCATCACCTTCTGTAGTAGAAGCGCTAAAATCACTGCCATCGAAGGTTAAATAATAATTTCCGCTACTAGAACTATAAGCATAAAATTTTGTTAAATCAATATTACAGATACGAGGTGAGGTAAGATTATAAAAATCAATTGTTCCACTACTACTTGCCTTTCCAGTTTGAGGATCGACTTTACCACCATACAGATAACAACTGTCGTGGCGTAACAAATATCTACTGCTGCTTGCTTCAGCTGCCCAAACGAGATCAGAATTATCGGGGTCTACAATGATGTTTGTTCCTTCCAAACCATAAGCAACACCGTCAATTACTTCAATACTCTCAGAAAGAACATGATAATTATATTCCGCTGGTGTATTAAATTTGACAGCATAATAATCTGTTCCATCTTTTGCGGCAATAATGTAATTCTTACCATCGGTAAATGAGCTTACCTGCTGGTATATTGTGCCAGTCAGCAAACTGGATGCTTCAGAAGAAAAACTTGAACCAATCATATTGCCATATATATCGTAGATTTGTCCGGTTAATTCATTTCCCATCACAGTTAATAAACAGTAGTTCGGATCACTGCCATCCCGAGGTGAACCACCACAGGTTTGGACATAATGAATATCATTCACTGTATTAACCTCATAAGTATGGTCATGACCATAGAAAACCATGTCTACACCATATTGTTCAAATAATGGTACCAATTTAGTTTGCAGATATGAACTACCACGATGGGAACCGCTGCTATAAACCGGATGATGAAAAGAAACTATGGTAAAATCAGCAGAGGAATTTTCTTGTAAATCTGCCTCAAACCATGTTTTTTGGGTATCACCGATATCTCCAGTTAGAACCATCCCCCCACTGCCAGAATCATTCGTATCCAGAACAATGAGATGAACCGTATAACCACCCAGGTTAATATCGTCAGAATAGTAATTATCATATCTGCCGTCCCAATTAGTAGATCCATCATGATTTCCTCTTGCAGTATATAGTAAGTTATAATCATCAACTAGATTGTTAAAGGTGTTCCACTCAGTGGTGCTGCTGGCATTCATCACCAAGTCTCCCGAAATCAGTACAGTATGCGGATTTATTGTTAAAACATGGGCAACAGTCGCAGGATGATTACTACTATTTTGAGGATCAGAATATATGACAATTGCATCAGACAAAGTCCCAGGTCCTCCCCCAGTCAGCCACTTGGCTTGCAATTCTGACTCGACTGCTGCTCGATCCGTATCATCAAGGGCATAATTGTAAATCCTGATTTCAGCTATATCCCCTTCCCAGAACCAATCCTGGATGTTGCTGCTCAATGTTCCTCCATTCTTTCCAATAGTAGTAGTTCCCCAATCAATGTTTTCTGTTAAACTATCCGATTCGCTTTCAACTCCATTAACATAAGTAGTATGTGAAGTTGGAGTAACTTTGTAAGTAGCTACATATGGTTGAGTACTGTTACTGATGTCGATTCTATTATCTCTACTGGAAACAGTAGCCGTCAGAGCGTTTTGATTATAACTCACATGGAAACAAACATCGCCTAATTCATTATAATTACCCATTAAAGTCTGGGAGTCACTCATATTGTTATTTTTCAAGACCATAAATATCGTAATTGAATCAGTAGTCAGGGAACCTCCTAGAGAATCACTCCAGATTAAATCCAGATAATCATCTTCCCCATTAAAGTGGACTACAGGATTTCCATTGAGTCCATCGGAAATATAAGCAGGTCGGTTACTGCTGGATGTTTGACTGACATCATTATTAAAACTACTAAGATCTGTCCAATTGCCTGTATCTGGATCATAATCTTCAGCGTCAAGCCATAAGACTAAGCCGTCAGGCTGTGGAGCTTCTTCTAAAACTACTGCTACTTCTATATCTCCACTGAGGTCTTGATGGGTATAGGTAAGGCTTGTTGCACCGGATACAGTAGAACCATTTACTGTCCATTTATCCACCACATAGCTTCCTGTTGGAACAACAGTAAATATTATATCTTTACCTTCTTCAACTCCAGTACCACTACTGATGGCAGACCCATCAACCTTTGCAGTTAGTGAACCATTAGCTGGGTTAGTAAAGGTAACTGTATATTTGTCCGGAATTGGTAACCACTTGGATTGCAGTTCTGCTTCAACTGCTGCTCGCTCTCCATCATCAAGAGCATAGTTGTAAATTCGAATCTCGGCAATATCGCCTGACCATTCGGTACTACTGGCAGTGTGGTCTCTGCCTATAGAAGTAGCAGGCCAATTAATATCAACAGCAGTATTTGTTTTTACATCAGTTTGGATACCATTGACAAAAGCCCGATGTGTTGTTACTGAATGATCATATTGGAATCCCAATACATAAGGTCCTGCATCGCCTACACCG
>CAYSRG010000007.1:0-80941 GCA_964433555.1 uncultured Atribacterota bacterium | reverse complement strand
AAAATAAAGAGCAAATACTAACTTAGAATGTGTCCCGTTAATAGGGGGCATTACACTCTAATTAGGATTTAAAAAAGATGTTTGAAGATTTAAATTCAAAACAAAAAGAAGCAATGTCTATTATTGATAAGCCCGTATTGGTTATTGCTGGGGCAGGTAGTGGTAAGACCAGTGTTATAACTCAGCGCATCATTTATCTGATAAAAAATATTAAAATATTTCCCGGAAATATCCTGGCAGTTACCTTTACTAATAAAGCAGCAAACGAAATGAAAAAAAGAATAATAAACAATACCTTATTAAATAAAGAAATACTTTCAACTTCTCTCTATAATCAGATATGGATAGGAACCTTCCATTCTGTTTGTGCCAGAATTTTACGTAAACATATTAATATTATGGGATATAAAAATAGATTTAATATTTATAATAAAAATGAATCTATTAATTTAATAAAAGAATGCATAAAATTACTTTCTTTTGACATTAAGCAATATAATGCGAGGATAGTTCATAGTATTATTGAAAGTGCTAAAAATAGATTATTAGATGAAAATGAATTTAGTGCAAAATCAATTGGTTTGTATAATTATCAGATAGGGGAAATATACAAAAAGTATCAAGAACAATTAATCATACAGCAGGCTCTTGATTATGGAGATTTAATTCTGAAGACTGTTGTGATTTTTAAAAATTTCCCAACTATTTTGGAATACTATCAAAAAATATTTAAACAAATTTTGGTAGATGAATATCAGGATATCAATCACGCTCAGTATATTTTTATAAAACTTCTATCTCAAAAAAATAAAAATCTCTTTGTGGTAGGTGATCCAGATCAAAGCATTTATGGCTTTAGAGGAGCTGAGTTAAGCAATATCATTAATTTTGAAAAGGATTTTACTGAATGTAAAGTGGTTAAATTAGAACAGAATTATCGTTCAACAGAGATTATAATAAGGGGAGCCACACAGGTAATTAAGAATAATATATACCGTAAAGAAAAAAAACTATGGACTGAAAAGAAAGGTGGAGAAAAAATTAAATATTATGAAGCCAGTAGCATTAATGATGAAGCAGATTTTGTTGCGCAGCAAATTGTTAATCTAAAAAGGAACAAAAAAATAAATTGGTCTGATTTTGTAGTGTTATATCGTATTAATACTCAATCAAGACCATTTGAAGAAGTTTTTGCTCAAAAACACATTCCCTTCAAAGTTGTTGGTAACTCAGGATTTTATGAAAGAAAAGAAATTAAATATTTAATAAACATACTGAGTATTATTAATAATTCTTATAACAAAGATAGTATAAAAAAGTGGTTAGAAATTGAGAAAATTGGTATAGGGAAAAAAGGATTTCAATCAATAGTAGAAAAAGCCGGAGGAGAAGGAGAGCAAAAATCTATTTTAAGTACTTTATCTCATTATATTAATTTATCTGATAACCGGATTACTCTGGAAAATAAGAAAAAAATTAAACAGCATATCAATATATTTATGGAATTACAAAAAAATAACAATATTAATATATCTAAACTGGTTGAAATAATTATAAAAGAAATTAATTTTTATAATTTGATAAATAGCAAAGAAGATAGCTCGATAAAGAAAAATATTATTAATAATGTTAAGATATTCATTCAATCAATGAGGGAATTTGAGAAATTAAATCCTGAAGCTAAATTAGACAATTTTTTAAATCATATTTCTCTGGTAACTGACATAGATATTGTTGATGATTTGAACAATGATAACAAGGTAAGCTTGATGACTTTGCATTGTGTCAAAGGCTTAGAATTCCAAGTAGTTTTTTTAACGGGATTTGAAGAAGGTCTATTCCCTCATCGAAAAAGTATAATAAATCAAATTGACTTAGAAGAAGAAAGGAGACTCTGTTATGTCGGAATGACTCGAGCTAAGGATCAACTTTATATAACATATAGTTGGCGCAGAAATGTTGAAGGAATAACCTTATTTAATCAAGTATCACGCTTCTTCAGTGAAATACCCAAAGATTGTACAGAAAAAATAAATAGAAACTATCCTGACTATTTAGAACAGCAAGGTTTTTCCCGAATGAAAGAGGTTATAAATATCTACGATTTGATCTTCCATCCTGATTGGGGAGAAGGCATAATTACAAATATTCAAGAAACAAAAAATGATCTTTACCTTACTGTAAACTTTAATAATTCAGGAATCAAA
Organism: uncultured Atribacterota bacterium; assembly: GCA_964433555.1. GTDB lineage: Bacteria > Atribacterota > Phoenicimicrobiia > Phoenicimicrobiales > Stramentimicrobiaceae > Stramentimicrobium. Next base: position 78,734 of record CAYSRG010000007.1, on the reverse strand, counting down.
AGATTATCATTAAAATATGCACCAATAAAAAAGATAAAAGAAAAATCACAAATATAATGGGTATCTTACTAATTAATATATTTGATAATGTCTTTATATTAGTTTATTCTTCTTTAATTAACTCTAAATTTTTTTCAATTGTTGCTACATCTTCAATATTTTTTAAATACTGGTCAAAAGCTTGTTGCTGTTTCAGGGGTAATAACTGATACTTTATTTCTTCCCTTACCTCATCTAACTCCAAATAGCGTGATGGATTTTTTTCGATTATCTTAAAAAGATGAAATCCTTTTTCTGTTGGTATGATTTCACTGAGATCACCAGAATTTAATTTAAATAATTGTTCTTCAATTTCTGCAGTTAAAGTACCTTTGCTTATAAAACCGATATCTCCTCCTTTAGAAGCACTTGTAGCAATAGATATTTCTTGTGCCAATGTTGAAAAATCCATACCTTCATTTAATTTTATAAGAGCATCTACAGCTTGGTCTTCTGTTTCAGTTAAAATGTTCAGAGCATGCACCTCTTCTTCTTTCCAATAATTTTCTTTATTTTCTTCATAATAAGACTTTACATCATCATCGCTTAATTCAGTTGTTTCAACGATTTCCTTTTCAATTAGATATTGAATTAAAATTTGTTCAGTCGCATTTTTAATTTGAAATGCAACTTCTGGATTATCACTTATTTTTATTTCCTCGGCTTTTTGAATAAGTAATGTTTGAATTATAACCTGTTCCAATAAATCTTCCTTGGTTAGTTGTATTTTATACTGGTCAGGAATAGCATCCCAGTACTGATTAAAATTATTTAAGGTAATGATTTTATCATTTACAATAGCAAGTATACCTTCTTGAGTAGCCTCCATTAGATTTTCTTCTTGGCTATTTATTCCTATTGAGAAAATAAGTAAAAAAGAAAAAATGGAAATGATAAAGTAAGTAGAAATTTTTTTATAAAATATTTTCAATGATTGTACTCCTTTCTCATACTTTCCCCACTAAAAATAGTATTCTCAAAAACTTAATCACAGTCTAACACAACTAACTAGCTAAGTAAAGTAAAGCATAACAAGATGAACTAGGTTTTCTTGAAACTTTTTTAATAATATAATATAATCTAATATGATTTAATCATTAGAAGTTATTCTTACCATTTAGTAAAGGGGGTGAGGGTATGGCAACTATAATAGTAAGAGAAGATGAAGAATTTGATCACGCTTTAAAGCGTTTTAAAAAAGAATGCCAGAAAAGCGGGATTATTTCTGATATTAAGAAACATGAATATTACGAAAAACCCAGTGAAAGAAGAAAAAGAAAATTAATAGCCGCTCAAAGAAAAAAGAAAAGGAGAGGTAGATATTAATTGGTTGAAAATGATTCCCTGGAGATTCGAATAATTAATGATTATCAAAAAGCCTTGAAGGAAGGCAGGAAGAATGAAATATCATTTTTACGTTTCATTCGTTCAGAAATAAAGAATAAAGAAATTCAAAAAAGAGATACCTTAAATAATGAAGAAATAGTTAAAACGTTAAGGTCTTTGTTAAAAAAAGAAAGGGAGGCTCTGGATTTTTTCATTGATGCTAAGAGAGAAAAGTTAACAGAAAAAACCAAAGAAGAAATAACTATAATTGAAAAATACCTACCAGCAAGCCTTTCTTTAAAAAAAATTGAAAAGATTTCTAGGGAAATTATTGCTAAAAATTACCTGGGAAATGAAAAAGACTTCAATATTGCCATTAAACTAATTATGAATGAAATTAAATCTCATGCTGATGGTAGAATGGTTAGTGAAGTTGTAAGAAAAATTTTAAGAAAAAATGCTTCTTAATAATTCTTTCTGAAAAAAGAAAGACCTGGCTTTTGAAAACTAGGTCTTTCTTTTTTTATAGGAAATATTTTCTTTATTTTTCTTTAATATATTTTACGGAAATTATATAAAACTAAATCTTATCTATAGAGATTGATGAAAATAATTGGATTGCAAGATATTAAAAAATCGGTTATAATATTTTGCCATTATCATTTAAGATAGCTAACTGACTTTTTTTATCTCAAGTTCAAGATAGTAATTATCATAATATAGATAAAAAGTCGAAAGGAAAAATAGTACAACAAGAAATGATTAAGAAAAAACTTATATTAGGGGTTTTTAAATCTGTTTGCTAAATGTAAATGGTTTGTGGTCTTTTAACTATAGAAACAAACTTATTTGAAGGACGGTGGAATATGATAACTAATGCATGAACATTTAGTTTTAATTAAAAGCGAAAATGAATTGAGAGAATTATTTGGTTATCTTGATACCAAGGTTAATTTTATCTGTAAATCATTGTCAGTAAATATTTCCACTAGAAACAGTAATCATATCAGTATTTTCGGTAACAAAAAAAATGTTAAGCAGGCAGTTATGTTAATCGAAGACTTATTAGCCATTATTCGAGGAGGAAATGCAGTCGATTTATCAGAAATTAAATATCAAGTAGAAATTATAAAGGAAAATTATTCCTTTCAGTTGAATGAGTTATATAATGTGGGGATAGAGGTTTTTAAGAAAGATAAAATAATCAGACCAAAAACTTTTGGCCAGAAGCAGATATTAGAAAATATTAATAATAATGATATCTTGTTTGTTATTGGTCCAGCTGGTACCGGAAAGACATATCTGGCAGTTGCGATTGCCATTTCTGCTTTAAAGAAAAAAGAGGTTGATAGAATTATCTTGGTTCGTCCTGCTGTAGAAGCCGGCGAAAGCCTTGGATTTCTTCCTGGTGATTTAATGGAAAAAATCAATCCCTATTTTAGACCTTTATATGATGCAATATATGAAATGATGCCTTCAGAAAAATTTAAAAACTTTTTAGAGCGTGGAGTTGTTGAAATTGCTCCTCTTGCCTACATGAGAGGAAGAACATTAAACAATTCTTTCATTATATTAGATGATGCACAAAATACTACCTTAGGGCAAATGAAGATGTTTTTAACCCGGTTTGGTTTTGGATCAAAGATTATAATAACCGGTGATATAACCCAAGTGGATTTACCTCAAAAAATTAATTCTGGTTTGATTAGTATAGCTGAGATCTTGAAAGATATCAAAGGCATTGCCTTTATTTATCTAGAAAAAAAGGATGTAGTTAGACACAGATTGGTTAAAGAAATTATACTTGCTTATGAAAATGCTTATAAATATGATAAAAAAAATATGAAAAACTCTGAACAAAATAATTTTAAAAATGAAAATAGACAAAACTAATAGAAAAAATATTAAAATATTTCAAAAAAGCTTTTTACAAAGATTCCTATTTTTTTTCCTGATAATTATCATTATAACTTTCATTTTATCAATTAATTTTATTTTTGGTAAAATTCTTCTAAAAGTGGGAGAGGTTGCTCCAAGAGACATTACTTCCCCAGAAACGATTGAAATTATTGATAAAAAAGCTACTGAAAAGCTAAAGGAAGAAGCTGAAAAATCAACTCGTGAGCTATTCAATCTAAATTTAGCCAGTATAGAAAATGTAGAGAAAGAATTGTCTGATTTTTTTTCAGACATAAGAGGGCTTAGAAAACAATATAGCACTATTATAATAGAAAAACAGATCAGGAATAACCAAGAATCTGATGAAATAATTGACTACTCCTTAATTAGTAATGATTTAGAACTGATAGCTGAAAAGTATTCATTTGATAGAGAAAACTCAATAATAAGTTTAATGAAATTAGATCAATTTTCGCTGGAAGAGATTGAACGAAATGTAAACTTATCAATAAAAAGAATTATGCAACAGGGCATTAAAGAAAATGATACAGAACAAGCAAAAAAACAAGTTATCAGAGAAATAAATGAATTATCCACTAATCCCTATAATGCTATCTTAGCAGGAGAAATTGGAGAAAAATTTTTAAGAGCAAGTCTTTTTTTAGACGAACAAGCTACTCAGGTTAAAAAACAAGAAGCAGTTGCTGCAGTAAAAGATGTCAAAAATATTATCAGAAAAGATCAAATTATTATTAGAAAGGGTGAAATTGTTACTGGTGAACATATTGAAAAGTTAGAAGCCTTAGGATTACAAAATCCAGTAGTGCGTTTCAAGAATATATTTGGTTTAATTTTCATCAACGCAATATTAATTTTTTTATTAAGCTTGTATATTTTTGCCTATCATAAAGAAATTTATCATGATATTGCTAAACTAATACTGTTAGGGGTAATATATCTTGCTATAATATTTTTGGCTAAGATAGCTAGTGAAATATCGGGATATCTAATACCAGCTGCTTTTGCTTCCATGCTTATTGCTATAACTCTTGATTCAAGATTAGCTTTGTGGATGACATTCCTTATTAGTTTTAATATTGGATTTATCTTTTTAGGTGATATAAATTATATGATTGTAGCTCTAGCTGGAGGTTTAATAGCAATTTTTAGTATTAGAAAGGCTACCCAACGTTCTAGTTTAACACGTGCTGGTCTTTTTATTGCTGTGATAAATATTTTATCTATCATTGCTCTTGGTTTAATTCACAGGAGTGGTTCTGAAGTTATATTACAAAATAGCATGTGGGGTATACTGAATGGATTCATCTCTACTATTTTAACTATCGGCACTCTGCCTTTTTTGGAAAGCCTCTTTGATATATCTTCTTCTTTTAAATTAATGGAATTATCAAATCCTAATCAACCTTTACTAAGACAATTATTAGTTGAGGCTCCGGGAACTTATCATCATAGTGTGGTAGTAGGTAATCTGGCAGAGGCGGCAACTGAAGAGATAGGAGCAAATTCTTTATTAGCACGCGTAGGTGCTTACTATCATGATGTGGGAAAATTAAAAAGACCTTATTTCTTTGCTGAGAATCAAGAAGCTTATAAAAACACTCATGATGATTTAGAGCCTAGCTTAAGCGCTTTGGTCATAGCTTCTCATGTCAAGGATGGAATAGATATAGCTAGAAAGTATAAATTACCTAAGTCAATTGTTGATATAATTAATCAACATCATGGAACAGGGATTATAAGTTATTTTTATCATCGTGCCTTACAAACAAATGGAGATAAATCTAGTGAAGTAAATGAAGAAAATTATCGTTATTCTGGACCAAAACCTCAAAGCAAAGAGGCGGGGGTAATTTTACTTGCTGATATGCTTGAAGCGGAAGCCAGGACTTTAAACAATCCTACTGCTACTCGTATTAAGAATTTAACTCAAAACGTTATTAATAAAAATTTAGTTAACGGTCAGCTTGACGATTGTAACCTGACTTTAAGAGAATTAAATAGAATTAAAGATGTTTTTTCCAGGATTTTAACTGGTATGTTTCATAATAGAGTAGAGTATCCTGACGAAGAATTAATAAACAAATTAAAGAAGGAACGTTCTCAAAGTGAAAGTATTAATAAAAAACAATCAGAAACAAATAATAAATCTTCAGATACTGAAAAAAACATTGCTGAGAGCAATGAAATTAATGAATCAAAATAAAACTAGTGAAATAAGTCTTCTGCTTACTGATGATATAGGAATTAAAGAATTGAATAAAAAATACAGAAATACCAATACTTCTACTGATGTTTTAGCTTTCAGTCAGGTTGAAGAAAAAAATAATGATCCTTTATTTAACAATGAAAAAGAATACCTATTAGGAGATATAGTAATTTCAGTTGAAACAGCCCAAAGACAGGCAATTTCTTGTGGTCATTCTTTACTATATGAGTTAATGCTACTGTCGATTCATGGTTTTTTACATCTGATCGGGCTTGATCATGATTATGAAAATAAAACAGATAAGATGAAAGCATTAGAAAAGGAAATTATTAATAATATCTCATTAGGTAGAAGGGATATTAATTAAGTTTAAGTTACTTCTCTTTAGTTATTCTAAAATTGGCCCTAGGTTACGCTATCTATATCTCCATATTACAATAACAGTATTTTTTAATTCCAGATTAAATTGTAATGCTTTCTAAAAGTTGAAATTTTGCTAAAAATAATGCATAATACTAATATAAAAGATTGTTAAGAAAATATACAGAGAGGAGTGGTAAGAAACAAAATATACCTTTAAATCTTTTTTTGTCCAATAAAAATATTTTTTGGAGGTTATTTAAATCTATGAAAAAATTACTCACATTTTTAATCATTGCTACTTTGTTTTTAACATTCAGTGTAAGCAGTGTAGCCCAACAAAAATTCCTTGCTATTGCTACCGGTGGAACGGGAGGAACCTATTACCCGTTGGGCGGTGCTCTAGCCCAATTACTTTCTAATCAAGTGGAAGGTTTAATTGTAACCGCACAGACTTCTGGTGCTTCAATTGCTAATTGTAATTTAATTGCCCGTCATCAAATTGAAACTGCCTTTTCCCAGGCTAATACAACATATTGGTCCTATACCGCTACCGGGCTTCAGGCTGGGCAACAACCAATTACTAATTTAAGAGGAATTGCTTCTTTATATCCTGAAACAATTCATATTGTTGCCACCAAAGCTTCTGGAGTTAAATCAATTGCCGATTTAAAAGGAAAAAGAGTAGGAGTTGGCGCTCCCAATAGTGGTACAGAAGCCGATGCCAGAATTATTTTAAATGCCCATGGTCTCACCTATGATGATATGAGTGTTGATTATATTGATTTTAATGAGGTAGCTGACAGATTAATCGATGGTCAGATTGATGCCGGATTTGTTACTGCTGGTTATCCTACTTCCAGTATTATAAATATTGCCACTATTCGTGACCTTGTTTTGGTACCTGTGGATTTGGAAGTAGCTGAAAAATTAATTGTAGAAATACCTTATTATGGAATTACTGAAATTCCGGCCGGCATTTATACTGGTATAGAAGAACCAGTGTTAGCCTTAGCTACTCCGGCTCTTTGGATCTGTGACTCGCAATTAGATCCTACTTTAGTTTATAAAATGACTAAGGCTCTATGGGAAAATATAAATGTTCTAGCTCAAGTACATGCTCAAGGAAAGAATATTACACTTGAAACTGCTTTAGCTGGAATGGCTATTCCGCTTCATCCAGGTGCTGAGCTATATTATAAGGAAATTGAGCTAATAAAATAATTTAAGTCTATGCTCGATTGATATTTGTAAAAGAAATCCGGGGAACATTACATTATGATAATTGTACCCGGATTTCTTTATCTAAATATTATTTTGAATAATATTGAAGATTTTATAACTATAACAATGAATATAAAAAATAAAAAAACCATTTTTATTAAAAGTAAATTATATTTATATGTTTATTTCTTTGTGCTATCATTAGCAATAATATCTATTATTTTTATGGTAAATAATTTTTTTTATACTATAAATATTAAGACATTTCCTGATGAAAAAATAATTTTTCAAAAAAAAATTTCTCCCAATCAAAAAATATCCTTAGCTTATATTCATTCTGTTGCACAAACTCCTGTTTGGGAATTTTTTAAAATAGATAATGGTGGTAAAATGATGCTCACCGAAACCCATTTTCATGATCACGGAGCCGGGCTCCCATATGCTGCTTTTGAAAATGAAATCTTTGTGATAGAAGACCACAAATTTAAAATAAAAAATATGCATAGGGAAATTGGACTCCCATTATATTACAGGATTTATAAAGATCGAGGAAATATTCTTGTTTTTAATAAGCAAGAAATTAATTTATCAGATACAATTGGAGATTCCTTATTAATAATTGATATAAAAAGATTAAATGTGATTAGATATTTTTTAGAAAATTTAAGAGTTCAGGAGAAGATGTATGAAAAATAATTTAGATAATAAAATTGAATCTAAAAATAATAGTATTTTAAGTGATGAAAAAGAAAAAATCGATGTGCAAAAATTGTTAGAACAGTATGATAGCGAATCTAATGTAAGAAGACCAATAGGTTTTATTGCTATAGTTATTTCAATCATAGCCATTAGCATGTCCTTATTTCATTTTTATACTGGTGGGTTTGGACTATGGTTAGCATTAAAACAAAGGGCGCTACATTTAGCCTTCGCTTTGGCACTAATATTTCTACTATACCCAACAACTAAAAAAGGCATTGGTAGTGATAAATCAACAGTACCCTTTTTCGATATAATATTATCCCTGGTAGGAGCAGCAACGAGCTTATATTTGATAATATTTTATAAAGAACTTGTATTTAGAGCTGGATTACCAAGTAACATTGATCTTCTTATGGGGGGAATTACAATATTATTAGTATTAGAAGCTACCAGGAGAGCAATTGGCCCAGAATTACCAATAGTAGTAATAGTATTTTTAATATATTCTTATTTTGGTCCCTACATGCCTGGATATTTTGCCCATAGAGGATATTCTTTAGAAAGAATCATTGAACATTTGTATATGCAAACAGAAGGTATTTATGGTATTCCTTTAGGAGTATCTTCTTCTTTTGTTTTTCTTTTTATCCTTTTTGGTTCTGTATTGAACAAAACTGGAATGGGAAAATTTTTTATCGATTTATCAATGGCTTTAGCTGGGCACACTACAGGAGGACCTGCTAAAGTTGCAGTTATTGCCAGTGGCTTTATGGGATCTATTAATGGTAGTTCTGTAGCTAATGTTGTTACCACCGGAAGTTTCACAATTCCTTTAATGAAAAGTATAGGATACAAAAAAGATTTTGCCGGAGCAGTAGAGGCTGCGGCTTCTACTGGCGGACAAATAATGCCTCCTGTTATGGGTGCCGCAGCGTTTGTTATGTCTGAATTTTTAGAAATACCATACATAAAAATAGCTGCTGCAGCAGCTATTCCTGCTATAATTTATTATATTGCCGTTATGACCATGGTTCATTTAGAGGCATGTAAATATAACTTAAGAGGATTGCCAAAAGATCGATTACCAAAAGCAAATCTGGTATTAAAAGAAAAAGGCCATCTTTTATTACCAATCTTAGGACTAGTATATCTGTTAGTTAGAGGTTATACAGCTCTATTTGCTGCCTTCTGGGCTATCGTAATGAGCTTGGCGATAAGTATGCTCAAAAAAGAAACAAGACTTAACTTAAAAAATTTTTTTGGTGCATTCGAAGATGGAGCTAAAGGTGCTTTAGGAGTAGCAGCAGCATGTGCCTGTGCAGGTATGGTAGTTGGTGTTGTAACCTTAACTGGGTTAGGTTTGAAGATTGCCAGTGGTATAGTATCATTAGGAGGAGGAAATTTATTACTCACCTTGTTCTTTACTATGATTGCTTCTATTTTATTAGGAATGGGGTTACCCACTACTGCAAAATACATAATTTTATCTATTATGGCAGCGCCTGCCTTGGTACAATTGGGTGTTCTACCTTTAGCAGCGCACATGTTTATTCTATATTTTGGAGTGATTGCCGATTTAACACCCCCAGTAGCTGTAGCTGCTTATGCAGGTGCTGGTATATCTGGAGGCAATACTATGAGAACTGGATTTATTGCTGTAAGATTAGCCGTTGCAGGTTTTATGATTCCATATATATTCGCTATTAATCCTGGATTGATGGGATTAGAAGGCTCTGCTTTACATACTATTCAATTGATGTTTACCTCCTTAGCAGGTGTTTTGTCTCTTGGCGCAGCTGCTGGTGGTTTTTTATTAGTTAAAACACAGTTCTATGAGAGAATTTTGCTATTCATTAGTGCCATATTGCTTATATCACCTGACTTAATAACTGATTTAGTTGGTCTGGTTATCTTAGTAATTGTTTTATTTTTTCAATATAAAAAACAAAATCAACAAAAAGCCTAAATATGAATTGGACGTAAGTTTAAAAATTATCAAAATGGGAGATTTAAAAGAAAATAAAAATAATATTTTTATTTTAATTATAATATTATTAGTTTTTTCCCTTTGTAGTGAAGTTCTTTATGCTGATGATTTAGTAAAAAATAGACCTATTGCAGTGATGATAGGCAATTCTCCTAATGAAAGAAATATTCAAAAAGGAATTGAAGGGGCTGATATAATTTATGAAATTGAAGTAGAATATCCCTTTACTAGATTAATGGCTCTTTTTTTTGGAGATAAGGGGACAGTCGTTGGACCGATAAGAAGTAGTCGTTATTACTTTTCAAGAATATCTATTGAATGGTCACCAATTTTTGTTCATTGTGGTGGACAAAATTTAAAAAATGAAAATGTCCTAGATATAGATGAGTTATCAAATCACTTTCTTTTCTGGCGTGATAAAAAGATCGGTGGATGGATCAACCTATTTACTGATATCAGTAAATTAAAAAAACAAATAAATAAAGATAACTTTTTAAATCTAAATAATTCCACAAGTCATAATTTACTTAATTTTCATACGCACTCACTAAATTATAAAAATCAAGTTAATAGAATTTCTATAAAATATAATGAAGATTATATAATTAGTTATCAATATGATCCGTATGAGGAGTTATACTATCGCTATATAAACAATTCATCACCTACCCTGTTAAAAAATCAAAAAAAGATAAAAGTATCAAATATCCTTATTCAATATGTACCAATTGAGCAAATAAAGGGAGATGAATTAGGGAGAGTTCAGGTTGAATTGATTGGAGAAGGAACAGGAAAATATTTTCATTCAGGATGTTATCAACCTATTAAATGGATTAAAAAAAACAAATATGATCAAACTTATTTTTTTGATAGTACTGGATCACCAATAGTACTCAATAAAGGTTTGACCTGGATTTATATATTATCTTTAGATAATGAAGTATGGTTTAAATAAAGAAAAAAGGTAAGATAAATGAAAGATTTTTTTCAACAGTTAATAGATAGAGCGAGAGAAGCAAGATTAAAAGCTTTTACACCTTATTCTAAATTTGGAGTAGGCTCAGCAGTATTAACTGAAAATGGTACAATCTTTACTGGTTGTAATATTGAAAATGCTTCGCTTGGTATGACAATTTGCGCTGAACGGGTAGCTATCTATAAAGCCATTTCTGAAGGATTTAAAAATATCAAAGCAATTGCCATAATAGGGGATACCGAAGACCCTTGTCCTCCATGTGGAGCATGCCGACAGGTAATGATGGAATTTGCACCTAATATGGATGTAATAATGAGCAATCTTCAAAACAAAGTTAAAATTATGAAAGCAAAAGAACTACTTCCTGATGCATTTAATGGTAGCACATTTCGTCAATAATATTACATTATCATCAAAATTATTTTCTATTTCTCTTTGAATAATATTTTGCCAACAACTAAAAATTATTTTGTTTTCAACAGATATATTATGACGAATAATATTTATTGTATTTTACTTGTAGCCCAAATAGAGAAATTATATTTTAGCAAATCAAAATAATAAAAATAGTAAAAAAATTAAACAAATTCTCACTCTGCATCTCCTTAATTACTTTATCATAAAAACAAGAGGAGTTTTAATTTTATGAATCGTTTATTTCGAACAGAGGGAATAGTGCTAAGGAGTATAAAATTGAACGAGGCTGATAAAATTGTAATTATTTATAGTAGTGACTACGGAAAAATTAGAGGAATTGCCAAAGGAGTGAGAAAAACAAAGAGCCAATTTGGTAGTAGTATGGAAAACCTTACTATAGTCAAATTGTTACTTTTTAAGGGTAAAAGTATTAATATTATAAGCCAATCAGAAATTATTAACTCTTTTTTTTCACAATGCAAAGACCTATTTCGGTATGGACTGGCTATTCATTGTTCAGAAATTATTGATAAACTATCAGTTGAAGAAGACCCCAATATAAAACTATATAACCTTTTTAAAAATCTTTTATTACTGCTTAGAGATGATCATAATCCAATTCTTTTAGTTGAATCATTCAAATGGAAACTTGTTACTCTTTTAGGTTATCAACCTGAGTTAAAAAAATGCATTCATTGTCATAACTTGGTTAATAAAGAAAAAAATTATATTTTTGATATAGCAAGGGGTGGGCTTAGTTGCTTAAAATGTCAGGAGAAAGAGGATTATTATAAAATAAAAATAACTAACTATCATATCAGGTTAATACAAAGAATTATTGAGATAGATTTAGAAAGAATTCATAACAAAAAAATTGATCAATCTATCCTATCTACACTTAGTAAGATTACTGATATGTATCTGGTTTATCATTTTGAAGTAGAAAATCGAAGTAAGAACTTTTTAAACGGACTAAAATTATTAAAGTAAATATGTCCATAGCGAGTACTTTAAAATAAAAAAGTATATTTAATTTCACTTTTATTACCACTTTTTATTTTTTCTATCCTGTCAATCATCGCTAAAATTAATATTACCACCAGATTAAAATCATGCTTCAATTAAAACAATGTGCCAATCCCTTGTTTTTAAGGAAAATAGTTTGTATGGTAATTTCCACTTACAAAAAGATAATTTTAATGTCTTATCAAACTATTACAAAATTTATAAAATAATATTATTCAAATTAATAGTAACATAATGGTATAAATAGAATTATTAATAATATTTTTGACATCATAAAATGATTTTGCTATATTTATTGTAATAAAAACTAAAACCTGTAATTATTTTATGCTAAAGATTAGTTAGAGAAATTGGCTAGGAAAACTAATATTATTGTTGTAATTTTATTTTTCATCCCTCTCCATAACCAAAAAATAGAAATATTATTCTACAGAGAGGGATTTTATTTATAATATATTCCATATATTTTGGAATATCAGATTTTATAAGATTAAGATGCTTTGGAGATGGATATTTTTTAGAAATGATCTATTTTAGAAAGATTGTCTGGAAATTTTTTATAGATAGTTAAAATTGGTCAAAAAAATAGATACATTAATTTCTGGTGAGTTCACTCCCAGAGAATCTTGAAATATGTTATATAATTCCTAATAATTTTTAAATATACCTATCTTGTTTGGGAAACAAGGAATTTTCAAGAAAATAATAAATATTGTATATTTGGGACTAATTAAAGAAATTCTCCAGGGGAAAGATTTTCTTGAATATCTCAAAAAAGGAAGAAAAAAGTGAATATACAAAAAATTATATTTAATTTAGAAAGATATTGGAGTAAGAATGGATGCATCATTCTTACTCCTTATGGTACTGAAGTAGGAGCAGGTACCATGAATCCAGCAACATTTTTAAGAGTTCTTGGCCCAGAACCTTGGAAAACAGCATATGTTGAACCTTCCCGAAGACCTGCTGATGGTCGTTACGGTGATAATCCCAATCGTGTTCAACAGCATTATCAATTTCAGGTTATTATTAAACCCTCCCCTTGGAATATTCAGGATATATATCTAAGAAGCCTGGAAAAGATTGGTATTTATCGAAAAGAACATGATATCAGATTTATGGAAGGTGATTGGGAAGCCCCAACTCTGGGTGCCTGGGGATTAGGATGGGAAGTAATTATAGATGGCTTAGAAATTACTCAGTTTACTTATTTTCAGCAGGCAGGGGGAATTGATCTAAATCCTATACCTGTTGAAATTACCTATGGAATAGAGCGCCTAGCTATGATTGTACAGCAAAAAGATAATATTTATGAACTCTTCTGGAGTAATGATATTACTTATGGTGAAATTCAACACCAGGTAGAAGTAGAACAATCCAAATACAATTTCGAAGCAGCTGATATAAAAATGCTTTTTTCTTTATTTAGTATGTTTGAAAAAGAAGCGCAACAACTAATTTCAAAAAAACTACCTATTCCTGCTTATGACTATACATTGAAATGCTCTCATACCTTTAATCTTTTAGATGCCAGGAGTGCTATAAGTGTTACAGAAAGAACTGGTTATATAGCAAGGGTAAGAGAATTAGCCAAAAAATGTGCACAGTTATATATTGAAGAAAGAAAGAACCTAAATTATCCCTTAATAAAAGGATTGGATGATGAATAAATTTATTTTAGAACTTGGAACTGAAGAGATACCTTCCACATACATTGATAATATTTTAAAAAATTTAAAGAACAATGTAAAAAAACTATTAGAGCAATTTAATATTGATTATCATACCATTTACACATTTGGAACACCAAGACGTTTAATTGTTTTTATAGAAGGTATTGCCACACAACAAAAAGATATCTTACATAAGATTAAAGGACCGACAACAGCAGTTGCTTTTGATAAAGGAGGAAGACCTCAAAAATCTGCAATTAAATTTGCCCAAGTAAATCAGGTTGAGGTAAAAGAACTGATAATTGAAAAAAACAACAAAGGAGAATACCTATTTGCCCAAAAGGTAATTAAGGGTATAAAATCAGAGTTATTATTACCAGAGATTTGCTTAAATTTAATTACTAATATTAATTTACCTAAATCCATGAGGTGGGGAACTGCTTCTATAAAATTCATTCGACCAATACGATGGATATTGGCTTTATATAATAACAAAATTATTCCCCTAAAATTGGATAGCTTAACTTCTGGAAGAAAAACCTATGGACATCGTCTTCTTGCACCAGAACCAATACAAGTAAAGAAAGTTGATGAATATTTTAACATCTTAGAAGATCGATTTGTAATTATTGATCCTGAAATCAGAAAAGAAAAAATACAAAACCAAATCGTGTCTATAATTAAAAACAATGATGGTAAAGAATATATAGAAAAATCATTATTAGATGAGGTTAAAAATTTAGTAGAATATCCAAAAGTTTTATTGGGTGAGTTTGACAAAAAATATCTTGATTTACCTGTAGAAGTATTAACAGCAGTTATGATTAAACATCAAAAATATTTTCCTATTTACAGTAAGAATAATTCCTTATTACCCTTCTTTTTAGTTGCCATTAACGGTAACGAGGATAAATATATGAAATCTATTGTTCGGGGAAATGAGAGAGTTTTAGGAGCGAGATTAGAAGATGCTAAATTTTTTTACCAGGAAGATCAAAAAAACATCAAGTCAGGTTCAAAGCCTTTGGATAACAATATTGTAAAGTTGAAGAACGTTATTTTTCAGGAAAACTTAGGAACCGTTTATAATAAAGTTGAAAGATTGATAGCCTTATCTAAAAAAATTGGTGAAGAACTCCAGTTAAGTAACAATTCGCTACAAATATTAGAAAGAGCTGCTCAATTATGTAAATCGGATCTTGTTACTGAAATGGTAAAAGAGTTTCCTGAATTACAGGGAGTCATGGGAAAAGAATATGCCCTTCATCAGGGGGAAGATCCCCAGATAGCTATCGCAATTTATGAACATTATTTACCCAGATTTTCTGGTGATAAGTTTCCAACAACTATGACCGGCAGCATTCTTAGTATTGCTGATAAATTAGATAATATAGCCTCCTGTTTTATTAATGATTTAGTGCCTGATGGCTCTCAAGATCCCTACGCCTTAAGAAGACAATCACTAGGGATTATCAATATTGTTTTACTGCATAAAATGAATTTTTCCATAAATAATATAATTGATTTAAATATTAATCTTCTGTTAACAGATAAGAATTTAACAGAAAAAAAACTTATAAATAGTAAAATTAATATTCAAGATATAAAAGATTTTATTTTTCAACGCCTACGGTATCTCCTTTTAGAAAGAGAATATAAATATGATATAATTGACGCAGTATTAGCAAAAAATCCTGAAAGTATCCTTGATGTTTTGGCTCGTACTGAAGCTATTCAAAAAATTTATTATACCACAAATTTTATCAGAACTATTACTGCAGCTACCAGAGCTTTTAATCTATCCAGAAATATTCAAGCGCTCTGGATTGATAACACCCTTTTCCAAGAAAAAGAAGAGCATTATCTTTATAATTGTTACCTTAAAATAAAAAAAATTATTAAAAAGTTAATTATAAAAAATAATTATAACGATGTTTTTACTAACTTAGAGAAAATGAATAAACCAATTGATATTTTTTACGATAAGGTTATGGTAATGGTAGAAAATGAAAAAATACGAAATAATCGCTTAGCCCTGTTAAAATCCATTGCCACCTTATATTTTTCTGTTGCTGATTTAACAAAAATTGCCCTTGCTAAAGGTAATATTAAATGAGTAAAGAATAATCAATTAACTTTCACTTATCCCTTTTCTGAGGAATTATAAAAAGATTATTATATTTTGAAAAGTTATTTTCTATTTTTTAAAGAAGGAGAATAAATGATGAAAAAATACGTGTATTTTTTTGATGAAGGCAATAAAAATATGAAAAAACTACTGGGTGGTAAGGGGGCTAATTTGGCAGAAATGTCTAAAATGGGCTTACCAGTTCCCCAGGGATTTACTATTACAGCAGAAGCATGTATTGAATATACCAAGAATGAGAAACAATTTCCTATAGGATTATGGGAACAAATTCAAGAAAATCTAAAGAAATTAGAAGAACAATCTGGTAAAGTCTTTGGGAATACAGAAAATCCATTATTAGTCTCCGTTCGTTCCGGTGCGGCAATTTCTATGCCTGGTATGATGGATACTATTCTAAATTTAGGCTTAAATGAACAAACTATTCTAGGAGTAGTTAAAAAATCTACTGATGAAAGATTTGCCTATGACAGTTACAGAAGGTTTATTCAGATGTTTGGAAATGTGGTGATGGGCATAAAAGGTGAACTTTTTGAGAAGATTTTAGAAGAGATCAAAGAAAAGGAGAGAGTAGAGGTTGATTCAAATATTAGTATTACTGGATTAAAAGAAATAGTGAAAAAATATAAAGAATTAGCCTTTGAAGAAATTGGCGAATACTTTCCCGATGAGCCACAAAAGCAATTGAAAATGGCTATAGAAGCAGTGTTCAGCTCCTGGGATAATAAAAGAGCAGTAACCTATAGAAGAATTCATAAAATTCCTGATGATTTAGGTACTGCGGTAAACGTTCAGGAAATGGTTTTTGGTAATATGGGAGACGATTCAGGTACTGGAGTAGGTTTTACTAGAAATCCCTCAACAGGTGAGAAAGAAAATTATGGAGAATATCTTTTAAATGCTCAGGGCGAAGATGTAGTTGCTGGAGTAAGAACACCGAAGCTTCTTGAGGAATTAAAGAATGATATGCCATATGTTTATAAGCAACTAATTGAAACAGTCAGTATATTAGAAAACAATTACAAAGATGTTCAGGATTACGAATTCACCATAGAAAAAGGAAAACTTTTTATTCTTCAAACTAGAGATGGAAAGAGAACTGCTCAGGCTGCCTTAAAGATTGCTGTTGATTTGGTTAAAGAAGGAATCATAGATAAAGAAACTGCAGTAAATAGAATAGATCCTATTCAGTTAAATCAACTTCTTCATCGTAGAATTGATCCAAATGCTAAAAAAGATCCAATTGCCAAAGGTTTACCAGCTTCACCTGGTTCAGCTTCAGGAAAGGTTGTCTTTACTGCCGATGAGGCAGAAAAAATGGGTAAAAATGGTGAAGCTGTTATTTTAGTAAGACCAGAAACTACTCCAGATGATATCCATGGTATGGTTGAAGCTAAAGGAACTTTAACCAGCAGAGGAGGAATGACCAGTCACGCAGCAGTTGTAGCTAGAGGAATGGGTATGCCATGTGTTGCCGGTTGTAATGATATTGTCATAAATATTGAAAAAGGTTTATTTAAAGTTAATGGTAAAATTATAAGAAAAGGTGATTATATTACGATTGATGGTGGAAGTGGTAATGTCTATGAGGGGAAAGTTCCGATGATAGAACCAAAAATGAGTAAAGAGTTCACATTGCTACTTACCTGGGCTGATAATATCAGAAGACTTGGTGTTTATGCTAATGCTGATACACCTGAAGATGCCCAAAAAGCCAGGGATTTAGGTGCAGAAGGTATTGGCTTATGTAGAACTGAACATATGTTTATGGCTCCAGAACGATTACCCATAGTGCAAGAGATGATTATTGCTGATAATAAAGAATCGCGGCAGATGGCTCTCGATAAACTTTTACCCGTGCAAAAAGCTGATTTTATTGGAATTTTAAAAGCAATGCATGATATGCCTGTAATTATACGTCTCCTGGATCCCCCTTTACATGAATTCTTACCTAATTACGAAGAAACATTGGTTAAAGTTACTACTTTAAAAATAACCAAGGAAAATAAAGATGAACTGGAAAAGCAAGAAAATATTTTAGAACGCATTAAAACTTTGCAAGAAATGAACCCTATGCTTGGTTTAAGGGGGTGTCGATTAGGTTTATTATATCCTGAAATTTATGAAATGCAAGCAAGGGCAATTATTGAGGCAAGCATAGAATTGATTAAACAAGGAATTAAGGTTAAACCCGAAATAATGATTCCTCTAGTTGGTCATATTAATGAATTGAAACCAATTTATAATAGTATAAAAAGCATAGCAAAAGAAATAATTGCTAGAGAGCAATCAGAATTAGAATTTAAAATAGGTACTATGATAGAATTACCCAGGGCTGCCTTAACTGCAGATGAAATTGCTCAATATGCTGAATTTTTCTCATTTGGTACCAATGACCTTACTCAGACAACATTTGGTATAAGTAGAGATGATGCCGAAGGAAAGTTCTTATTAAAATACGTCGAAGAAGGCATTTTAAAGGAAAATCCTTTTGATGTATTAGACGCTGAAGGTGTTGGTAAGTTAGTAAAAATGGGTGTGGAATTGGGCAGAAAGACTAATCCTAATTTGGAAATTGGTATCTGTGGTGAACATGGTGGAGAGCCTAATTCAATTGAATTTTGTCATGGTGCTGGTTTAAATTATGTAAGCTGTTCTCCTTTTAGAGTGCCTATTGCCAGATTATCAGCAGCACAGGCAGTTTTAAAGGAGAATAATAAATAAACAATTAGTTTTGTATTAAGATAAAGAATAATATTAGTATATAATCATTTTATTTGTATTTTAAATGAAGGTGGATTCCTTTTATTTTATATCAAAACTGGAAATCACCTTCATTTCCATTGTTATGATAAAATATATTGTAATAGATTAAATTTATTCATAAATTATAAAAATAAAATAAGGAGTAATACAAAATGGTTGTACTAAAACTTCTATCAATTTTAAGCGGAGTTATAGCATTATTATATGCAATGATTTTAGCCAGACAAGTATTGAGTGAAAAAGAAGGTACCGAAGTAATGGTGCAGTTGTCTCGTTCTATTGAGAAGGGAGCCATGACTTTTTTAAAGAGAGAATACTCTTTTTTATTTGTTTTTGTAGTGATTGTTAGCTTAGTAATAATCTGGGTAAGAGGTAGTATCACGGGATTTTCATTTATTTTAGGTGCCCTTTGTTCAGCCTTAGCTGGTTTCATAGGCATGAAGATAGCTACTAAAAGCAATACCAGAACTACATTTGCTGCTCAGGAATCAGGTCTTAGTAAGGCTTTAAAAATTGCATTTTCAGGAGGAGCAGTAATGGGTTTATCTGTTTCAGGTTTTGGTTTAATTGGCTTGGGTATTTTATATTATTTTTTTGATGATCCCAATTTAATAAATGGCTTCGCTTTAGGTGCCAGTTCCATTGCTTTATTTGCCAGAGTTGGTGGAGGTATTTATACTAAAGCTGCAGACGTTGGAGCGGATCTGGTAGGTAAAATTGAAGCAGGTATTCCAGAAGATGATCCTAGAAATCCAGCTGTAATAGCTGACAATGTAGGTGACAATGTTGGCGATGTTGCTGGAATGGGAGCAGATTTGTTTGAATCTTTTGTAGGCTCTATTGTTTCCTGTATGATTCTAGGTAGTTTATTATATAACTCTGTCAATTACATTATATACCCTCTAATTCTTGTTGCTTGTGGCGTTGTTTCAGTAATTATAGCAACTTTCTTTGTTTCACCAAAAGACGATAAAAATATTCATAAGGCATTAAATATGGGGACCTATGTAAGCGGAATTTTAGTAACCATTTCATCCTTAGTATTATCTTATATACTATTTGGTAATATATTAATATTCTTTGCTACTATTTCCGGTTTGTTTGCCGGAGTAGCTATCGGCTTTTTTACTCAATATTATACATCATATGATTATTCTCCCGTAAGAAAGATTTCAGAAGCATCTTTAACTGGAGCTGCTACTACGATTATTGAAGGTTTTGCTTTGGGATTAAAAAGTACCGCATTGCCAGTTATTGTTATTTCTGTTGCAATATATCTTTCCAATTATTTTGCAGGACTTTACGGAATATCTGTTGCAGCAGTAGGAATGCTTTCAATTGTAGGAATGACTGTATCTGTTGATTCCTATGGACCTATTGCGGATAATGCTGGGGGTATTGCAGAGATGGCCGGTCTAAAACCTGAGGTTCGAGAAATTACGGATTCTCTTGATGCAGTTGGAAACACTACAGCCGCCATTGGAAAGGGTTTTGCCATTGGTTCAGCTGCCTTAACAGCACTTGCTTTGTTCAGTGCTTATACTAAATCAGTCAACCTTAGCATTATTAGTATTACAGATCCGATGGTTGTAATTGGCATTTTTATTGGTGGTATTTTACCTTTTTTATTTGCTGCCATGACTATAGAAGCAGTTGGCAAGACTGCTTCTTTAATGATTTCGGAAGTAAGAAGGCAGTTTAAAGAAATTCCTGGTTTAAAGGAAGGAACAGCTAAACCTGAACCAGAAAAATGTGTTGATATTAGTACTAAGGGAGCCTTAAAAGAAATGATTATTCCAGGATTGTTAGCCATTATTATACCCATTGTAGTTGGCATTGTGATTGGTCCTGAAGCATTGGGGGGTTTGTTGCTTGGTTCAGTTGTTATAGGTGTATTTCTAGCTATTATGATGGCTAATTCTGGTGGTGCCTGGGATAACGCAAAAAAATATATTGAAAAAGGTAATTATGGTGGAAAAAATTCTGCAGCACATCAAGCAGGAGTAATTGGTGATACCGTAGGTGATCCATTTAAAGATACAGCAGGACCATCAATGAATATATTAATCAAAGTGATGTCTATCGTATCGTTAGTTTTTATTCCTCTATTTATATAGAATCTTTATAATTAAAGTAAAAAAAATATTATGGTATAAAGATTTTTTTGATTAATAAATTATTTTACAGTTTGATAACAAATAAAACTTAATATAAAATATAAGAATAAAGAAAGGTCAGAAAATATTATTTAATTTCTTTATCTGAGGCACTAAATTCAAAATATGGATATAATTAATATTATTGAGAGAAAAAAGAATAAATTGCCACTGAGTGAAAATGAGATTAATTTTATCATTGCAGAATATTTAAAAGGAAGTATTCCTGATTATCAGATGTCAGCATTTCTTATGACCATCTGGTTTAATGGCATGAATTACGAAGAAACTAACAACCTGACAATGGCAATGTCTCGCTCTGGTAAAATACTAAATTTAGACTCAATACCTGGAATTAAAGTGGATAAACATAGCACAGGAGGAGTAGGAGATAAAACCACACTAGCCTTGATACCAATGGTTGCTGCAGCAGGAGTTCCTGTACCAAAAATCTCTGGACGTGCCTTAGGACATACTGGCGGAACAATTGATAAATTAGAATCAATTAAAAATTTTAATACAGATCTTCCAATTGAGAGATTTATTGAAAATATAAATAAGATTAAATCATCCATTATAAGTGCAAATATTGATATTTCACCGGCAGATAAAAAAATCTATGCTTTAAGAGATGTTACTGGTACTATAGATTCTATTCCATTAATAGCCAGTAGTATTATGAGTAAGAAAATTGCTGGTGGTGCAGATGCTTTTGTGCTTAATGTAACTGTTGGAAGTGGTGCTTTTTTGCAAAATATTTCAGATGCAATTTCTTTAGGCAAAATAATGGTGAACATTGGAAAAAGCAATAATAAAAAAACATATGCAGTTATATCCTCTATGGATCAACCATTAGGATATGCTGTCGGTAATTCTCTAGAAGTTCAAGAAGCAATAGAATTATTAAATAACAGGGGGCCATCAGATTTAAAAGAGTTATGTCTTTTCCTTGGCTCATACATGTTAGTTGCCGGTGGTATTGTAAAAAAACACCAAGATGGAATTAAGTTATTAGAGGAAATTATAATTAGCGGCAAGGCTTTAAATAAGTTTATAGAGATAGTGAAAAACCAAAATGGAGATGTAAATCAAATAAGAAAACCTTTTTTACTTCCTAAATCAAAATATCAAGAAAATATTTATTCTCCTAAAAGAGGTTTTATTAAAAAGATAGACGCTAGAACAGTTGGTCAAGCTGCAATGTTACTGGGGGCTGGCAGAAAGAAAAAAGATGATAATATTGATTTATCAGTGGGATTAATTCTAAGAAAAAAAATTGGAGATCAGATTGATGTAAATGATACTATGGCTACTATTTATTATAATAACGTTGAAAGCTTTAATTTAATTAAAGAAAGTGTCCCAAAAGCCTTCTATATTACAGATAAAAAAACAAGTAAGAAACCATTAATTTTAAAAGTACTTAGCTAATCTTAAATTAATTTCATTCTCTACATGTTTCAAAAAAATACTATTAAATATTTTTACCAAGAATTGCTAATTTATTTTTATTCAAAATGGATAGAATCCTATGAAAGTAATTATTGGTCATACCAGTGCAGACTTTGATTGTCTGGCAGCTATGATTGCTGCTAAAAAAATATATCCGGATGCTTTTGCTATTTTTCCTGGTGCTATTGAAGAAAATGTTAGGAAATTTCTTTTATTATATGAAAATGCCTTAAATATTTCTTCATTAAAAACTATTGATTTAGAAAAGATAACAGAATTAATTATTGTCGATACCCGACAAAGAGATAGAATAGGTCAATTTGAGTCGATTTTAAATAAAGAAAACTTGTCAATAGTCATATATGATCACCATCCCCCTGCAGAAAATGATATCACTTCCAATAAAAGTAAAATAGAAAAAGTTGGTGCAACTACAACAATATTATTGAAGATTATTATTAAAAAAAACATATCTATAACGCCTTTGGAATCCACTTTATTTGCTCTTGGTATTTATGAGGATACTGGCTCTCTCTCTTTTTCTACTACTACTAAAGATGACATAGATGTTTTAAGTTATCTTTTTTCAATTGGAGTGAATTTAAGGACAGTAAATAAATTTACCAATATAGGTCTAAACCAAAAACAAAAAAAATTACTAAATCAACTTATTTCTACCTCTCAGGAATTGTATTTTAAAGGCGTTAGCGTTGTATTCGCCAAGACCAGTGTTAAAGAATATGTTGAAGGTTTAGCACTAATTACTCATAAATTAATAGAAATTATGAACAGTGATATTATCTTCGTGCTGGTAAAAATGAAAAATAGAATATATGTTGTGGCAAGAAGTAGCCGTAATTCAGTGAATGTTGGTGAAATACTAAAAATATTAGGAGGAGGAGGGCATTCTCAGGCAGCATCTGCTGTTGTAAGATATTTTTCCTTATTAGATACAGAAAATAAACTTAAGCAGGTCTTAGAAGAACAAATAACACTAGAAACTCTGGCTAAAGATATTATGACAACTCCAGTTAAAACCATAGATATTAAAACAACTATACAAGAAGCTTATAAAATAATGCTTCGCTATGGTCATAATGGA
This sequence comes from uncultured Atribacterota bacterium, assembly GCA_964433555.1. Taxonomy (GTDB): domain Bacteria; phylum Atribacterota; class Phoenicimicrobiia; order Phoenicimicrobiales; family Stramentimicrobiaceae; genus Stramentimicrobium. The sequence goes on along the minus strand of CAYSRG010000007.1, from coordinate 55,256 downwards.
TTTCCAGTAATGGGCAGTGGAAAATTGGTAGGTATAATTACCAGACAGGAAATTTATAAAGCAAAACATCATCATTATGAAAATGAAACAGTTGATGTTTACATGTCCGAGAGTATTATCAGTGTCAATCCCAAAACCCCTGTACTAGAAATACAGGAATTAATGATTAAGTATGATGTAGGTAGGGTCTTGGTTTTAAGTAATCAAGGAAAATTAGAAGGAATTATAACAAGAACTGATTTAATTAGAAGTTTACATGGAGAAAAAGGCATCAATAAAGAATCATATTCTCTTTTTGAAAAAAGCATGGAACAGTACAAATATAGTAAAGAAAAAATAAAATCTTTAATGTATCGATATTTTAATAAAGAAATTCTCATGGCTTTACTACAAATTGGTAAACTGGGTGATAATTTAGGATATTCGGTTTTTATTGTTGGTGGAATAGTTAGAGATTTATTATTGGGTATTCCAAATTTAGACCTTGATATTGTAGTTGAAGAGGATGCTATTAAGTTTGCCCAATATTTTTACCAACAAGTAAAAGGTAAAATAAAAACACACCAAAAATTTAAGACAGCTGTTGTTATATTGCCCAATGGAATAAAAATTGACTTTGCTTCAGCTAGAAGAGAATTTTATGAATTTCCAGCTGCCTTACCAGAAGTTGAATTTGCTTCAATTAAGAAAGATTTGTATCGTAGAGATTTTACTATAAATGCCATGGCTATTCAATTAAATCAGGAAAAATTTGGTAAGTTATTAGATTTTTTTGGTGGACAGAGAGATCTAGAATTAAAAAAAATAAGAATATTATATAGTCTCAGTTTTACAGAAGATCCAGCCAGGATTATCAGAGCTGTAAGATTTGAAAAGAGATATGATTTTACCATGGAAAACTCTACTGAAAAATTTTTGAGAAAGGCTGTTAAAGAGGGACTAATTACACGAATAAGGAAAAAGAGGCTTAGTGAAGAATTTTTAATAATTTTACAAGAGAAGGATCCAGTTAAAATATTAAAAAGGATGGATGAACTGGAAATTCTTGCTGGAATTATACCCAATTTATCCTTATCTCCAGATTTAATTGATAGATTTATTCAAATTGAAAATTTTGTTAGATCTTGGTATAAAAAATTTCCTGATGAAAGGATAAATATAAGTATTTTATATCTTTTTTATTTAATACTATTTTCTCAATTAGACATTAATAATATTAGCAAAAAAATTGAACTGAGTAAAAATACTATCAACATACTAAACAGTATAATGAGTTGTAAAGAGTTTACCATCAATTTTTTGAAGCTAAAACCATTATCCCCCAGCCATATATACTACAACTTGCATAATAAGTCCAATGAGTTATTGTTAATAATACTATTAGAAAAATATGAAGACAACCTTATAGCAGAAAGAGTTGAAAAATACCTAACTATATATAAAAAAACAACTATTTTTCTTTCTGGAAAAGATTTAACAAATATAGGAATGAAGCCGGGTCCTATTTATGCTAAAATATTAAAGTTAATATTTTATTTACAAATGAATGGCATATTGAATAATAGGGAAGAAGAGATATCTTTCGTAAAAAGATTATTAGTAAAAGGAATTATTTGATTTTATGTTAGATAACCTTTTTGGAATTATATGGAGCATACCGGCAATATTAATAGCTATTACAATTCACGAATATGCGCACGGTTTTATTGCTTATTATCATGGAGATCCCACGGCAAAGCTTGCCGGTCGATTAACCCTGAATCCCTTTGCACATCTTGATCCGGTTGGAACTCTTATGTTATTACTATTTCGCATTGGTTGGGCAAGACCTGTCCCTGTGAACTATAACAATTTAAACAATCCAAGAATGGATATGATTAAAGTATCTCTAGCTGGACCTTTATCCAATATTGTGGTTGCATTTCTATTTTCCCTATTATTAAGAGCAAACAATTTTATATTTCGGAATGTAACATTCAATTCTTTTTTTTGGTTTCGATTGGTACAGGGGTGGTTTACTTTGCTACACACTGGAATATTCATCAATATTGCTTTAGCTTTTTTTAATTTAATACCAATCCCACCCTTAGATGGTCATCACATTGTATCGGGTTTATTGCCAGTACATTTAGCTCGTCAATATAATAAAATTAATCAAACCTACGGAATGCTTATCATACTATTTTTATTTATTTCTGGTATTATAAGAAATATTATTCTACCTATTGTTGACTATATTTACCGAATATTTATATGAAAGTAAAATTGACTTTGTTACTTTAATATTTAGGAGGAGAACAACTTACATGAAAGGAATTATATTTAGCGGAATGAGACCGACTGGTAAACTGCATTTAGGAAATTATTTTGGCGCTTTAGTAAACTGGGTAAAACTACAAGATGAGTATAAATGCTATTATGGTGTAGTAGACTGGCATGCACTTACTACGGGATATGAAAACACAGAGATGATGAAGGAAAATATAATTGAGATGGTAATTGACTGGTTGAGTGCCGGAATAAATCCAGATAAAAGTACTTTATTAATTCAATCTTATGTACCAGAACATGCTGAATTGCACTTGTTATTATCAATGATAACACCTCTATCCTGGGTAGAAAGAAATCCTGTAGTAAAGGAACAGGTACGGGATTTGGATTTAAAAGAAAATATGGGATATGGATTGCTTGGCTATCCAGTTCTTATGTCAGCTGATATACTAATTTATAAAGCAAATGCTGTTCCTGTTGGCGAAGACCAGTCAGCTCATGTTGAAATATCAAGAGAAATTGGCAGAAGATTCAACAATATTTATCAGAATGTCTTTACTATTCCTGAACTAAAGTTGTCTTCTACTCCCAAGATTTTGGGAATAGACGGTAGAAAAATGAGTAAAAGTTTAAAAAATGATATTACCCTGTCAGATAATCCAGAAATCATTAAATCAAAAGTAATGTCAATGATAACTGATCCAGAAAAAATAAGATTATCTGATCCCGGTCATCCGGAAGTTTGTGTAGTATTTGATTATCATAAAATATTTAATAAAAAAGACCTATCAGACATTGAGAATAAGTGCCGTCATGCTCAATTAGGATGTGTTGCCTGCAAGAAATGCCTTGGGGAGATATTGATAAAGTCATTTCAAACATTTAGAGAAAAAAGGAAATATTATGAAAAAAACCACCAGCTGGTATGGGAAATATTAAAAAAAGGCAGTCAAGAAGCTAGAAAAGTTGCTAAAATAACTTTAGACGAAGTTAAAAAAGCAATGAAAATGGATTATGCAGAATAATAGTAATTTAACAATTCCCAAAATAGAACAAATATCAAATTCTGTACAGCTATTATATCTAAAGGTAAGGAATGGAGAGATAGAACTCAATAAAATATCTCTATTAAATATTATTGAAGATTATTTAACATACCTGCTAACAACCCATTCAGAATCCATTAACTTAGAAATAGTAGCTAACTTTTTAGTAGAAATATCTGAATTAATATTGTGGAAATCAAATCTATTATTACCATTGTCTCAGAAACAAATTGAGGAAGAAATTAAAAACGATACTATCTTTCTCAAAGAAGATTATTGGATAGAGTATAAAAAGTACCAATCATTAGTTAAAATACTTGCAGAAAAAGAGTTTAAGCAAAGAGAAATATATTTAACATGTTTTAACTCCTTAAATAAAGACGATGAAATACCTCAGGAAAATAGTTTTTCAGAACTTATTTTTGCTATTGAATCAATTTTAGTTAGAAATAATAGCAAGAGTATAATTGATTTCGAAAACAATGAAGTTAATATAGTAATAAAGATGGAAGAGATTGAAGAAAATTTTTTAAAGAATAAAAATCAATTAACTTTTAGTCAGATGATCTACAAGGATTGCCCAAAAATTGAAATAATAATTATATTTTTAGCTTTATTACAATTAATTTGTCAGGGTAAGGTAGATTATATACAATCACAAAATTTTGGTGAAATATTATTTTATCGAAAGGAAGATAAAAAATTAAAGAAAAAGAATACTCAATAGCTATAAATGAATGGGAAAAAATTGTTGAGGTTCTGTTATTTGTTGCGAATAAACCTCTATCTATAAGAAAAATGGTAAATATTACCTGTAGAGAAGCTGAAGAGATTAAGAAAGCGATAAAGAGCTTACAGGAGGAATATCAACTAAACAATCGTCCCTTCTTTATTCAAGAAGTTTCCGGTGGTTTTTCATTTGCTACCAAACCAGAATATTTCACCTGGATAAAAAAATTATATAACAATGATAAAAAATATGTTTTATCTAGAGCTTCAATTGAAACATTAGCAATTATTGCTTATAATCAACCAGTTACTCGCATGGAAATTGAAAAAATAAGAGGTGTTGATTGTAGTAGTGTATTATTAAATCTTTTAAAAAATGGTTTTATTAAGGTTAAGGGAAGAAAAAAAATTCCTGGTAATCCCTTTCTGTATAGAGTTACAGAAAAGTTTTTATTACATTTTGGGCTTAAGAGTGTATCTGATTTGCCTCCTTTAGAAGAACTGGAAATGCAAAATGAGAAAAATGAGATTACATAAATTTCTTGCCCAAATAGGAATTGACTCCCGAAGAAATTGTGAAAAATTGATTGTCCAGGGAAAGGTTAAAGTCAATAATGTCATTATAACACAATTGGGTACTGAAATTGATACGAATAAAGATAAAATCAAATTAAATAATAAAATTGTTCATGAAAGAGTACCCAGAATATATGTTTTATTAAATAAACCAAGAGGATTTTTATGTACTTATCATGATCCCTTTGGAAGGCCTACTATTTATGATTTGTTAAAAAAGATAAAAATTAAATTAAATTATGCTGGTAGATTAGATCTTGATTCTGAAGGTTTAGTATTTTTAACAAATGATGGAGAATTAATTAATCAAATAACCCATCCCAAAAAAAAGATTAAAAAAGTATATTTAGTAAAAATAAAAGGATTTCCTAATGATAATGATCTAAAGGTATTAACAAATGGTGTACCTATTAGTCCTATTTTTACTACATATCCATGTCAATTAAAAATATTAAAGAAAAATAAAAAAAATTGCATTGTGGAAATTTCTATTAATGAAGGGAAAAAAAGACAAATAAGGAGAATGTTTTCTTACCTAGGATTTCAAGTACTAAAATTGACAAGAACTCAAATTAGTATTTTAAATCTAAATAGATTAAGATCTGGTCAATATCGTTTTCTAGGAAAACAGGAAATTAAAAATTTTAAACAATTTTTAAAAAATAACTAAGGAATTATATTATTGAATAAAAAAAATATAGGATTAATTATCACTATAGATGGGCCTGCCGGGGCAGGGAAAAGTACAGCAGCTAAAGAATTAGCTCATAAATTGGATTTCGTTTATATTAACACTGGTGACTTATATCGTTATATCACTTATTATGCCTTACATAAAAGGTTGGATGTAAATAACGCACAAGCCATGAATAAACTATCAAAGGAAATTGTAAGGAAATATACTCAAGAATACAGTTATCTTGACCTTGCTTCACATATTGAACTAATTACGGCAAATATACACAGCCCTGAAGTAAATAAAAAAGTTTCTTTTGTTGCTAGACACTCTTTAGTTCGGGAAAATTTAATCCCACTTCAACGAATGTTTGCTCAGGATGGTTCAGTGGTTATAGAAGGAAGAGATATCGGTACCGTAATTATACCTTATGCAGATATAAAATTTTATCTTACAGCTAATGAACATACCAGAATGATGAGGAGGTATAAAGAACTTCAAGAAAAAGGCTATCAGATTACTTTTCAGGATGTTAAAAAAGAAATTACCTGTCGTGATTATATTGACAGTAAAAGAAAAGTGGCACCCTTAACTAAGCCTGAAGATGCTATTCTTATTGATACAACAAACAAGAATGTTAATGAAGTGGTTGAAGAAATGTTAAGAATCATTAAAAATGATAGGTTAAAGCAATAAATGGAAATAATAAAAGCCAAAGATATTGGATTTTGTTTTGGAGTCAGAAGGGCAATAAAAAGGGCTGAAAATGCTATAGCCCATCTTCCAGCAAATGATCTGTATATGTTAGGAGAAATTATTCATAATCCTCAGGTCATAAGAGAATTCAAAATAAAAGGCATTAATATCATTAAAGAAATATCTCAAGTTCCTTCAAATAAATATCTTATCACCAGAGCTCATGGTATTGTAAAAAGAGAAGAAGATTATGCAAAAAGAAATAATATAAGATTAATAGATACAATCTGCCCTTATGTTAAAAAATTACATCAAATAGCAAATTTCTTACAAAGAGAAGGGTATCAGATTATTATTTTAGGAGATATTAATCATCCGGAAATTAGAAGTTTACTAAGCTATATAGATCACAGAGCTTATATAATTCAATCTATCAATGATATAAAGTGTCAAAGTTTTGAATTTTCTAAAAAAATTGGATTGCTCTCTCAAACCACCAAAGACCTAAAAGAACTTTATAAAATTATTAAAATAATGTTTAATTATACAGATGAATTAAGGGTTTTTAATACTATATGTAAAGCTACCAGACTGAGACAACAAGCAACACGGGATTTAGCTAAAATAGTTGATTTAATGATAGTTATCGGCGGATTAAATAGTGCAAATACCCAGAGATTAGTCCATTTAAGCAAAGCAGTTGGAGTAGAAACTTACCATATTGAAGATGAGAAGCAACTTAATATAAATTATTTTAGGAATAAGAGGAAAATTGGAATTACTTCAGGAACTTCTACTCCTGATTATGTTACCGAAAAAATAGTAAAAAAAATTAGAGAGTTAAATCATAATTATTAATCTTTTGAGATTAATAATAAAAAAACATCCAAGCTGAGAGAAACATTAGATATAATTATTTATATGACAAATTATATCTTGTAAGGTAGAATTCTTATTGGAACCGAGGATGCAATAAAGTATATATTATTCTTTATTTAAAAAAGGACATTTTACAGTATCATAATCTTAAAAAATCATATACTATAAAAATCCATCTTGATATAAAATAGTAACTAAGTAAATGTTAAAATAATGAGGTAAAATTGTTAAAGAATAATTATCAACAGATTAACTGCAATCAAGTAACCTTATTTATTTTACCTGATTTTAAGCATTGGGTGCAAACATTTAATCGCTTTACCGAATTATTAATGTTAACTCTTACTTTTTGAATATTTGCTGACCATTTTCTATTACTCAATTTATGAGAGTGACTAATTTGCTTTCCAAATTGTGGACCTTTGCCACATATATCACATTTTGCCATTGTTAATTCCTCCAGTATATCCCTTGAAAAATAACGAATTTTATTTTATCATAAAATGGTTATAATAATCAAGTATAATAAATTAAACTTTTGAATCAGTAGTTCTAATTGTAATAATATTGATTTATCCACTTTAACAAAAATAGAGACGGTAAAAAGCAAATGAAAGTTATTGGTGGTATTTATAAGGGATTTCGATTACAATCACTCCCGGGAAATGAGATACGACCAACTCCCAATAGAATAAGAGAGGCATTATTTGATATAATTGGGGCTAAAATCGTAGGTGCAGAATTTTTAGACTTGTTTTCTGGTTCAGGTGCAGTAGGCATTGAAGCTATAAGCCGGGGTGCAAAAAATGTTACTTTCGTAGAAAAAAATAAAAAAGCAATAATATTAATAAAAAATAACTTAATTAAAATTTATCAAAATGATTTTTCTAAGATTATACATATCGATTATCTCCAAGCTATAAATATATTAAATTTTAAACAAAAAAAATTTGATATTATTTTCTTAGATCCTCCTTATAATAGAAATTATGCTTTAAATACATTACATATAGTTGATCAAAATAATATTGCTAAAGAAGATTGTATTATTATTGTGCAACATCCATTTCACAAAGAAGTAAAAGGTGATTTTAGAAAATTGCTCTATATTAAAGAGAAAAAATACGGCAAATCAAAGGTTACTCTTTTTTATTATCAATAATAAATATTTTAAAAGGAGATATTTATGATAAGGGCTATATACCCTGGAAGTTTCGATCCAATTACTAATGGTCATCTTGACATAATTTATAGAGCTTCCAAAATATTTGATAAGATTATTGTAGTAATTGCCGAAAACTCAAGAAAAGAATCTCTCTTTTCTACAGAAGAAAAAATGGACATGATTCTAAATGTTATTACAGAATTCCAAAATGTTGAAGTTCAGTCATTCCGAGGATTATTAATTGATTGTGTTCGGTCTAATAAGGCTAATATAATTCTCAGGGGTATGAGAGCAATTTCTGATTTTGAATATGAATCCCAATTTGCTCTTATTAATAAAAAAATGGCTCCTGAAATAGAGACAGTTTTTATGGTAACCAGCACCAAGTTCTCTTATTTAAACTCGAGTATTGTTAAAGAAATAGCTTCTTTAAATGGTTGCATCAAGGAATTAGTGCCACCATATGTGGCAACAAAATTAAAAAATAAATATGGTTACTATCAATTTTAATAATATTCTTCTATACATTCAATAAATCTATATTCTTTGTAAAATCCTGACTCCCGATTTTTAGTTTCTTTGATTTATAAGCCAGAACATAAAGATCGGTCGACAAAATATCATAATTCAACATATTTAAAATATCTTTCTTACCCAATCTTTTATTGTGAAGATAAAAATTTTTCAATTTCATAATTAAGGGTAATTTTGATTTTAATTTGGCTTTTTTAAGAATTTCCCTTCCTTTATCAGTCATCCCTAAAATCCGGCAATAAAGGGGGCCATTTTTATTAAAGTTCTGAGTCTCTTTTTTAGTTAAATTAAATAAACTATGAATAACTATTCTCTGTATTCTAGTTCGTGTGTAACGTTTTGACTTAACTGTTTGAATTAACTCTTCAATGCTTTTGGTTGAAATTGCAGCTTTTTTTATTTTATTTTCTAATCCTTCCTGAACACCATTAATTCTTTTTAAGTCATCAGCGGGAGCACTTCTAAGTTTAGAAAATATCGCCTGTTCAAAATTTGATAATAAAATAGGATTTATATCTTCTTTTAATTCATTTAAAATGGTCTGATAGGATGTGATAGGCATAGTTGCTTTTAAATTTTCCAATAATTGCTTATCATTAGAATTATAATAATATTGATTGATTATCTTTCTTATAGCAGTAGCACTGGAATATTCACCTTCAAATTTATCCTGGGAAAAATTCGAACCAATCCTTTTAATAGGCAATGCTTTTATAGTACTTTTTAATAATTGTAATGATATCATATATTCTAAAGCCAGAATATTATTGGATTGCCTTAAGATAGTACTTATTTCATTTAAAGGTATTCCCATTGACTCTTGATCGTATTTTTGGTAAAAAGAAATAATTGCTTTTTCTCGAATATGGGGAAAACTATTTCCCTTTTTTAACTCTTCACTTATGATTTTTTTAAAAAATGGTGGATCTTTTATTATTAATCGAGCTAATTTGGAAAATATTTCCACCTTTTCGTTTTCGCAACCAAAAGTTATATAATCAACTACACCTAAGGAATCTAAAATTTTAACTCCAGCCTGGGCAAAACCATGAGCATCTTGACTGGCAAAAACAAAGGGAAGTTCGATGACCAGGTCAATTCCCGCAAAGAGAGCCATTTTAGTACGTATCCACTTATTCCATAGTGCTGGTTCCCCTCGCTGTAAAAAGTTTCCTCCCATAACAGCTATAGAGAATTCAGCTCCAGTTAATTCTTTAGATTTTTGCAGGTGATATAAATGGCCATTGTGGAAAGGATTGTATTCCGCAATAATACCCAAAACCAACATATTTTACCTCGATAAATTAATAATTATATGTTATAATTATACGGTATTTTGTGCCTTTTTTTAAGCTAATCATAAAACATTATTTGATAGGAGGAATATATTTATGAATATTTCAGAGAAGCTGAGACAGAGAGCTAAGAAAGAAATTAAAAAGATTGTTTTACCAGAAGGCGAAGAACATAGAATGATCAAAGCAGCTAAAACAATCTATCAAGAAGGTTTTGCTAATTTAGTCTTTTTAGGGAAAGAACAGAAGATTAAAGATATTGCTCAAGAGTTAAATGTTGATTTTCCTGAAGCTATTGAAATCATTGATCCGGAATCATCTGAAAAACTAAACACTTATGCTGGAATATATTATGATTTAAGAAAAAATAAAGGAATGACTATTGAAGAAGCCAAAAGACTATTGAAAGATCCCCTGTATTATGGAGCCCTAATGGTCTACCAGGATGATGCCGATGGTTTAGTGGCTGGTTCAATTAATGCTACTGGCGATGTTTTTAGACCCGCTTTGCAAACTATCAAAACCTCCAGAAATGTAAATATTGTTTCCAGCTCCTTTATTATGGTTGTACCTGACTGTAAATATGGAGAAAATGGAATGATTCTATTTGCAGATTGTGCCTTGTTCCCAGATCCAAATGCTGAAGAATTAGCAGATATAGCTATAGCCAGTGCCCATACTGCAAAAATATTGGTAGGAGTAGAACCAAAGATTGCCATGCTTTCTTTTTCTACTAAAGGGAGTGCTAAACATCCTTTAGTAGATAAAGTAATAAAAGCAACTGAAATTGTTAAAAAGAAAGCTCCTGATTTGAAAATTGATGGAGAGTTACAAGCAGATGCGGCTTTGATTCCTGAAATAAGCAAGCGAAAAGCCCCGAATAGCAAAATTGCTGGGGAAGCAAATGTATTAATATTCCCAGATTTACAAGCTGCCAATATTGCCTATAAATTAGTAGAACGATTGGCAAAAGCTGAAGCAATAGGCCCTATCTCGCAGGGTATGCGAAAACCGGTAAATGATCTTTCTAGAGGTTGTTCAGCTGAAGACATCGTAAATGTAGTGGCTATTACAGCTCTTCAGGCTCAGGGTATCCAATAAAGTAAATAATGCTAAATTAATCCATAGAAAATTAGATTATTTTGATAACTGCCTTTACCTGAAATGTGAAATAATAGGAAATCTTACTTTGAAAGATCGGGTAAAGAGAAAAGAAAGAGGAATTGAATAAAAAAGAAGTGTAAGTTATTAATAAGTAGTAAATTTAAAACTTTCTGAAGCATATAATATTTTTAGTAGATATTTTTTATAATATCAAGTTTTTATAAAATAAATCATAATGGTATTTATAAATAATTACCTATCAGAGTAAATGTAAAGAAAAAGATAGAAATATTCTATTTTAGAGAACTTACCAATCTATACAAGTTTTATTGAACATTTAAGATAAATTTGCATGTAGTGAGAATTTTTTGTATAATCGTTTTTTGTTAATACAATAAAGTACCACTAATTTAAAAGGAGGAAAAAAGTTGGCTAATCCAAAAAGAAAGGTTTCCAAATCTCGAAAAAATAAAAGAAGAACACATTGGGTTGAAAAATCCATTAATCTTGTAGAATGTTCCAGATGTCACGAATACAAACTTCCTCATCATGTATGTCCTTCTTGTGGTTATTATAATGGAGAGAAAGTTATTCCTGAAAAGAAGGCTTCAGAAGCTAAGGCTACTTAGGAAATTCTAATAATAGACATAACATTTTTTTACATGAAGTATGCTAAATTAATAAACAATCTTTTTAAGTGCCATAGAAGTAATATGGCACTTCTTTAAATATAAATCCACTTAATAATTATTATTAATTTATTTTATTCCTAAGGCATATAAACGTTAAAAAGTAAGATGTATATTGAAATTAGAGGAATAGAATCAATATCACTAAAACTATATCTACAATAGTTTTTTTGAATAAAGATAATGTTAAGAAATCTTTTTATTATACTTGATTTAATAAATTTTATTGTATATACTATCAGTCAGTAGTAACGGTTGCTTTTATTAGGTACTATTAAAAGTATTTTTAAAAATATGTAAACATGATATGAAAAAAAATTTGACTAAAGAAAAAAGGCAAGAAAAAATAAGAGAAAAAATTTCTAGCAATCCCTTTTTATCAGATGAACAATTAGCAAAAATCTTCGGAGTAAGTATTCAAACTGTTAGACTAGACAGGCTGGAAATGGGTATACCAGAAATGCGCAAAAGGGTTATCAAGCTTGCTCAAGATGCTTCTTCTAAAGTAAAAGCATTGAATAGAAATGAAATTATTGGTGATCTTATTGACATTGATTTAGGAAAAAGCGGCATCTCTACTATGCATACTACTAAAGAAATGGCTTTTGGTAAAAAGAATTTAGTAAGAAGTCACTATATATTTTCTCTGGCTGATTCTCTATCCATGGCCATTATCGATTCTGATGTAGTATTAACTGGCGTAGCTCGCTTAAGATATAGAAATCCAGTCTATGCTGGTCAGCTGTTAGTTGCTAAAGCTAGAATTGCTTCCAAAAAAAGTAATAAATATTTGGTATCAGTGCACATAAAATGTAATCACAAAGAAGTATTTACTGCAAAATTAATAATGGTTTCAATAAACTAAAAATTTAGCAATTATATTTTAATTAAATAATTAAAAAATAAGGAGTAAAAATAACCATGGATATGATGGAAAGAGTAAAAAAAATTATAGTTGACCAACTTGGAGTTGAAGAAGATAAAGTAAAAGATGATTCTTCATTTATTGATGACCTGGGTGCAGATTCTTTAGACATTGTAGAATTAATTATGGCTTTTGAAGAAGAGTTTGATATCGAAATTGCTGATGAAGATGCCGAAAAAATTAAGGTTGTAGGTGATGTTCTACGTTATTTAGAAGATAAACAATAATTATAACCATGTTTATCTTTCTTTTCTGTAATTGATAGAAGAAGGTTTTGGAGGGTGCTAAATAAAATAAACTTAAGTGAACTGGAAGCAAAGTTAGGATATAACTTTAAAAATATTGATTTACTAAAAAAGGCTTTAACTCATACCTCATTTTATGGTCAAAAAGAAAAAAATGGAGTAAACTATTTCCAAAGACTAGAATTTCTCGGTGATTCAGTAATAAATTTAATAGTAAGTAAATATTTATATCACAAATTTCCTTTTTCCTCAGAAGGCGAATTATCTAAAATGAAGTCTACGATAATAAGTCAGTCATTTTTAGTAAAATTCGCCAATCTAATTACGCTGGAAGATTTTATTACTTTAGGCAAAAGTGTGGATTTAAAGAAAGGAAGAGGGAAATTTTCTATTTTAGCAGACTGCTTAGAGGCATGTTTAGGAGCCATTTACATGGATGGTGGAATTAATCACTGTCAAAAAGTTATCAATTATTTTATTGAAAAAGAGAAAGTTAAAATCTTGATAAAAAGTCAAATAAATGATTATAAGACTTTTTTACAAGAGTTGACCCAGAAGAAGTTTCAATGTCTTCCCTCTTACAAAATTGTAAAAGAAGAAGGATTAGAACATCAAAAAACCTTTTACATTGAAGTGTATATTGGAAAAAGGTTTTATGGAACGGGTTCTGGTAAAAATAAGAAAGAAGCTGAACAAAATGCCGCTTATTCTGCTTTAAAAAAATTAGAAATTTTCTAAGAAAGGTATCAATATTGTATCTAAAGGAAATCGGCCTAAAAGGATTTAAATCCTTTGCTAATAAAATTAAACTAAATATTACACCAGGCATAACAGTAATTGTTGGGCCAAATGGCTGTGGTAAAAGCAATATAATTGATGCAGTACGATGGATACTTGGTGAACAGAATATCCGCTCTTTAAGGGGAACTAAGATTACTGATATGATCTTTTCTGGCAATCAGGAACAAAAGATGAGAAACTTTGCTCAAGTATATATGCTATTCAACAATGCAGAGAGAAAATTTTCTATTGACTCAGAAGAAGTAGAAATAAAAAGAATAATCTATCGTTCTGGCGAAATTGAAAACTATATAAATAATATGCCCTGTAAATTAAAAGATATTCAGGAACTTTTTTTAGGCTCAGGTTTAGGAAAAAATTCATATTCTATAATAGCTCAAGGAAGAGTGGACTTTGTATTGAATTCCAAGCCTTCAGAAAGAAGAATACTGTTTGAAGAAGCATCCGATGTTGCTATCTACCGAAATAAAAAGGAAAATGCTCTGAAGAAACTTGATGCTACAGAAAACAATCTCTTAAGAATAAATGATATTTTATATGGAGTCGAAGAAACTCTATCTCATTATAAAAAGAAATCTGATGATTTAGAAACCTATAAATCTTATCAAGATCAAATCCTGATATTGGAATATTATATATTAAGCCAACAATATAAATCTCTCCAAAGAAATATTAGTAGAAACAATAAGAAATTAGAAATCTTTAAAATTGAAATTTCAGAAATTAATAAATCAATCATTTATAATAAAAATCAAGTCTCTCAAATTGAAAAAGAGAAAGAACAATTAGAAAAACAGTTAGATGAAAATTCAAGACAATTTCAAGCAAATGAAATAAACAAAAATAACTATATTAATCAATTATCAATTACCAGTCAAAAAAAATTAGAAGTACAGCGCTATCTCCAAAATATTAAAGAAGATATAGTGCGTGCTCAAAATCAATATACAAAGTTTGTCGACAATCTCGCTGATATTGATAATGATATCAAGGAAACATACCAGAAGGAAGAATATTTTGTAGTACACCTTAAAAAAGAAGAATCTTTATTAGAAAAATATAATAAAATTTATAATTTTTATCGGGAAAAATTACATAATATTGAAACTATCTCAAACGATATCAAAAGTTATTATAATGATTATCGAGAGGAAAAAATTAAAAAAAATATCGAGGTAAAGTCAATTAATATTTCTCTTGCGGAGATAAATAGAGAAAGAGAGCATGTTATCATCAAAATAACTAATAATCAGGAATTGATAAGAAATATAAATTTGGAATTATCTGTTTTAGAATCTGAGATTAATCAATTGAAAGAAGAGGAGAGAAGGAAGGATAATGAATTAATTGAAAAGGGAGTATTAATTGAAAAAGAAAATGAAATAATTCAAAGATATTATAATGAATTAAATTTAAAAAATAAAGAGATACACCTTGTAGAAGAATTAATTACAACAATCCAGAATGGCAATATAGAAAGAGATGATTTTTTTCTGGAATTAGAAAACTCAACAGATATTATCAGTATTTGTGAACTGAAAAATGTAATCAAAGAAATACCGGCTAATTTAGAGCAAATTTTTAACTTTATTTTGGATGAAGGAATAAAATACTTACATCTAGTGCATTCTGATAAAATTCCCTTTTTTAAAAGACTACTTAAAGAGAAAAATTCAATAAAAATAAAGATTATTGCTAATAATCTTGTCTTACCTGCTAATAATGATTTAAACATCTTTAAAAACAGATCTGGATTTGAAAACAATAGAATAATTGGATTCGCTAATGAATTAATTTCCCCTCTTCCTGAATATAAAAAGATAATTGACGCCGCTTTGGGGCATATCTTAATCGTGGAAGACATATCCACTGCTTTGAATGTGGCAAAACAAATAAGGGGACAATGGATTATAATTTCCTTAGATGGAATAATAATAAATGAGAAAGGAATTGTTACCATTGGTTTTACATTAAAGGATATAACAAAAGATAGCCATAACATTTCTAAAAAAAGAATCTTAGAATTAAGAAAAGAAATTCAATTCATTAAAAATGAGCTACAAAAAAAGCAATTATTTTTGGAAACTGAAAAACAAAAGTATAAAGAGCTCTATAATGAGTTACAAAATATCAGCAAACAGCTGAAAGCAAGCATAGCTCAAATTAATGAAATAACAGTTAAATTGGATGAAATAAAATATAATATAAAAGATTCAGAAAATGCTTTACAAACGCTAATAAAGAAAAGGGATGATGAATTAGTAAAAATAAATAATAAAGAAAAGGAAATAATTATTTTAAATAGAAATATTATAAATCTTGAAAATTATCTTAAATATATTAGTATATATAATGATTGCCTTTTTAAATATAAAGATAATTGTAGTAGGGCAATTAACAAAGTTGAGAGGGATAGGAATAACCTTAAGATGAAACTATCCTGGGGAAAAGAAAGAGCAGAATTATTACAAAAAAGACAAAAGGAGATGGAGCAATTTATTATAAGTTACCATCAGGAAGAAAAAGAACAGCAAGAAAAGTTAGAACATTATAATAAAGAGCATATCAAATTAATTCGACAGGAAGTTGAATTAAAAGAAAACCTTGATTCTATTATAAAAAAACAAAATAAGTTGAATGAAAGTATAAATATAATAAAGGATAACCTGAAGGAACAAGAAAGTATACTAAGAAAAATTAGGGAAGAAATCGAGTTAGAGCAAGAAAACCTTAGTAGTAAGAAAAATGCTTTACATGAATGTGAGATGGTTTATGTACAGAATCAAGAAAAAATGAATAATTTACTTCAAACGATAAAAAATCAATACAATACTTCATTAACTGGAATTCTTCGTTATAAAAATTATGTTAATAGCCAATTAGAGGCTATAGATACAATTTCAAAGTATAAAGATCAGATAAAATTAATGGGTCAGATTAATTTTAATGCTCTACAGGAATATCAAGAACAATTGGTAAAATTTAAAGAATTATATAGTAAAAAAGAAGAAATAAATAAATCTAAAGAAAAATTGATAGCTTTAATTGATGAAATTGACCGCATAGCTGAAGACCATTTTTATAAAACATTTCAGAAGGTTCAAGTTAATTTTAAAGAAATATTCAAAAAACTATTTCGTGGTGGTGAAGTATCATTAGAATTAACTAATAATAAAAAACTTCTGGAAGCAGGAATTGAAGTATTGGTACAGCCGCCAGGAAAAAAAGTACAAAACATTTCCTTGCTCTCCACCGGCGAAAAAGCACTAACAGCTATAGCGCTATTATTTGCTTTATGGAAGGCAAACCCGACTCCTTTTTGCTTTTTTGATGAAATTGATTCAGCTTTAGATGAAACTAATGCAATACGTTTGGCTTCTTTTATCAAAAATGATGATCTGAAGAATTCTCAAATTATAATTATTACCCATCAAAGAGAAGTCATGCAAGCAGCAGATGCTTTATATGGAATTACTATGGATGGATTTGGAACTTCAAAGTTAATGTCGGTAAAAATGATGGATTTGGGAGAGAAATAAAAATAGGTAATTTAATAACTTCCTTAAAAACCGGTTTAAAAAAAACCAGAGATAATCTAATTGATAAATATGATATTTTATTTTTAGATGCCGTAAAAGATAAAAATCTATTTCTGGAAAAGATTGAGGAATTATTGCTATTATCAGATATTGGTCCCAGAACTACTGAAGAAATAGTAGCCCGTTTTCAAACAATGAACATACATCAATTTAAAATGAATGATTTTAATTATTTTAAAAAACTTCTTAAACAAATATTGATTGATTTAATTCCAAGAGAAAATTGCGCATTGACGATAAATCCAGAAATATTGAACATCATAATGATTGTGGGAGTCAATGGAACTGGTAAGACTTCTTTTGCTGGAAAACTTGCCTATTACTATAAAAATAAAGGATTGAATTCTTTACTTGTTCCTGCTGATACTTTTAGAGCAGGTGCTATTGAGCAATTGACTTTATTATCCAAACAAGTAGGGGTTGAAATCTTAAGAACATCAGCTGGTTCAGACCCTGCTTCTGTTGTTTTTGATAGCATACAATCTGCTAAGGCTAAAAAGAAAGTATTATTAATAATTGACACAGCTGGAAGATTGCATACCTACAATAATCTGATGAAAGAATTAGAAAAGATTAAAAGAGTAATTAATAAAAATGCTCCGTGGTCTTTATTGAATACTATACTAGTGATTGATGCTACTACTGGTCAAAATGGACTTGTTCAAGCAAGTAATTTTAAAAAATCTTTAGGGATATCTAGTATTGCCTTAACTAAGTTAGATGGTACAGCTAAAGGGGGAATTGTTTTAGCTATACAGAAAGACCTTTTTATACCTGTCACCTTCATCACTTTTGGAGAAAAGATTACAGATTTAAGTGAATATGTACCAGAAAGGTTTATAGAAATACTGCTTGATTGACACTAAATATAATTTTCTATATACTGATATAGAATTTGTCATTTTATTTATTTTTAAATTTTTAAACACTTCTTTTCTTATATCTTTAAATAAAAAGAAGAATTAAATGCACTAAAGAAAATTATATTTTCTGAATAATATTAAAAAATAATAAAAATATCTTAATAAGTTTGATAATTGGTAATACTTTTGTTCAGGTGAAAAATTATGTTAGAGAAACTATCAGAAAAAATGCAATTAGTTTTAAATAAAATAAAAGAAAAGGGTAAAATTTCAGAATCTGACATTAAACAATCTTTGAGAGAAGTTAAGCTTGTTCTTCTTGAAGCTGATGTACACTATAAGGTAGTAAAAGATTTTATTGCCAAACTGGAACAACAGGCAACTCAGGAAAAACTATCTAAGACACTTACTCCAGGACAACAGATTATTAAAATGACCCACGGAATATTAACTGGTATATTGGGAGAAAAGCAGAGTAAAATAAAAATTAGTGTAAAATTACCGACAACTATTTTACTTATTGGTTTACAGGGTTCTGGTAAAACTACTACTGCCGCCAAGTTGGCTTTAAATGTTAAAAATGATGGTTATACGCCGCTATTAGTGGCAGCAGATAGAATTAGACCTGCTGCTATTGAACAGTTATTAATAATTGGTAAAAAAGCTGGTGTTGAAGTATTTACCGGCGATATTAATAAAAATACATTGGGCACCATTTATGAAGCAGAACAATGGGCAAAAATACATAAACATGATGTAATTATTATTGATACAGCTGGTAGATTGCATATAGATAGGGACTTGATACAAGAATTAAAGGACATAAAAAATTCGATAGCCGTTGATGAAACATTATTAGTTCTTGATGCTTTAATGGGTCAGGATGCTTTAAGAGTAGCAAATGATTTCAATAATGAAGTTGGGGTAGATGGCTTTATTCTAACAAAATTAGATGGTGATGCTCGTGGTGGTGTCGCCCTATCCATCAGAAGCATTACTGGTTTGCCTATTAAATTTATTGGAGTTGGCGAGAAAATAAGTGATTTAGAACTGTTCTATCCTGATCGTATTTCTTCACGAATACTAGGAATGGGTGATACCTTATCACTAATTGAAAAAATTGAAGCAAATTATGCCCGCAATGAAATACAAAATATAGGGAAAAAAGAATTTAGAGATCAATTTAATCTTAATGATTTTTATGAACAAATTAAAAAAATAAAAAAAATGGGTTCCCTAGAAAATATCTTTAATATGATGCCTATTCAATTTTCAAGTTCCTTAAAGAATATTAAACAAAATATGGGAGATGAAGAAAAAGGATTAAGCAGGGTTGAAGCAATTATCTGTTCAATGACCAAGCAAGAAAAGTTAGAACCCGATATAATAGATGGAAGTAGAAGGAGAAGAATTGCAAAAGGTAGCGGAACTAATGTAAGTGATGTGAATCGTCTATTAAACCAATTTTTTAAAATGAAGAAATTCTTAAAATGTACTAGTAGTAAAAAATCTTTAATTTCTTTTATGAGATAAGAATAAGAATGAATAAACAATATTTTAAAAACATTTATGGAGGAAAAAATGTCTGCCAAGATTAAACTAAGAAGAGAAGGTGCTAAAAAAAATCCTTGTTATAAGGTTATAGTTATAGATTCCCGTAAACCAAGGGATGGAAGATTTATCAAAATGTTAGGTTATTATCAGCCTACGAAAGAACCATACACCTTTAATATTGATAAGGAAGAAAGCTTGAAATGGATTAAGCAGGGAGCAAAAATGACTAAAACAGTTGAGTCTTTATTTAAAAAGGAAGGCATCTTAGATAATTCAAAAGAAGTTTAAGATAATGATTTAAAAAATTATCAAATGAATTAATTATAAATCTTTGGAGAAATATTTTGAATGAACTAATTGAGTATTTACTAAAAATGCTTGTAGATTTTCCAGATAAGCTTAAAATTAATAGAATTAATCAAGATAATATGACTATATTAGAAATAACTGCTGATCCATCCGATATAGGGAAAATTATTGGTAAACAGGGAAGAGTAATTAAGGCAATTAGAGCAATCACTAATGCAGCAACCATAAAAGAAAGAAATAGGACTATCATTGAAATAATGGAAAGTAAAAATAGTAATTTTCCCATTAACTATTAGTAAAATAGTAACAAATAGGATTAAAAATGGAAATAATAATTTTGACAATTTTTCCAGAGATGTTTAATTCACCATTTTCAGAAAGCATTATTAAAAGAGCTAAGGATAAAAATTTAGTAAATATTAACATTATAGATATTAGAGATTTTGCTAAAGATAAGCATAAGAGTGTTGATGACTACTCCTATGGTGGTGGCCCTGGAATGGTATTAAAACCCGAGCCTATAGTTGAATCAGTAGAATATATTTTTAAAAAAGATAGTAGTTGGATTGATAGCAAGATAATAATTACTTCTGCTCAAGGTAAAATTCTTAATCAAAAAATAGTGAATCAATTATCATATTTTGAAAAAATTATTTTTATTTGTGGAAGATACGAAGGTATTGATGAGAGAGTTTATCGTATATTAAATGCAGAAGAGATTTCAATCGGAGATTATGTTTTAACAGGGGGAGAAATACCGGTAATGGTTCTGGTTGATGCAATAACTAGAATGTTGCCAGGTGTATTAGGAAAGAAAGAATCATTGAAGAATGATTCGTTTTATAATGGTATACTTGATTATCCTCATTTTACCAGACCTGAGAAATATAAGGGGCATGAAGTTCCTGAAGTATTATTATCTGGGGATCATAAAAGAATCAAAAGGTGGAGAATAAAACAATCTTTATTAAGAACAATTATTCGTAGACCCGATTTGTTAGCTGATAGAAAGTTTTCCAAAGAAGAGCTTAAAATAATCAATGATCTAAAAACACTCAGTTAGAAAAGAAAGGGAGATACTAATGAATTATATTAAAAATATTGAAGATGAGCAATTAAAAAAAGAAATATTAGAAGCAAAACCTGGGGATTTGATTGAAGTACACCAAAGGATTATTGAAGGTGAGAGAAAAAGGACTCAGATTTTCCGAGGAATTTTAATCGCTAGAAAACATAGTGGAAGTAGAGAAACAATTACGGTAAGAAAGGTTACTAAAGGTATTGGCGTTGAGAAGATCTTTCCGATACATTCTCCAAATATAGAAAAGATTAAACTCGTTAAAAGTGGCTCAGCAAGAAAAGCTAAATTATACTTTTTAAGAGACAGAGTTGGACAAAAGGGATTGATGACCTAATTTTTCATCATCAGATTAACTAAATTGAAAGAAGAAGTTTTTCGTTTAAAAAGAAAAATTAATTTTTTATACCAGGAAAGAATAAGGATAGAAAGACTAAAAGTTATTGAACGAAAGTTATTTTCTTCCGGTTTCCAGTGTATCGCTGGTATTGACGAAGTAGGAAGAGGTGCTTTAGCCGGTCCCGTTGTTGCTGCTGCAATAGTAATAAAAGATATTGACTCTTTTTTTATTACAAATTTAAAAGATTCTAAAAAAATAAGCAAAGTTAAAAGGGAATATTTATCTAAATTAATTAGGGAAAAATCTTATGATATAGGCATAGGTTTAGTTGATTCCAGTACCATTGATAGAATAAATATTCTAAAGGCAACCATACTGGCAATGAAAAGAGCAATTATATCTCTTAATCAATGCCCCGATTATTTGTTAGTTGACGCCTTAAAAATTCCATTTATTAATATATCACAAGATAGCATTATTAAGGGAGAAGATAAAAGTATTTCCATAGCTGCGGCATCAGTTGTAGCTAAAGTATATCGAGATAATCTTATGAAGAAATATCATGAAAAATACCCACTATATCTCTTTAATCAAAACATGGGATATGGGACAAAGAAACATCTCGCAGCGATAAAGGCGTATGGATATTGCCCTATTCATCGAAAAACATTCAAAGGTGTAATAATCAATAAAATAAATACCCCAGAAATATATAATTCAATAAATCTAGATGAGTAATAATGAATAATACAGGAAATACTGGAGAAAAAATTGCCAGATATTACCTTAACAAAAAGGGATATCATATTTTAGAGCAAAATTATAAAGTATCTTTTGGTGAAATAGATATAATTGCCGAAAAGAATAATTGTATTTGTTTTATTGAAGTAAAATCTAGAAGATCAGATATATGTGGTTCCCCAGAAGAGTCAATTACTCAATATAAGAAAAATAAAATTATAAAAGTAGCAGAACTATATATCAAACAACACAAGATTAAAGATAAGCTTTTTCGCTTTGATGTTATAGCTCTTAATTTGAATAATAATTTTTTAACAAAGATAAATCATATTACTAATGCGTTTCATCAATAAAATTTAAAATAATAATAGGTTTGGGTGATATCTTGATTTCAAAACTTTGTAGTTCCGCACTTTTAGGTGTAGAGGCATTTATTGTTGAAGTAGAAGTAGATGTTGCCAATGGATTACCTTCTTTTAATATTGTAGGTTTACCTGACACTGCCGTGCAAGAATCGAGAGAAAGAGTTAGATCTGCTTTAAGAAATGCTGAATATCAATTTCCTATGCAAAGGATAACCGTTAATTTAGCTCCAGCTGATATCAAAAAAGAAGGACCAGCCTTGGATTTACCTATTGCTATTGGAATATTAATTGCCAATGAACAAATACAAAGTATTTTTTATAAAAATTTTATTATCATTGGTGAACTCTCTCTTAATGGTGGCATAAAGCCAGTAAATGGAGTATTATCAATTGCTTTAATGGCTAAGAAAAATGGTATTAATAATATTATTGTTCCTCAGGAAAATGCCCGAGAGGCAGGAATAGTTGATGGAATAAATATTTATCCTGTTTCCAATTTACGTCAAGTAGTTCAATTTTTAAATAAAGAAATTAATATAAAGCATTTTTGTGTTAATAAAGAAGAACTAATGTCTAACAGTGATGACTATTTAGTAGACTTTTCAGACGTCAAAGGTCAGCAGCAGGCTAAAAGAGCCCTGGAGGTAGCAGCTGCAGGTGGTCATAATATGATAATGATCGGTCCACCTGGTTCGGGTAAAACTATGTTGGCAAAACGTATCCCGACAATTTTACCCAGCTTAACTTTGGAAGAAGCAATTGAAATAACTCGTTTATACAGCATTTCTAATTTAGCTAATAGAAAATGTCCTGTCATGACTAGAAGACCTTTTCGATCACCACATCATACCATAAGCGATATTGGACTTATTGGAGGTGGAACAATACCAAAACCAGGTGAAATAAGTTTAGCCCATAATGGAGTATTATTTTTAGATGAACTTCCTGAGTTTAATCGTACAGCTTTAGAGTCATTACGTCAACCAATAGAAAATGGAAGGGTCAATATTTCCAGAGCTTTACGTTCAGTAACTTATTTATCTCACTTTATGCTGGTAGCCGCTGCTAACCCCTGTCCCTGTGGTTATTTCGGTGACCCTGTTAAACAATGTACCTGTACCTCATATCAAATTCAGAAGTATAGAGCAAGGATTTCAGGTCCACTATTAGATAGAATAGATATTCAGATTGAAGTTCCAAGATTAGATTATAAAGAATTAGTAAATAGAAAAAATCACAACGAACGTTCTAGTGAAATTAGAAAAAGAATTGAAAAAGCCAGAAAAATGCAATTAAAACGTTTTAAAGATAGAAATACTTATAATAATTCACAGATGAATCGGAAAGATATTGAAAAATACTGCTCGTTATCCATTGAAGCATGGGATTTATTAAGCCATGCAATGGAAAAATTAAAATTGAGTGCTCGGGCATATGATAAAATATTAAAGTTAGCAAGAACAATTGCTGATCTTGCTTTAATGGAAAAAATTCAAACTATACATATTGCCGAAGCTATCCAATATAGAAGCCTGGATAGAGAATATTTAATATAAAAATATTTGTTTAAATAGAAAAGGTTAATAAGATGTTAAAAAATAGATTAGCTCCATCAATACTAAATGCTGATTTTTCCTGTCTGAGTGAAGTTCTACATATTTTAGAAAGATGTAAAGTTGATTTAATTCATCTCGATATTATGGATGGTAATTTTGTTCCAAACATTACTTTTGGGCCTAAAATAGTCGAAACAATTAGAAAAAATACAAGCCTTCCTCTTAGTGTTCATTTAATGATAGAAAAGCCGGAAAGATATATAAAAGTATTTTCCGAAGTGTTACATGTTCAAGATAGTTTAATCGTTCATGTTGAAACTTGCTTGCATTTAGATAAAACATTACAAATGATAATTGATTCTGGTTTGACAGTAGGAGTGGCATTAAATCCTTCAACTCCCTTAGAGATGATTAAGTATGTATTAGACAAGCTGGATGTAATATTGATTATGACCGTTAATCCAGGTTTTGGTGGGCAACAATTTATCCCGACTATGTTACAAAAGATTGCTCAGGCTAGAGAAATAGTAAATCAAAGTAAGAAAAATATTAATATCCAGGTTGATGGGGGTATTAATGTCAAGAATATTCAGACCATAAATAAAACTGGAGCAAATATCTTAGTAGTCGGTTCTGAAATATTTGAAGCTGAAAATCCTGAAAATATGATAAAAAAACTTCAAAGAAAGTTAAAATCATTATAATTATTCAATCCGTTCTTAACTAAGTGGTTATTTAAAAATATGGATATAAAGGTTGCCATTATTGGAAAAACAAATACAGGAAAATCCACTCTATTTAATCGTATAATTGGTTTTAAAAAATCTATTGTCCTATCTGAAGCCGGTATTACTCGTGATAGAAATTATGCAGAAGTTCAATGGCAGGGCAAACCATTCACATTAATAGATACTGGTGGTATTGATTATATCGATAAACAAAATAGCATACAAAAAAAGATTTTAGAACAGGCAATAAAAGCTATCTCTGATTCTGAAATTATTTTACTTCTTTTGGATGTTAAGACAGGAATTCAACAGGAAGATATCGATATTGCCAGATTCATTCGAAAAAATCATAAAAAAACCATATTAGTAATAAACAAGAGTGACATAAAAAATAAGAATTATTTTTTTAGTGAATTTTATCTCTTAGGTCTGGGAGAACCATGTCTTATTTCTGCAGAACAGGAAATCAATATTAGTGAATTACTGGACAGAATAACAGCTTTAATACCTGATAAAGACAAAAAAGTTGATTTAAGTGAAAATCCTGATTATCTAATAAGAGTTGCCATCATAGGTAAACCAAATGTTGGTAAATCCAGTATTTTAAATGCCATTTTAAAAGAAGATAGAATTATTGTAGATGAGAATCCTGGTACCACCAGAGATGCAATAGAAGTGTCACTAAATTTTGATAAATATAGACTTAATTTTATTGATACTTCAGGATTGAGGCGAAAAAAAAGCGTAAAACAAAAAATCGAATATTACGGAAATTTAAGATCAATCGAAGCTATTAAAAAAGCTGATATAGTATTATTAGTTTTGGATGCTTCCCATGCTATCAGTATGCAGGATAAACGTCTGGCCAGAAGAATTATTGAAGATAAGAAAGCTTGTATTGTTTTATTAAATAAATATGATTTAATAAGCAAACAAAAGGAAATTGACAAAAAATACCTTTTACAAATAAGTAAATATAACTTTAGATTTCTTAAAAATGCTCCTATTTTGACCACAATAGCAATAGATCCTAAAAAAGATTTCTTACCAGTTTTAAAAAAAATCATTGAAATATTTTGCAAATATAATAATAAAATATCTACTTCTGAATTAAACAATTTTTTACAAAAGATTGTAAATAGAAGAATCCCAAAGATAATCAATGGTAGAAGAATACATTTTTATTATATTACTCAAATCGGAATTAAGCCTCCTACTTTCAGAATATTTGTGAATAAACCTGAACTTCTATATAATTCCTATCAAAGGTATATAGAAAATCAATTTATTCAAAACTTTGATTTAAGAGGCATTCCAATTGTATTTCTTTATGAAAAGAGTAAATAAGGCATAAAATGGAAATAATTATGTTAATAAAAATTATTATAATCTTGGTTTTCAGCTATACCTTTGGTTCTATTCCTTTTGGTTACTTAATAGGTAAATACTTAAAAAATATTGACATCAGAAAATATGGTAGCGGTAATATTGGGGTAGCAAATACTTTTCGTGTTTTGGGTGTTAGATATGCCATATTGGCTCTGATTGGGGATTGTTTAAAGGGATTTTTATCGGTATATCTTGCTAGATCAATAATAACAGGAAACATTAGTATTTTGTTGTTAACAGGACTTTTTGCTATTCTTGGTCATAACTGGTCTATTTTTCTGAAATTCAATGGCGGCAAAGGCATAGCTACTACCTATGGGGTGATCCTTGCTCTTTTCCCTAATATTGCACTTATCTCTGCATTAATATGGGGGGTATTAGTAGTAACACTAAAATTTGCAGTGGTTGGTTCAATCATTTCAGTATTTAGCATGTTTATTCTATCGTTTGTCTTCAGAACACCTGTTGAATTTAAATATTTTTTAATAATAATAAATCTATTGGCATTATTACGTCACCGTGCTAATATTATTCGATTGATACAACATAAAGAGAATAAAATAATCTCTGAAAAAACTGATAAAAGAATATAATACTTAATATTTTATAGTAGTGAATTTTTTTCTGATATTACAATACTATAAAATGTTCTTTGTTAATATGAAAATATATGCTAAATTAGATATTAAGATTGGTATATAATTCCTATAATTTTTATATTTTAGGCGAAAACAGGATTTATTATAAAAAGGATTAAAGAAAAAGTAATCAGGGGAAATATTCTTGAAACCACTTAAAAAAAATACAAATTCTAAAGTAAATCTATCTTGTTTTCCAAACAATATTAAAAAATTTAAATAGTATTTATTTATTGATTTAAGGGATATCCAAGGGAGCAGATTCTCCCTGAATATCCTGAAGATATTCATAACCTAAGATTATGAACATCGGGATAAATAAAATATATAACTTATCACTTTATTAATTTAAAAGGAGAATTAAGGGATATCCAAGGGAGCAGATTCTCCCTGAATATCCTGAAATAGAAAAATATATTTATGGAAAAAGTTCTTATTATTGTTGAATCACCAACAAAGGAAAGAGTATTAAAAGAAATGATAGGTGAAAAATTCCTTATTATTTCAAGCAAAGGACACATAAAAGATTTACCTAAATCAAGAATGGGTATCGATATAGAAAATAATTTTCAACCAACCTGGATTACAATTCCGGGGAAAAGACAGATAGTTAAATTTATAAAAAATATTGCTGAGGGAAAAGAAAAAATATTATTAGCTACAGATCTAGATAGAGAAGGGGAAGCTATTTCATGGCATATAGCAAAAGAATTAAATATTAACAGTGAAAAATGTAGAATTACTTTTAATGAAATAACCAAAAACGTAATTACACAGGCAATAGAGAATCCCAGGGAGCTAAATATGAATATAGTCAATTCTCAGATTGCCAGAAGACTACTAGATCGTTTGGTTGGATATCAAGTCAGCCCTTTGTGTTATAAATATACCAGGGGCAAAAGTGCGGGTAGGGTTCAATCAGTCGCAGTCCATTTTATTGTTAAAAGAGAAAAAGAAATTGAAGCATTCAAGCCTGAAGAATATTGGAAAATCAATGTATTACTTTTAAGAGATATAGATATAAAAGATAATGTCTTTCAAGCCTCACTAGTCTCAAAAAATGGGATCAAGATAAAGATTAAAAATCAAAAAGAAGCGGAACTATGCTGCAAAGAAATTGAAAAATGTCTATTTACTGTTTCCAAAATTACCACTACCAAAGAATTCAAACACCCTCCTCTCCCCTTAAAAACAAGTACACTACAGCAAATAGCATATAATAGATTAAATTTTTCAGTTAAGAGAACTATGCAAATTGCTCAACAATTATATGAAGGAATTTCAATTACGGGAGTAGGGACATTGGGATTAATTACCTACATGAGAACCGATTCAACACGCATTTCAAATGAGGCAAAAATAAATGCTCAAGAATATATTTCAGAAAAATATGGCAAAAATTTTGTTTCGTCTAGCAAAAGTACTTTAGCCAAATTAAAAAATAAAGTAACTATGAAAATACAAGATGCCCATGAAGCAATAAGGCCAACCTCAATTAATCTAGACCCTGAATCTATCAGGAATAACCTCAAGCCAGATCAATACAAACTTTATCAATTAATTTGGAAACATTTTATAGCCAGTCAAATGAAATCTGCCATATTAGAAAGAAGGAATGTTAAAATTAGAGCTGGTCATTATATCTTTGAAGTTAATGGAACCACTATAATATTTCCTGGATACCTAAAAATATTAGGAGACAGTGAAATTGAAAAGGTATCTATTCCAGATTTAAGGGAAAAGGAAAAATTGCTATTATTAAAAATTAACTCAAAACAATCCTTTACCAAACCACCTGCTAGATATAACGAAGCAAGCCTAGTAAAAGTATTAGAAAAAGAGGGCATAGGCAGACCAAGTACCTATGCAGTGATAATTGATAAAATACTTAGTAGAGGTTATGTTGAAAAAGAAAATAAACGATTAATTCCAACTAAATTAGGAATTGTTGTAGATCAATTTCTAATGGAATATTTTTCTAATATTATAAACGTAAAATTTACAGCTATCATGGAAAATGAATTGGATAAAATAGAATCGGGAAAGCATAATTGGCAAAATATTTTAAATAACTTTTACAAATCTTTATTACTAAACATAAACCAGCTTAAGGAGAATCCACCTCACAAATTGATACAAAAATCTAAGGAGTTGACTGATGAAAAATGTACCGTATGTGGTAACCTAATGGAAATAAAAAATGGTCCTTACGGTAAATATTTAGCTTGCTCTGAATCTCCACTTAAACATCCAACCAAACCTTATCTTACTAAAATAGGTGTTTTGTGTCCCAGAGAAGGATGTACCGGTGAAATTATTAAGTTGAAAAGTAAAAAAGGCAGGTTCTTTTATGGCTGCAGCAAATATCCTGATTGTAATTTTTATTCTTTATTCCCTCCTGTGAATAAAAAATGTCCCAATTGTGGTTCAATTCTAGTAAAAATTAATAATAAGAGTAAGGGTAATTTTTTCCAGTGCAGTAACAAAGAATGTCATTATCGTGAAAAGGCAATGCAAAATGAATGACATTATAAAAAGTATAAATAATATAAAAGAATATAGAAAATATTTAAAAGAAAAAAAGAATTTTTCTCAAAATACCATAAATGCTTATATAAAAGATATTATTAGCTTAATCCAATTTTCCAAAGATATTAAAAAGGTAGATAGCCTAACTGATGTGAATTATCAGATGCTTAGAGGTTATATAGTCTATTTAAAACAAAAAAATTATAGTGATAGAACAATTGCCCGAAAAATATCTTCATTCCGTGTCTTTTATAGATACCTAGTTCAACAAGATTATATTAATAGAAATCCTGCAGAATATGTACAAATACCGAGAATTAAAAAGAAATTACCGGATTTCTTATTTTTGGAAGAAGTATTGAGATTAATTGATTCAATAAAAACAGAAAAACCTATTGGCATTAGGGATAAGGCTATTATTGAATTGTTATATGGTACTGGGATAAGAGTGACTGAATTATCCAATCTGGACATTGATGATATTAGTCTGGATGATGATACAATGAAAGTTTTAGGCAAAGGTTCCAAAGAAAGAATTTTGCCGCTCAGTCGACCCGTAAAAAATGCTTTGAAAAACTATTTGAAAGTCAGAGAGTTGATACCTAGGAAGAATTATTATAAATTAATTTCAGGAAAAGCTATGTTTATAAGTTGTTTTGGTGAAAGACTTTCTACCAGAAGCATTAGAATGATAATTAATAAAAATATGCGATTAGCTTGTTTAAATAAAAAGATAAGCCCACATGTTTTTCGTCATACTTTTGCTACCCATCTCTTAAATGGTGGTGCTGATTTGCGTTCGGTACAGGAATTATTGGGACATGAAAGTTTATCAACCACTCAGATTTACACTCATATTACTAAAGGTAAATTGATTGAAATATACAAAAAATCTATCCCGAGAAAATAGTAAACAATATTTTAAAAAACTGATAAAATATAAAATAAAAGATTACATTTATGTTATCAGAATTTCGAAAAATATCTGATACTATAAAAGATCTTTTCTATATGAATAACAATGGATAACTTAAAAAATTATTAATGGTTTTCAAGGGGGAAGAATCCCCTTTGAACATCCTTAAGATTAGGAAAAAAAATCATAGTAATAATTGAAAGATTTACCTAAGAATAATAATTGAAAGGATTTTATCTATGTATAAAGGGACAACAATCCTTGCCGTTAGAAGAAACAATGAAATTGCTATTGCTGGAGATGGACAAATAACTATGGGAAATACAATTGCTAAAAATGAGGCCAGAAAAATAAGAAAAATTTATCATAATAAAGTGCTAACCGGTTTTGCTGGTGGTGCAGCAGATGCACTTACTTTATATGAAAGGTTTGAAAATAAGTTAGAGGAATTTCATGGTAATTTAAAAAGAGCATCTATCGAACTGGCTAAGGACTGGAGAACTGATAAGGCTCTCAGAAGATTAGAAGCTTTACTTATAGTTGCAGACTTACAAGATATGTTTACAATTTCTGGAAATGGTGATATTATAGAACCCGATAAACCTATTGCAGCAATCGGTTCTGGTGGTCCATATGCCTTAGCATCAGCTCAGGCTTTGCTTTCATTCACTCAACTATCTGCTACAGAAATTGCTCAGGAGTCATTAAAGATTACTGCCTCTATTTGTATCTATACTAATAATTATATTACCACAGAAACATTAAAGTGATAATGAAGGAGGAATATATTGGAGGATTTGATCCCATCTGAAATAGTAGCAGAATTAGATAAATATATTGTGGGACAAAAACAAGCAAAAGAAGCGGTTGCAATTGCTCTAAGAAATAGAATTAGAAGAAAAAAGCTGCCCAAATCATTAATAGAAGAGGTAACTCCAAAAAATATTATAATGATTGGTCCAACAGGGGTAGGTAAAACTGAAATTGCTCGTAGATTAGCTAAATTAGTTCGAGCACCATTTATTAAAGTAGAAGCTACTAAATTTACCGAAGTAGGTTATGTGGGCAAAGATGTTGATTCTATGATAAGAGATCTGGTACAAGCTGCAGTACAACTTATACGTAAAGAAAAAATGGAAGAGATCCGAGGGAATGCCAAAGAAAGAGTTGAAGAAAGAATATTACAAGCATTACTTCCTACCGGTCAGATTGACAAGAAAGATAGGAGAGATACCTCTTATAAAGATTTTCAAACCAATCAATCTATAGATAATATTGATAAAGAGAAAAATATGATTGAAATTGAGACTCCATTGAGTAGTCATGATTTACAAAAAGAAAGATTATTAAAAACAAAAGAGATATTAAAAAATAAACTACGAAAAGGTGAATTAGAAGAAAGAGAAATTAGCATTGAAATTGAGGAACAAAGCCATTCTTCAATAGAGATATTTTCAAATATGGGAATGGAAGGAATCGGGATTGATTTTAAAGAAATTTTAGATAAAATGTTACCTAACAGAAAAAAAAGAAAAAAAGTTAAAATTTCAGAGGCTCGAAAAATCCTTCTGGATGATGAATTAGAAAAATTATTGGATATGAATAAAATAGCAAAAGAGGCAATTCATAGGACCGAGGAGTTGGGAATAGTCTTTATTGATGAAATCGATAAAATAGCAATGAAAGAAAAATCGTATGGACCTGATGTATCAAGAAGTGGAGTACAAAGAGATATTCTACCTATAATTGAAGGATCAACTATAATGACTAAATACGGTGCAGTAAAAACTGATTATGTTCTTTTTATCGCTGCTGGTGCTTTTAATGTTTCTAAGCCTTCTGATTTAATCCCTGAATTACAGGGACGGTTTCCTTTGCGTGTAGAATTAAACAGCCTTAATCAGGAAGATTTAGAGAAAATACTTATTGAACCAGATAATTCATTAATAAAACAATATAAAGCACTTCTAAACACAGAGGGAATTGACCTTGACTTTGATAGTGACGCAATTAAAGAAATCTCTAAAATAGCCTCAGTATTAAACGAACAAAATGAAAATATTGGAGCAAGAAGACTATACACTGTTATGGAAAAGTTATTAGATCGCATTTCCTTTAATACCCCTAAGATAGGTAAGAGGAAAATTATAATAACCAAGAAATATGTTGTAAATCGCTTACAAAATATCATTCAAAAAGAAGATTTAAGTAAGTATATTTTATAGTATCGAAATTTCAAAAATATTTCAGGAAATATAAAATACTCTTTTTAAATAAAGCATATGTGCTCAGTTAGATTTTAAGAAAGAATGTATAATTACTATAAATTTTATACCTATACCCGGGTAAAATAAAGATTTGTAATACAGGATACTGAAAGCTAGATATTCAGGATCTTAATAATTATTAAGATTGGGATTAATATAGAAGGGAATTTTAAAAAGAATAATTACCCTCAAGTGTCTGTAACTGTTATAATATCTATAACTATAAAGATTAAAATATATCAGAATATGATTTTTTAACTGGAATCTGAAGTAATTGGCACTATTACTCTAGAAAAGTTTGGTTAATATATTATTGATGGATATAAACTGAAAAAGATTATAATTAATAGTGCCTTCTAGGAAGCTTAGTATTTTTTAATACCATCTTACAACGCCTAATATGTAGATATCCTATTAAATGAGCTATAATGCATAATATTTATTAAAATTATAAATATCTAACTTGAATAACAAATCTAAGTATGTTATACTTATTTGGTTTTGTAGTATAGTTTAATTTGCTTCAATACATTTGAATTGAAAATATTCAAAGAAAAAATATGTTAAATTATTAATAATTAAGAATTAAATAATTTTAACAAATATGTATTATTGAAAAATTAAAAAATTTTAAAATAGATATCAAAAAAGGAGAGTGACCATTTGAGTGTTGTATCAATGAAACAATTGTTAGAATCTGGTGTACATTTTGGACACCAAAAAAGACGTTGGGATCCTAGAATGAGATCCTATATTTTTACTGAAAGAAATAATATTTACATTATAGACTTGCAACAGACAGTTAAACTTATTGATGATGCCTATAACTTTGTACGTGAACTTACCAGTAAAAATGGTACTATTTTATTTGTAGGAACAAAAAAACAGGCACAAGAATCTATTAGTTCTGAAGCAGAGAGATGTGGTATGCCTTATATTAATTATAGATGGCTTGGTGGAACATTGACCAATTTTAATACCATTAATCAAAGAGTAAAACGTCTTTTCCATTTAGAAGAAATGGAAAAGAGCGGTCAATTTTCTTTATTACCGAAAAAAGAAGTTATTATTTTAAAAAGAGAACAAGAAAAGCTAGAAAGGATCTTAACGGGTATTAAAAATATGGAAAAACTACCAGATGCCTTATTTATTATTGATCCTAAAAGAGAAAGAAACGCAGTAACAGAAGCTAGAAAACTATCTATACCTATAGTAGCAGTTGTTGATACTAACTGTAATCCAGAAGAGATTGACTATATAATTCCTGGAAATGATGATGCAATAAGAGCAATTAAATTATTGACATCTGTTATTGCTGATGCTGTCATGGAAGGTAAAAAAATATCTCTAGAAGATAATGTTAAAATTGCTGTATAATAATAATTTTGTGTATAAGTTCAACATATAAGGAGAGCTTGGAAAAATGACTATTAAAGCTGAACTAGTGAAAGAGTTGAGAGAGAAAACTGGTGCTGGTATGATGGATTGCAAAAAAGCACTGACACATACTAATGGAGATTTAGAAAAGGCAGTAGATTATTTACGTAAAAAGGGTATTCAAGCTGCGACCTCAAAACTGGGACGGAAAGCTTTAAATGGAAAAATTGCATCATATATCCATTTAAATGGTAGGGTTGGTGTACTTCTGGAAATTAATTGTGAGACTGACTTTGTTGCTAAAACTCAAGAATTTAATGATCTGGCAAAAAATATTACCCTACAGATTGCAGCTGCCAATCCTAAATATATCAAAAGGGAAGATGTACCAGAAGATATAGTCCAGAAAGAAAAAGAAATTTATTGCAGTCAACTGAAAAATACTAATAAACCGGAAAAGGTAATTGATAATATTGTAGAGGGAAAATTAAATAAATTTTTAAAAGAACATTGTTTAATTGAGCAAGATTATATTCGTAATCCCGAGATCGATGTTAATCAATTAATCTTGGAAACTATATCTAAATTAAAAGAAAATATCCAAATTAAAAGATTCGTGAGATATCAACTAGGTGAGTAGATATAATATATTTTTTATAATCTACTCTTGATAAATTATACCCTTTCTAAAAAAATTAATAAATTCGAGTAAAATGAAAAAAGAACAAGCTATTTACAAAAGGATACTATTGAAATTAGGAGGCGAGTCTTTCTCCGGTGAAAAAAAAGTTGGTATCGAAATTGAGCGTGTTAAGTTCATCTCGGCTGAATTAGCGGAAATAAAACAGATGGGAATTCAGATTGCCGTTGTTATAGGAGGAGGAAATATTTTTAGAGGAAGAGAAGCTACTGCTAAAGGTATCAACCAGGTTTCTGCTGATTATATGGGAATGTTAGGTACGGTTATTAATGCTCTTGCCTTACAAGATTTTTTAGAAAAACTTAATATTGAAACAAGAGTACAAACAGCTATTGAAATGAGATCAATTGCCGAACCTTATATTAGAAGAAGAGCAATAAGACATTTAGAAAAAGGACGTATTGTTATTCTGGCGGCTGGCACTGGTCACCCCTTTTTTACCACTGACACTGCTGCAGCTTTGAGAGCAATAGAGTTAGAAGCTGATGCAATATTAAAAGCCACTAAAGTTGATGGTATTTATGAATCGGATCCCTTAGTTAATACCAATGCTTTAAAATTTAAAAAGATAAGTTTTCTTGAATTTTTAAATAAAAATTTAAAAGTAATGGATGCAACTTCCATCTCATTATGCATGGAAAATAAAGTACCTGTAATTGTATTTAATTTGAATTTACCTGGGAATATAAAGAAAGTAATTTTAGGAGAACAAATTGGAACCATTGTGAAGGAGGATTAGATATGTTACTTGAGATGACAAAAGAAGCTGATTACAAAATGAAAAAAGCCATAGAAATAACCAAAGCAGAATTATCTCAAATTAGAACTGGAAGGGCTTCAACCGCCTTAGTTGAAAAAATTAAAATTGAATATTATGGTGTTTTAACCTCTTTAAAAGAAATTGCTAATATTACTGTCCCTGAATCTGATTTAATCGTGATACAACCATGGGATAAAAATTTTGTTAGTGAGGTTGAAAAAGCCATTTGGAAAGCTGATATTGGCTTAACTCCTAATAGTGATGGAACTGTTATCCGGCTATCCATTCCCCCTTTATCCGAAGAGCGAAGGAAAGAAATAGTGAAAGTAGTAAAAAAAGAGATTGAATCAGGGAAAGTTGCTATTAGAAACGTAAGAAGAGAAATTAACGACCAAGTTAAAAGACTCGAAAAAGATGGTGATATTTCTGAGGATCAAAGTAAGGAAATTATTAAAAAAGTACAGGATTTAACAGATTCCTTTATTAAAGAACTTGATGAAATTTGTAAAACAAAAGAAATAGAAATAATGAAAGTATGATTAAGATAAAATTATTCCTTGAGAGGATGGTTTATTAGATTCTCACTTAGAAAACACAAAAGGTTATTATTAAATATAATAAATTTCCCCCAGATTATTATATAAATAGAATGTATTAATCGTTTTTTTAACAATGGGGGTTTTTTTATAAGAAAAGGCAAGTATAATGCATGTTAAAAAATAATAAGAATTATTTAAATATAACAAAGCTCACGATAATTCCAAATCATTTATCCATTATAATGGATGGAAATGGTAGATGGGCAAAGAAACGCAATTTGCCACGTTTCGCTGGGCATAAAGCTGGCATTAAAACTGTAAGAATGGTAATTGCTGAATCAATTAAAGCTGGTATAGGTATTTTAACATTATTTGCTTTTTCTACCGAAAATTGGAAAAGACCAAAACAAGAAATATCCTCACTAATGACTCTGTTTCAAGAAATGATCGAAAAAGAAAAAATGAGTTTATTGGAAAATAATATTAGAGTTAGATTTATTGGACATAGGGACAATTTGCCTATGCCCCTTAAATTAGCTATGGAAAATATCGAAGAAAAAACTAAAAGAAATAAAAAATTATTACTCAATATCGCCATTAACTATGGTGGAAGATCAGAATTGTGCCATGCTTTTAAATTAATTTCTGAAAAAATTCTCCAGAGGAAAATAGATCCATCACAGATAAACCAGAATCTTATTAATGGACACCTCTTTACTTCGAGAGTACCTGATCCTGATTTATTAATTAGAACAGGAGGGGAGCTAAGGATTAGCAATTTTCTTCTGTGGCAAATTGCTTATACCGAATTGTGGTTTACAAAGACTTTCTGGCCAGATTTTTCAAAAAAACAATTATGGAAAGCACTAAGTGACTATGAAAAAAGGGTGAGAAAATTTGGGGGAAAAGTTTGAGAAAATAAGTGCTCGAATTCTTACTATTGTTCTTGGTCTACCTATAATATTATTAACAATTCACTTTGGTGGAATATTATATTATTCGACTATAATTTTAATTGCTATATTAGCTTTTTGGGAGCTGTGGCATATAATAAAACATCAAGAATATCAACCTTCTTTAATACTAGGTGTAACTCTTACAATATTTTTTTTATTTCTAAAAAACATATCGGAATTATTTAGTAATGTTAAGTTAATTTTTACACTGCTGTTTTTTTTAATTATTTTGGAACATTTTTTTATAAAGCCTCATAAACGTAGTATTTTAAATATTACACTAACTATATTTATGGCATTATATATAGGTCATCTATTATCATTCTTTATAGAAATTAGGGGACTCACAAATGGTAAAGTATTATTAACTTTTTCCTTATTTTGCACTTGGATAAGTGATATTTTTGCTTATCTAGTTGGAATTAATTTTGGGAAAAAACATCCTTTCCCATATCTTAGTCCCAACAAAACCTTAGAAGGTGCAATAGGTGGCTTCTTAAGTGGGGGCATGTGTGCTTTAGCTTTTTACTCTATACTTCCGTTAAGAATATATACATTACTTATCTTGGGGCTTATTGCGGCAATTGCCGGCCAAATTGGAGATCTATTTGAGTCTTTAATTAAAAGAAATTTTGGAGTAAAAGATTCTGGTACATTACTACCCGGACATGGAGGTATCTTAGACTGTATGGACAGTATTTTATTTGCTATTCCAATTCTATATTATACCTTTCAAATTGTATTATAATATTTTTATGAAATACTGGAGAAAATACTATTATTATGAAAAAACAAATAACAATCTTAGGTTCAACTGGTTCAATAGGAACACAAACCTTACAGGTAATCCAAAATGAACCAGAAAATTTTGAAGTTTTTGCATTATCTGCCTGGAGAAATTTGGAATTATTGAAAGAGCAAATTATAAATTTTAAACCAAAATATGCAGTAGTCAGAGATGATAAAATAGCAAAAGAGCTAATAAACAGATTAAACAATAAAATAAGTTGCCATATATTATATGGCGAATATGGACTTACTAAAATATCTACATTGCCAGATGTCGATTTGATTGTAGTAGCAATTACAGGTATGGCAGCATTAAAACCAACTATAGAGGCTATCAATGCAAAAAAGCAAATCTGTCTGGCTAATAAAGAAATCATTGTATCTGCGGGCGAAATAATAATGAAAAAAGCAAAAGAAAATAATATAAAAATAATTCCCATCGACAGTGAACATAGTGCTATTTTCCAATGCATTATGCCTGATTTTTATGAAAATATAGAAAAAGTAATTATTACTGCCTCCGGCGGACCATTTTATCATTTAAAAGAAAGTGCATTAGAAAATATCTCTATAGAGGAAGCCTTAAATCATCCCAATTGGCAAATGGGTAAAAAAGTGTCCATAGATTCAGCTACATTAATGAATAAGGGTTTAGAGGTAATAGAAGCTTACTGGCTCTTTAATGTCCCCTTAAATAAAATAGAAGTTTTAATACACCCTCAAAGCTATATTCACTCCCTGGTCCAATATGATGACGGCAGTATGATTGCTCAATTGAGTAATCATGATATGAGGATTCCAATACATTTTGCTTTACATTATCCTGTTAGAATAAAAAATACTCTACCTCGAATTAATCTAGCAAAAATTGGGCAATTAACCTTCAAAAAACTTGACTCAAAAAGATTTCCTAGCATTGAATTATGCTATGAAGCAATTCGACAGGGTGGTACTTTACCAGTTGTATTAAATGCAGCAAATGAGGTAGCTGTCAATGCTTTTTTAAATCAAGGATTGAGATTTAAAGACATTGTTAAAGTTGTTTCAATGGTGATGAAAAATCACCAAAATCAATCTAATCCCAATATTCACGATATTATCTATCAAGATCGTGAAACTAGAAAGCTAACTGAAAAAATATGCAAGGAGAATATAAATTGATAACTTTTTTTGCTTTTATATTTGTACTAGGCATAGCTATTTTATTTCATGAATTCGGACATTTTATTATAGCGAAAATATCAGGTATAAAAGTATTTAAATTTTCTTTAGGTTTTGGTCCTAAAATTGCCGGCATATCATGGAAGGGAACTGAATATATATTATGTTTATTTCCTTTCGGTGGTTATGTGAAGATGGCCGGAGAAGGGACACAAAATGAAATAGATAATGACATTGAGACAAGAGGTCCAGAGGAATATGTTCCTGA
The DNA here is from genome assembly GCA_964433555.1 of uncultured Atribacterota bacterium. Classification (GTDB taxonomy): domain Bacteria; phylum Atribacterota; class Phoenicimicrobiia; order Phoenicimicrobiales; family Stramentimicrobiaceae; genus Stramentimicrobium. The sequence continues at coordinate 16,203 of CAYSRG010000007.1, read as the reverse complement.
AAATCAAAGATTTGATAAAAAATCATTTTTAATTAGAACATCTGTTATAATGAATGGTCCCGTAATGAATGTGATTTTAGCTATATGCTTATTAATGCTGGTCTTTTTCTTTTCTGGCATAGCAACAATATCAAACACTATTGCAGAAGTTACTCCTGGGACACCAGCTGAAGAATCCGGACTTCAAAAGGGGGACCAAATTATCGCTATTAACTCAATAACTATAGAGAATGCCGAAGATATTACTAAAATAATAAATAACAATCGAGATATTATTATTTCTTTAAAAATATCGCGAAATAATAATATTTTTGAAACCAGTCTTATTCCAGAATACAATGATGAATTAGAGAGAGCCCTGATAGGGATAACCCTGGAGCTTAAAGTAAAGAAATCATCAATTTTACAATCTATTAAAAAGTCGATTGTTACCACTGGAGAAATATTTTGTTTAATTATAAAAGGATTTTTAGAAATGTTTACCGGTAAGGTACCCATTGAACTCGCTGGTCCATTGGGTATTGCTCAAATGGCTGGAGAAGCGGCGCAATTTGGCTTCTTAAACTTACTATTTTTTACTGCAGTAATTAATATATTTTTAGGAATTATCAACCTTTTCCCTATTCCCATTCTGGATGGCGGCCAAATTCTTTTATTAATAATTGAAAAAATAAGAGGTAAACCAATGCAACCAGAACATATTAATTTTCTATATATTATTGGAATTGCATTGATTATTATGATTTTTATAATCGCTACTTATCAGGATATTTTAAGAATATTTGTTCAATGAAGGTACATTTTGATAGTATGTCTAATATGCCCGATTTAATTAATATTAAGAGAAGAAAAAGTAAAACTGCAAAGATAGGTACATTACAAATTGGTGGTTGTCATCCCATTTCTGTTCAATCAATGACTAGCTGTGATATTAAAGATATCAAATCTACTTCAGAACAAATTAGACAATTGGAATCATCAGGATGTGATCTAATCAGGATTGCTTTCCCAGATATCCAATCATGTGGGCTAATACCAGTAATAAAGAATAAGACGAGAGTACCTATCATGGCTGATGTACATTTTAATTATCTAATAGCACTGGAGGCTATTAAATATAATATTGATGGCATTCGAATAAATCCTGGTAATATAAAAAAAGAATCTGAAATAATTCAGGTTATAGAAGAAGCTCAAAAGAAAAATATTATGGTTCGTTTTGGAATTAATGCAGGATCTCTGGATAAAAGCATTATGGAAAAGTATAAGGAACCAAGCTATTTGGCTTTGGTAGAAGAAGCTGAACAGTTAATTGCCTTCTTAAAAAAAATAGAATATCAAAATTTTGTTATTTCTATTAAATCAAGTAACGTTATCGACACCATAAAAGCTAATAAAATTATTGCTCAAAATTGTGATTATCCTTTACATATCGGTATTACCGAAGCTGGATTTGATCAATCAGGCGTCATCAAATCAGCAGTAGGAATAAGTATATTATTATATGAAGGAATTGGAGATACTATTAGGGTTTCTTTAACCGGAGATCCAGTAAAAGAAGTTCTGGTAGGTCATGATATATTACGAGCATTAGAAATAAAAAAAATGGGCATCAACTTAATAACCTGTCCCACCTGTGGAAGATGTCAAGTCGATATATATAAAATTGCTAAGAAACTAGAATCTATCTTGAGTGATATAAAATATCCTTTCACGGTTGCCATCATGGGTTGCATAGTAAATGGACCAGGTGAAGCAAAAATGGCTGATGTAGGAATTGCTTTTAATAACAAAGAGGCAATGCTTTTTAAAAAAGGAAAATTGATTGGACGATATAATAAAAAAGAGGTTATCGAGGTTTTAGATCAGGAGATAAGATCTATGTCAGGATAGAAAAATCGACTTTTGTGTTTTTCCCGAATATTTAAATCCTTTTTATAAAACAATAATATGAAAATTACCAAAGAGGATAGTATAGTAAATGAAAATTTCTGTTATAATACCTGCTTATAATGAAGAAGGTACTATTGCTAATGTAATTAAAACAGTAAAGAAGGTGCCAGAAATTAATTCCATTATAGTAGTAAGTGACGGTTCTACTGACCAAACAGTTAAAATTGCTACTTCTTTAGAGGTTAACGTTTATGAAATAGAAAGAAATGTCGGTAAGGGTGGTGCTATTAAGAAGGGTTTTGACCAAACTGATTCCGAAATATTATTATTTTTAGATGCTGATTTAATTGGTTTAAAAACACGGCATATTTATGCTCTGGTTAATCCAATTATAGGTAATTTGGCTGACATGACTATTGGTATTTTTAGTAAGGGAAGACTATTAACAGACCTATCTCAATTTATAATGCCCTACCTTTCAGGCCAGAGAGCTATGAAAAGGGAAATAATAGACCTTATTCCTGACCTGGATTTATTAAAATATGGTTTAGAAATTGCTATTACTAAAACAGTAAAAAAATATCGCTATAGAGTAGATAAAATAAAACTAACCAATTTAAGCCAGATTATAAAAGAAGAAAAATATGGAATTATTGAAGGAACTAAAAAAAGGTTGCAAATGTATTTAGACATTGTTAAACAGCTAAAATCTTAATAAATTCCTTACTACTAAGATAGCTCAAGCTATTTTCAATTGTGAAAATTGACTTTAAAAACAATTTATGGTAAATTTTAAACTGCATGTGACTTTCTAAATAAAAATACTTAACAACTTCTATATTAAGAGAAATTTTTATAATATTGTTTTAGATTGTAGCTATGATGTGAGAAAAATAAATTACTTTTGGAGAAATACCTCATGTTAAAAAAAATAGTAAAAGAATTAACAGATGTGGAAAATGAAGCTGAAAGAATAATTATAAATACCCAAAAAGAAGCCCAAAAAATGATTCAAGAGGAAATAAATAAGCAGAATGAAAATAAAGAAAAAATAATTTCTGATTTACATAAAAAAGGTCAAGATATGGTGAAGGAAAGAATCAATGGTGCTCACAAGAAATCTAGAGAAATATATGAAAATAGTAAAAAAGAAAAGGTAAAAATTAAAGAAGATATAATAAATAAATATGACCAAGCCATAGAAATGGTCTTAAAACAGATGGTGAAATAGGCATGGCTATATCTGCAGTAAGCAAATTTCATATTTTTGCTCATCTATCAATAAAAGAACCTATACTTAGCGAATTGCAAAAATTAGGTTGTGTAGAAATTTCTCGTATTGAGGAAAAGGCAGAATTTCATAATTGGAAAGATATTGAAGAAGATACCAAAAGTGGTACTACAGTAAAATTAAATAATATAAAATTCTGCATTGAGCTACTTTCAAGTTATGGAAGTGAAAAGAGAAGGAGATTAAATTCACTATTTTCATCAAAAAAATCTTATAGCTATAATGAGCTGGTAAAAATTTCACAACAGTTTGACTATGAAAAATTGTTTACACAATGTAAAGAATTGGATAATGAACTTAGTCAAATTAAATTACAAGAGAATAAATTGATTACCGCTAAACAAGAAATAGAAAAATGGCAAGATTTAGAATTAGATTTTAATGAAATTGATAAAAGAAAATATATTAAATATATACTTGGCTTCATAACAAAAAAATATTTTAATAATCTAGTGTTTGATATAGAACACCTTGTTAAAACAACTATTATTCAAACAATCAAAGAAGAAAAGAATAAATTAAACATTATAATTATTACCTTAAAAGAAAATCAGCCTAACATTGATTCTATTCTTCAAAAATATCATTTTGAAATATATAAATACAGTTATTCCTTTACCGGTACCCCTAAACAAATACTTAAAACAATTTCCGAGCAACTAATATTAATTGATAAAAGAAGAAGTGAGATTGCACAAACCTTAATTAAATTACACCAAGACAATCAACTTATTTATCCCTTATATGATTATCTCTCTATCAAACATGAAAAAGAGGAAGCTAAAAAATATTTAAAGAAGAGTGAAAAAATTATTGCTATTAGAGGATGGATACAAAATAAGGATATACCTAAATTAAAACAAAGATTAGAAAAAAATTATAATGAATATGAAATTGATTTTACAAAACCAAAAAAAGATGAACAAATTCCAGTTGCTCTAAACAATAATAATCTGGTAAAACCGTTTGAAATAATTACTGAACTTTATAGCTTACCAAATTACTATGAAATAGATCCAACTCCAATTCTTTCCATATTTTATTTTGTTTTCTTTGGGCTTTGTCTTTCTGATGTAGGATATGGTGCTTCTATGGCACTAATAAGTCACATAGCCATAAAAAAAATAAAATTAGGAGAAGGACCAACCAAGTTTTTTAAATTGCTTTATTATTGCGGTATATCGGGTATTTTTGGAGGAATCCTTGTGGGTAGCTGGTTCGGAGATATTTTAAATTATTTACCACCAATGTTTACCAATTTAAGGAATGTTCTAATCCAAAAACTTGCCTTGTTTGAACCAGCGGATAATCCACTTCCTCTATTAATATTGAGTCTTACTCTGGGAGTAATACAGGTTTACATAGGAATAATTTTAAAGTTTATTATTAATATAAGAAGTGGCAAATTATATGATGGATTGATGGACCAGGTATCCTGGTTATTTCTGTTAACCGGTATACTTTTAGTCCTATTAAAAGGCATAATGCCCTCCATTATAGGGAATATTTCCTGGATTATTGCATTAATTGGTATTCTAACTATTGTTTTAACCCAGGGAAGAACTAAAAAAAATATTTTATTAAGAATTGGCAGTGGAGTCCTTGCTCTATATGATATTACCGGTTATTTTAGTGATGTCCTTTCTTATTCCCGATTATTCGCACTTGGATTGGCTACTGGAATTATTGCCCAGATGTTTAATATGCTTTCTACTATGGTCAATATTCCTTATATAGGTTTTTTACTAACTATAATAATACTAATAATAGGACATACCTTTAATCTATTAATTAGCGGATTAAGTGCCTTTATCCATGATGCAAGACTGCAATATGTTGAATTTTTTACTAAATTTTATCAAGCAGGAGGAATACCTTTCAAGCCATTCGCTCTTAAAACTAAATATGTTAAGGTTGAAGATGTTAATAAATAATTTTAAATCTAATTTTAATAAAATTAAGAGTAAAGATAAATAAAATGTAAAGTATAAAGGGGGATATGATTCATGACAGATGGTATTGTTCTAGCTTACTTAGGAGCAGCTTTGGCAATAGGATTAGCAGGTTCTGGTTCTGCCATTGGCGTTGGTATAGCTGGTACAAGTGGTGCTGGGATCATGACTGAGGATCCAGGTAAGTTTGGCTTAGTACTTTTACTTCAAGCATTGCCAGGTACACAAGGTATCTATGGATTACTGGTTGGATTTTTAGTCTTAACCAAAATAGGCATCTTTGCTGGTACACCCGCTACTTTAACTATTAATCAAGGACTACAAATTTTGAATGCCTGTCTGCCTATTGCTATTGCCGGTTTCTTCTCGGCAATCTACCAGGGTAAGGCTTCTGCCGGCTCAATCGGACTAATTGCTCGTAGACCAGAAGAAACTGGAAAAGCAGTGGTAATGCCGGCAATGGTAGAAACTTATGCGGTATTATCCTTATTAGGTTCTATACTATTGTTAAATGGAGTTGTTCTTTAATATCTGAGGAGATTTTTACTTATGTCAATAAAAGAAATAAAAGAGAAGATATTACAAGATGCTTTAGAAGAAAAAGAAAAAATATTTAAAGATACCGAAGTAAAAAGAGAAAATATAAAAAGCTTAGCTAAAAAAGAAATTGATTCCATTCAAAAAGAAATCTTGGAAAGATATAACCAAGAAGCTGAACTTAATGAGAAAAAAATTATTACAGAAGCTAAATTGAATGCGAACAAAGATATTCTCGTGGAAAAACAAGCAATCATTGATGATATCTTCTCAGAAGCAATAAATAGAATAATTAAATTAGAAGATAATGAATACTTAGTTTTAATGGAAAAATTTATTTTGGAAAACGTAGAAATAGGAGATGAAACTGTATATATTGGAAATCAAGAACGACAATCAATTAACCAAGAATTCATCATTAAAATTAATAAAAAATTAAAAACACAAGGTAAAAAAGGTGAATTGAAACTTTCTAAAGATCGCCTTCCTATTAAGGGTGGTGTAGTACTAGGTGCTGGAGATATTAAAAAAAATGCTTCTTTAGAAGTCATTCTAGAAAAGATTAAGGATGAAATAGAAACACAGCTTAACCAACTTCTATTTGCTAAGAATGAGGGTTAGTATGCTCAAGTATATCAATGAAACTACTAATACACAGGAAGAATATGGATATGCCTGTGCTCGCATTAGAGAACTGGAAAAACACTTATTAAACAAAGAAATTATTAACAAAATGATTGGGGCTCCTGATTTAGAAAATGCCCTTAAAGTATTAATTGAAAATAACTTGAGTGAATACTCTTTTGAAAATACTGACTCTCATTATATTGATAAAGTATTAACAAATACTTTAAAAGTAACTTTAAATATAATTAATGAAATTTCACCATATCCATACTTTTTGCACCTATTTAGATGGAAATATGATTTTCATAATTTAAAAGTCCTGTTAAAAGCAAAAGCACTCAATAAAAAGGAACCTTACCCTATATACAATGGTATGGGGAATATAAGTTCAAATGGATTATTCGCCGCTGTTTTTGAAGGGAAATACCAGTTAGTGCCAGTTAAAATTGAAAGGATTATTAAACAATCAGAAGCTGAATACATAAAATCAGAAAATTTGCAATTAATGGAAATAATATTAGATCAAGGCTACTATGAGATTATCTTTGATCAATTGGAAGAAATTAACAATCCCTTTTTATTTTACTTATATAAAACTGAAATTGATTTAATAAATTTAAGTATTGCATGTCGTTGCAAAATAAGAGGCATTAGAAAATCAAAATTATCCGAGATATTAGTAAAATATGGCTATTTTCCAATTCAAAAAATAATTGATATTTATGATAATTCTCTACATACCTGGTCAAATGATTTCCAAAAAACAGAATATTCTACCATAGTTGAAGAAGGAATTAAATACTGGTTAGAAAATAATTCATTATTAAAGCTTGAACAGTTAAGTGACAATTATCTATTAAGCTTACTCAAAATAGGTAAATACACTACTTTTGGACTGGAAAGTATAATTGCTTATTATTATGCTAAAGAAAATGACATAAAAAATATTAGAATGATTATCAATGGTAAGAGATATTCTTTACCAAATGATAGTATTAAAAAATACGTTAGGGATGCTTATGTCTAATATAGCAATAATTGGAGAAAAAGAGATTATTATTGGTTATAACCTCATTGGATTTCAACTATTTCCAGTAACTGATCTGGCTGAGACTAAAGAAGCTTTAGAAAAATGCTGTTATGGTGATTATAAGATAGTATTTATCACTGATAATATTGCCCATTTGGTTATTGATGAAATTGAACAATGTCAAAAAATATCACCGATTTCAATTTGTATCCTCCCAAATCGTATAAAAGATTCTGAGCTCAGTATAAAAATGTTAAGAAAGAATGTAGAAAAAGCAGTTGGTACAGATATATTGTTTAGAAAAGAGGGATAAGAATGCAAGAAAATACAGGCAAAATTGTAAAAGTATCAGGACCGGTTGTAATTGTTGAAAATTTATTAGGAGCTAAAATGTATGATGTGGTAAGGGTTAGTGAAAATAAATTGATTGGAGAAATAATTGAATTAAATAGAAATAGAGCAACTATTCAGGTATATGAAGAAACATCTGGTATCGGCCCTGGAGAACCTGTTTATACTACTGGTTTACCCCTAAGCGTAGAATTAGGTCCTGGTCTCGTTAAATCAATTTATGATGGAATCCAAAGACCATTAGATATAATATTTCAACATGAAGGGGCTTTTATTGCCAGAGGAGTAGAAGCTCACAGTTTGAATAGATCAACCAAATGGGATTTTAAACCATTAAAAAAGAAAGGGGACCAAGTTACTTCAGGGGATCGATTAGGTGTTATTCAGGAAACTTCTATAGTTTCTCATTATATTATGGTTCCTATTGGGATGGAAGGGATAATTGAAAGTATCAACGAAGGTAGTTATAGCGTGAGTGATACTATTGCTAAGATTAAAGATAAAAATGGAAATCTTCGTGAAGTTCAAATGCTACAAAAATGGCCGGTAAGACAAATTCGTCCTTATAAAGAAAAATTACCTCCCAAAGAACCATTGATTACCGGTCAAAGAGTTATTGATACATTCTTTACTATTGCCAAGGGTGGTACTGCTTGTATTCCTGGTCCGTTCGGTAGTGGGAAAACTGTTGTACAACACCAACTTTCTAAATGGTGTAATGCTGAGATAATAGTCTTTATTGGTTGTGGAGAAAGAGGAAATGAAATGACCGATGTTTTACTTGAATTTCCTGAGCTAATTGATCCTAATTCAGGTAAACCATTAATGGAAAGAACGGTCTTGATTGCTAATACTTCTAATATGCCTGTTGCAGCTAGAGAAGCATCAGTATATACAGGTATCACTATTGCAGAGTATTATCGAGATATGGGATATAATGTTGCTTTAATGGCTGATTCCACATCAAGATGGGCTGAAGCAATGCGTGAAATTTCTGGTAGGTTGGAAGAGATGCCGGGAGAAGAAGGATATCCTGCCTACTTAGGAACGAGGATTGCTAGCTTCTATGAAAGGTCAGGTCGAGTAAAATGTTTGTCTTCGCAAGAACATGAAGCAACTATAAGTGTTATCGGTGCAGTATCTCCACCTGGGGGTGATTTATCAGAACCGGTTACTCAGAATACCCTTAGAACAGTACAGGTTTATTGGAGCTTACAAGATAAATTAGCTTATAAAAGGCATTTCCCGGCAATTGATTGGTTAAAAAGTTATTCTCTTTATCTCGACCAATTGAGTAATTATTTCCAAGAAGAAATAAGTAAAGATTTTATTAATATTAGAACAACTGCTATGAGTATTCTTCAGGAAGAATCTGAATTAGAAGAAACAGTTAGATTAGTAGGTATTGATGCCCTGTCAAAAAGAGAGCGTCTAATCCTAGATACTGCACGTTCTATTAGAGAAGATTTCTTACACCAAAACGCCTTTGATGAAATTGATACTTACACCTCTATGAAAAAACAATACTTAATGTTAGATTTAATCATCTTTTTTCATAAAATTGCACAATCGGCTATTCAGGAAGAGTACATCACTAATGAACAACTAAATCAATTATCAGTAAAAAATCAAATAGCTAGGGCTAAATATATACCTGAAGAAAAATTTGAAGAGTTTATGAAAATAAAAGATCAAATAAAAGAACAGATTAGTTCCCTCATGTTAAAAAAGTCAGGAAAGGAAGAATGACCATGATAAAAGAATATTCTACAATTACCGAAGTGAATGGTCCACTAATAATCGTTAATAAAATTACTAATGTTAAGTACGATGAATTAGTAGAAATAGAATTATCAGATGGGGAAAAAAGGAGAGGGCAAGTTCTAGAGGTATCAGAAGACAAGGCCGTTGTCCAAATGTTTGAAGGAACTTCAGGAATTGATGTATTCAATACTAAGGTGCGTTTTTTAGGAAGGGTAATAGAGATACCGGTTTCTATGGATATGCCAGGGAGAATCTTTGATGGCTCTGGTAGGCCAATTGATCAGGGGCCTATGATAATTGCCGAAAAAAGATTAGATATTAATGGAAGCCCATTAAATCCTTATGCTCGGGATTACCCTAATGATTTCATCCAGACCGGAATCTCTTCTATTGACGTTCTAAATACTTTAGTTAGAGGTCAGAAGCTGCCCATCTTTTCCGGTGCAGGATTACCACATTCTAAAGTTGCTTCTCAAATTGCACGCCAAGCAAAAGTCCTAGGTAAAGAAGAAAGTTTTTCCGTAGTATTCGCAGCAATGGGTATTACTTTTGAAGAAGCTAACTTTTTTATTAATGATTTTAGAAGAACAGGGGCTATAGAAAAGAGCGTAATGTATATTAATCTGGCTAATGATCCAGCAATTGAAAGAATTATTACTCCAAGAATGGCTCTTACTACTGCAGAATATTTGGCTTTCGAAAAGGATATGCATGTACTGGTAATCTTAACAGATATGACTAATTATTGTGAAGCTTTAAGAGAGGTATCTGCAGCTCGTAAAGAAGTACCGGGAAGAAGGGGATATCCTGGTTATTTGTATACTGACCTGGCGACACTTTACGAAAGAGCGGGAAGAATAAAAGATAAAATAGGTTCAATTACTCTAATGCCAATTCTTAGTATGCCGGAAGATGATAAAACACATCCTATCCCAGATTTGACCGGATACATCACAGAAGGTCAGATTATCCTGGCACGCGAATTGCATCTAAAAGGAATATATCCTCCTATAAATGTCCTGCCTTCTTTATCACGTTTAAAAGACAAGGGAATTGGAGAAAATAAAACCAGAGAGGATCATGCTAATGTTATGAACCAACTTTTTGCCTCTTATGCTCGAGGAAAAGAATCAAAAGAACTAGCTACTATATTGGGTGAAGCCGCATTGACCGAGGAAGATAAGAAATACGTTGAATTTTCTGATAAATTTGAAGAGATTTTTGTCCAGCAAGGAGAAGATGAGAATAGAGATATTGAAAAAAGTCTAAGTATTGGATGGGAAACACTGGCCATATTACCAATAAATGAATTGAAAAGAATTAAAGACGAGTACATAAATAAGTATTTACCCAAACCATCAAATAATAAAGAAAACGAAATAAACAATAAAGAATAAAAAATAAAAATATAAAAATGATTTCATTACTTTACAATTTCATCAAGAGGTTTTCTAATAATGATATTAGCTGTTAATCCTAATCGTATGGAGTTATTAAGATTAAAACGAAGATTAGAACTGGCTAGACGTGGTTATAAACTAATGAAGGATAAACGTGATGCACTTATCCAAATATTTATAAAACTAGTTCAGGAAAATAAAAAAACAAGAGAAGAATTTGATAAGAAGATGAGAGAATATATGAATGAATTTCTTCTTGCTACCTTATATATGGGAGAAGATGAGTTGAATTCTATTTTCTTATTTCCCCAAAGAGATACCAAAGTTAAAGCTGAACATCAAAACATAATGAGTGTAAAAGTACCAAAATATAGAATCATAGAAGAAGGAAATTTATATACTTATGGTATGATTAAAACAAGCCCTGAATTAGACAGTACCATAAAAAAATACCATGAGATTATGCCTATAATGATAAAAATGGCAGAATTAGATAAAACCATTGTATTACTAACTGAAGAGATTGAAAAAACCAGAAGAAGAGTTAATGCATTAGAATACGTAATGATTCCCAATTTAGAAGATACTATAAAATTTATAACAATGAAATTGGATGAAATGGCTCGATCTAGTAATTCAGCCATTATGCGTATTAAAGAGATGATACGAGGCGAATAATAATTATTATAGTAATAATGTCTGGTTCAAAATAAATATACCTTGATAATAGATAATATCTTTTTATCATAGATTCATAATATATCTATTCTATTTTTCTGAATTTATTTATCAAAGTATCGTAACAACAACTTCAAAAATTTTTCAAAACAACCTTTGAATTTATCAATTTAATTAAGTAATTTTTTCTTAATTCACTAAATTGCCAAGAAATTACCTGGTATTTTAAGCTATAAAAATGATATCATATATAATAATAAAATAGGTGCCCGTGGCTTAACTGGATAAAGCGACGGCCTCCGGAGCCGTAGATTGGAGGTTCAAATCCTCTCGGGCACACCAAGTTGATATTATTTAATAAAAAAATATGATTTTTAATGATAGTTATTATCAAACAACAGCCCTATTATATAACTATCGAAAAAATAGTTAGTTAATGATTATGAAAGAATATTTAACAAAGAATTAAACAAATGATTATTTACAAGGTATGTAGGTTTATTTGTCATATAATTATTCGTCTTTTCTGGCCGCTAAAAATAGAAGGGGAAGAAATATCTAATTACAAAGGTCCTTATATTTTGGCAGCGAACCATGTTAGCTATTTAGATCCAGTTGTTTTGGGAATTGCGGTAAGAAAACCAATAAACTTTATCGCTAAAAAGGAGGTATTTGATATACCTATCCTCGGTTTTATTCTAAAAAGAATAGGAGTCATTCCGGTTGATAGAAAAAATATTAATCCTGCTTCTATTAGAAAAAGCATAGCTTTGCTAAAAGAAGGCCATATCCTGGGTATATTCCCAGAAGGAACACGTTCTTTAGATGGAAAACTTTTAGAATTAAATTCAGGGTTGATAAAAATAGCTCTACAAACCAATGTACCAATTATTCCAGTGGGATTGAGCGGAACCTTTGAAATTTATCCTCCTCATGCTAAACTTCCAACATTATTTAAAAAACAATTTATCTATATTCATTTTGGCAAACCATTATACCTTGATAGGAATAAACGTAAAGAGGTTGAATATATAAAGAATTCCCTGCAAAAAATAGAAAATAAAATAAGGGAATTGACTCAATTATCAAAAAAGAATGATGTAGATAAAAATTACAGTGAGGTAAATTTTTATGCCAAACACAAATAAAGGTAAAGGTAATTGTAGTAATTTATTTTTTTTATTTATATTAATATTAATGATTATATATCCTCAAGTTGTAATGGCTAATAATAGTGAATATGTTATTGAAGCCACATTTGGTGAATATGGCAACAAAGCAGGAGAATTTAATTATCCCGTCGGCATTACTCTGGATCAAGATGATAACATCTATGTTACTGATTGGGAAAATGATAGGATTCAAATATTCGATAATAATGGAAATATTTTACGTATGATACCAGATGAAAAAAGTAATGTACAGATTGATGGACCGGTGGGGATTGCTTTCGATAACGAAAATAATATTTTTGTGGTAGAGCAACACAATCATAGGATACAAAAAATATCTCCTGACGGTCAATCAATTACTATATTTGGTCAACTTGGTAATAAACCAGGAGAATTTGATAATCCCAGAGGTATCGCTCTCGATAAAGAGAGAAATATCTATGTTGTTGATACCGGCAATAACAGAATTCAAGTATTTTCAAAAGATTTTGACCTATTATTTGCTTTTGGAAGAGAAGGTATGGGCGATGGAGAGTTTTATTACCCCAGAGGTATCGCTCTCGATAAAGAGAGAAATATCTATATTGTTGATACTTTTCATCATCAAGTGCAAATTTTTGATGAAAAAGGTCACTTTATTAGACGTATAGGCTCTGCTGGCAGTGGTCCTGGTGAATTTAATGGAACAAGATATATCGCTATTGATAAAAATAATAATATTTATATAACGGATTATAGAAATGGTAAAGTGGTCCAATATAATAATGAATTTAATTTTGCAACAGAATTTGGAGCAAATGAGCATGGCGTTTCTTTAATGTTTCCGGAAGGTATCGCCATTGATCAAAGAGGTTATATTTATATAGCTGATGCTGGTAATAATAGAATCATAAAGTATTGCATTTCCAAAATAATTGTAAATAAGAAACTGGGAATAGAGTACCTGGAAAATAAGCAATGGAATGAAGCAATTCAATCTTTCCAGAAGGTACTAGAAGAAGATCCAAAAGATATTGACAGTATGAAAGCAATAGCCGTAGCATATTTTGAAAATGGTCAGTTAGAACAGGCAATACAGCAATATTCACTAATTCTGCAAGAATATCCACAAGATCAAAATATTAATTTAAAACTAATTGATACTCATTATGCATTAGCAACACATTATACGAAAGAAAATCGTTACCAAGAAGCTTTAAAGCACTATAAAATCGTTCTGGAAAATCAACCGAATTACCCTGAAGCAAAAATGAATTATTATTTGACTTATATTAAATATCTATACAATTCAATATTTTTTAAGCTTATTATTGCACTTATTATTTTAATTATGGTCATCTTTTTTATAATTCCAAAGATTACAAGTAAAAAGAAAAGGGGTGGTAAACATTTCAAAGGTAGGAACAGTTTTTAGATTATAGCTTAATATACTTTTTTTTAGGAGGATTCTCTTATGGACCAGAAAAGAAGAGCTGTAGTTGCTGGTTCTTTTTATGCAGCTAATCGGCAATCCTTATACCAACAAATAAAAGATTGCTTTTTGCATCAAATCGGTCCTCAGGCATTACCTACGAAAAATGAGAAAAGAGACAGAAAAATAATGGGTATTATTTCTCCCCATGCAGGATTTATGTTTTCAGGTCCGGTTGCAGCTCATAATTATTTACAACTTTCTTTAGAAAAAACACCTCCAACTATTATTATACTTGGTCCCAACCATAGAGGTTTAGGAGGAGACATATCACTCATGTCTTCAGGCCAATGGGAAACGCCTTTAGGGATGATAGAAATTGATCAACTGATAGCTAGTGAAATGATTGCTTATGATGAAAAAAGAATGATTCAAGATGATTTTCAAGCACATCTTTTTGAACATTCTATTGAAGTACAGTTACCATTTTTACAATTCATTTATCCTGCCGATGAATATAAAATTATACCTATTTGCATTGCTAATCAGCAACTTTTGTCAATGAAATATCTAACCGATATAATATGCAAAACAATTAAGGACAATTACAGAGCATTTCTCTTAATCGCCAGCTCTGACTTCAATCATTATGAAAGCCAGGAAAGTACAAAGTCCAAAGATGCTGAAGGAATCAAACAGATTCTTCACATGGATACTGATCTTTTTTATAAAACAATTCAAGAAAATGGTGCTTCTATTTGCGGTCCTGGACCTATTTCTGTAGTAATGGAGACTTGCAAAAGATTAGGTATCAATAGGGGTAAATTATTAAAATATGCCACATCAGGCGATGTTTCCGGTATGAATGATCAGGTTGTTGGTTATGCTTCAATTATTTTCAATAAGTTTTTAAGCTAGTATAATATTTTAGAATTTATTAATAAAAATTAATAAATATGAGTACTATTGTAAAATATCAATTTGGTAAAATAATAATTAATGGTTCGAGCTATCAAACAGATGTTATTGTATTTCCCGATCATGTTCAGGATAATTGGTGGAGAAGAGAAGGTCATTTTTTAAAGATTACAGATTTAGAAAGTGTTATAAATTATAAACCAGATATTTTTATTATTGGTACCGGTAGGTATGGCTTAATGAAAGTTGATAACTACTTGATACAAGAATTGAAAGATTTGGGCATAAAAAATCTAATAGTTGAAAAAACAAAAATAGCTTGTGAATATTATAATAAGGAAACTGCTCTAAAAAAAGTTGCTGCGTTACACTTAACCTGCTAATTTATTTACTTAATTCTTCTTTTTTTTATGTTGTGTAAAATTTTAATGTATATTGAACTATAATTGACCAACTGCTCTCCCATTTACGCCGTTTCATCTTAGAATAGACTCCTTTCTAATTATGAGCTTATTCTAACTTAAAATCATCCTTTTGTTAAAGGGGAGCAGTATATGGTTTGAATTAATATTAACCATTCATTAATAAAATATTGATAATTTTTTTAAATAAATCATTAATGCCTAAATATTTTTTCAAATTTGAACGTATTTTGAGATATTCTGGTATATTAGAATAATAAATTAGTTTATTTCCTTAAATTCTTTATTTTTCAACATAGCTTTATAAAAATATTCTAAAAATACATTGTTAAATATGATAACTAATAAAGGAAGTTAAACTGATCAAAATATTTATATTAATCAATCAATATTATAAAATTTTTAATATTTGAATGAGAGAAAATTGATTGGCTGTTTAAAAGAAAGTATGGGTAAGCATATTGTATTGAAGAAATTTTTTAATATTATTTAGAATAGCCCAAACTAATATTGAAAGTAATAAATCACATTTTAATTATAAATAATTTTACTAAATGAATAAAAATAAAAAATAAAATTAATATGAATAGATCTTTAAATGATATTGAATGAACTTACAAGCAAAATTACTAAATTATAAGAAAGATATTAGGGGTAACTTGAATAAAATAAAGCCTAATTATCGTTAATAAATATTTCCCATTACTTTACATAAGATATATTATCGGAATAACACAATATTTTTTATAATACCAAT
>CAYSRG010000006.1:0-97215 GCA_964433555.1 uncultured Atribacterota bacterium | reverse complement strand
TGAATATTGTCTTCTACTTAATTGTTCTTTTAGAAAAAAATGATAGCCTGTTTTAACCAATTTTATTACAAATAAAACAATCTTAAATATTTTATTAGTAATTTATTGTTTTTGATCTTTATAATATTTTTACCATAATTTTTTATAGGAGAATTTCTAAAAGTGGAAAAGAATGGTTTTAAAAATTCTAATTTTAATGAAAAGGGGGAAGCAATTGGTAATCTTTCCCTGGCAAGCGTCTTCTGGACTTTTTTTCGTATTGGATTTTTTACTCTGGGGGGTGGCTTGGCTATGATGCCTGTTATGAGGCATGAAATAGTACTTAAACATAAATGGATGAATGATTCCGATTTTTATTCAATGGTTTGTATGGCAACTGCTATTCCTGGTGCTATAGCAGTAAATATGGCATA
Source organism: uncultured Atribacterota bacterium (assembly GCA_964433555.1). Lineage (GTDB taxonomy): Bacteria > Atribacterota > Phoenicimicrobiia > Phoenicimicrobiales > Stramentimicrobiaceae > Stramentimicrobium. Next base: position 96,802 of record CAYSRG010000006.1, on the reverse strand, counting down.
TTTTTTAGGAAGACGTTTAAAAGGAAAGGGAGGATTAATAGTGGCAGTGTTTGGTACGATATTACCATCATTTATTGTTATATTATTTATTGCTGGAATGTTATCGCCATATTTTTATTTTCCCAAAGTAACAGCTTTTTTACATGGTTGTTCAATTGCTGTTGTTGGTCAATTAGCTTTTGCTAGTTTAATTTTTAGCAAGAGCTCTTTAGGTACATGGAAGCATTTTATTGCTTGTATAATAGGAATTATAATCATAGGTATTTTTAAAATGCATCCTATTTGGGGATTGATTGGTACAGGAATGTTTGGTTTTTACTTCTTCCCGTATAAGACAGATTGATTTTTGGCATAATTGTCTTAATAAGCCAATTTAGATCTTTATTTTTTTGGAGATTAGTTATTATAATGAAGCTTTTTGTTGATTTATTTGTTAGTTTTATGATTATTGGTATTGGTGCCTATGGCGGTGGGATGGTTACAATTCCATTAATTCAACATGAAATTGTTACCAGCCGAAAATGGCTAGCATTTAAAGATATGGCAGAAGTATTTGCTATTGCCCAGATGACACCAGGTCCAATTGCTATTAATGCAGCTACCTTTACAGGTTTTAAAGTAGGTGGCATTTTTGGTTCAATTCTTGCTACACTTTCTGTAGTTCTTCCTTCTATGTTGATTCTCACTTTTCTAGGTTTACTGATAATAGATCGATATGGAAAGAATAATTATATGGTAAGATTTAGGTCTGGAATGCAAGTAGGGGTATTAAGTCTTATTTTTTATGCAGTATGGTCTTATGGTTCTGCTGCCATTACAGGATGGTTAGATTTTGGAATTGCATTATTTTCTTTTCTCATGCTAATTATTTTTGAAGGGAAACTGCATCCAATTATAGTAATTTTAACTTGTGGTATTATTGGTATGCTTATTTTTTAGTGATTATACTGTGATTAAAAAGGTAATACAGTTATAATAAAACAATAGGTATTGTCCTTATTATTCTAGCAGTAATTCCTAATTTAACTTTAAAAATGCAAAGTCAGTAAATGATAATGTAATTATTTGACAAAAAAAGAGAAGAATGCTATATTTTCATCAGATATTTTAAAGTTATCATAAAACTCGTATAAGCTTTCGGATACGGCGAAAGCGTTTCTACCAAGTGACCGTAAATCACAAAAGGCTACGGGTGGAAGTGCATCTTAGGGATTCACCTGTTATAAGTAATCTTTTGACAGGGTTCGAACCAAGTGGTGCAAAGTGTATTAGTTATACTACACCGTAGGGCTAAAATCCCAGGCGGAGAGGTTCCACTCTTTTTGGAATACCTCTTGGTCTGGTTTTTTTATTTTTAAAGCAAATTATTTAAATACTATATTTAAGGAGGTTTTGATATGGATATAAGTATTATTATGGGTAGTACATCTGATCAATCCATCATGGGAAAAGCAACTGAAGTTTTTCAGGAATTAGGAATAAGCTATGAATTAAGAGCCATCTCTGCACACCGCACACCTGATTTTCTTTTTCAATATATCAATCAATTTCCACAGAGAGGATTTAAAGTAGTTATTGCCGGGGCAGGAGGTGCTGCTCATTTACCCGGTGTTATTGCCGGAAAAACAATGTTACCGGTTATCGGTGTGCCTATTAAGACACAAACGTTAGAAGGTTTAGATTCTTTGCTTTCTATTGTACAGATGCCAAAAGGTGTACCGGTCGCTACGGTAGGTATTAATAATGCTGCCAATGCGGCTTTATTAGCAGCAAGAATTTTGGCATTGGAGAATCATCAGATAAAAGAATCATTATTATCTTATGTGAAAAAAATGGAACAGAACGTTAAAGAGTTAGACATGAATCAGGGGATTGAATGAATATCTGAAATAAGGAGTTTAAAATGGGCAGTGTAAAAGATTTAACTGTGTTAGAAGCTCCCACAAGGGAATATCCCGGTCGGGGACGATTTAGCTTTTCCGACCGTTATTCTGTTTTTGATTGGGGTGAAATGCCAGACCATATTGCTCAAAAAGGAGCAGCCTTGTGTATTACTGCTGCTTATTTTTTCGAAAAATTGGAAAAGCTCGGAATTCTGACCCATTATCTGGGCTTGGTTGAGGACAATAAAGTCAAATCCCTTTCTGAGATTAACAAGCCGGTTTATATCCTGGAGAATAAACTTTTCAGGGTATTGTATCCGGAGTTAAAGAAGGATAATACCTATAGTTACAAAATTTATTTACAGGAAAAGGGCAATTATTTAATACCCCTGGAAATCATTTATCGCAATGCAATCCCAAAGGGATCCAGTGTATTTAAACGCTTAAGAGAAGGGGCTTTAAGACTGAAAGAACTGGGGTTGAGCAAGATGCCTGAGGAAGGGATGGAACTGAAGAGGCCTTATCTTGATGTTTCAACCAAACTGGAAGCGACTGATCGTTATATCACCTGGCAGGAAGCTCAGGATATGTCTCAATTATCTGATAAAAAAATGGGAGAAATGAATGCAATTACACTGAGAATAAATCAAATGATTAGTAAAGAGGCACAGAAGGTAGGGCTAAAAAACGATGATGGAAAATTTGAATTTGCTCTAGATCATATCCAAAATATTGTTTTAGTAGATGTATTAGGAACACTTGATGAATGCCGTTTTACCTACCGCGGAATGCCGGTTAGCAAGGAAATTGCAAGGCTATATTATCGTAAAAGTAAATGGTATCAAGAAATAGTAAAAGCAAAGGAGAAAGATCATACTCACTGGAAACGGTTGGTAAATACAGGTCCGGAACCACTGCCTGATAGATTGAAATTATTAATATCCCGAGTATATTGTGCTTTTACCAATGAAATTACCAAGAAAGAATGGTTTAAAGATATCCCTCCGCTAAGTGATATTTTAGAAGAGATACAGGATTTCATTAAAGTTTAAATCATAGAAAGCTAATGACAATAAAAGGAGCTATTTAATAAATGTGGTTAGTAAGAATTAATGTTGAGCTTAAGAAAGGCGTCCTTGATGCTCAGGGTAAAGCAACACATCAAGCTTTACTTTCCCTTGGATTTTGCCATGTGAAGGAAGTCCGGGTCGGAAAGATGATTGAACTAAAGATAGAGGGAAGATCTCAGGAAGACATAGAATTGCAGGTAAAGGACATGTGCAAAAAGCTTCTTGCCAATCCGGTGATTGAAGATTTTAAATATACAATTGAGGCAGGATAGATAAAATGATGAAATTTGGTATTGTGCAATTTCCTGGTTCAAATTGTGATTCTGATTGTTACTATGCGATAAATAAAGTGTTACGATATCCTGCTGATATGATATGGCACAAAGAAAAAAACCTGGATGGCTATGCCTGTGTTATTCTACCAGGAGGATTTACCTATGGTGATTATTTAAGAGTCGGTGCGATTGCCCGGTATTCTCCTATTATGTCAGCTGTGGTGAATTTTGCCAAAAAGGGAGGATTGGTTCTTGGTATTTGTAACGGATTCCAGGTGTTAACAGAAGCCCAACTTCTACCTGGTGCTCTCATCAGAAATAGTTGTCTTCATTTCATATGCCAGAACCAGACTATAAGAGTCGAAAATGTTGATTCACCTTATACAAAATTATTTCAGAAAAATCAAATTTTACAAATACCTATTGCTCACGGCGAAGGATGCTACTATGCTGACAAAGAAACGATTGATCTATTGGAAACAAATCAGCAGATATTATTTCGTTATTGCGATTCCAATGGAGGGATTACCAAAGAAGCTAATCCAAACGGATCAATAGCTAACATTGCCGGAATATGTAATAAAGAAAGAAATGTATTTGGTCTAATGCCCCATCCTGAAAGGTGCATGGAAGACTGCTTAGGTTCAATCGATGGTCGTTTATTATTCGAATCTATTATTATGTACTTAAAAGAAGTTATTTTGAAATAAACGGTGCAAAAATGGAAGCAATAGCACATGCGAATTTTAGACAGAAAAAATTTTGGCATAGATGGAATTTAACTTCCCATGAATACCATTTCATTTGTCAAGCTCTAAACCGTAAACCAAATGAACTGGAAATGGGCATATTTTCAGTTATGTGGAGTGAGCACTGCAGTTATAAAAATACACGTTCTTTGTTAAAGATGTTACCGTCAAAGGCTTCCTGGGTTGTTCAAGGTCCCGGTGAGAATGCGGGTGTGATTGATATAGGTGTGGAAGAACTTATCGTTATGAAAATGGAGAGCCATAACCACCCGTCTGCTGTAGAGCCATTTCAGGGTGCGGCAACAGGTGTGGGCGGTATCTTAAGAGATATATTTACCATGGGAGCCCAGCCTATTGCTCTGCTGGATTCTCTTCGTTTTGGTGATTTTAAGCAAAATCATACTCAATATCTTTTTCAAAGCGTAGTGGGTGGTATTGCCTTCTATGGTAATTGTGTTGGTGTACCTACTGTTGGCGGAGAAACAATTTTTTCAAAAAGCTATCAGGGGAATATTTTAGTCAATGTAATGTGTGTAGGTTTGGTAAAAAAGGAAAAAATTGTTCGTGCGCTGGCAAAAGGAGCAGGCAATTCAGTAATTTTAATCGGTGCTAAAACCGGACGTGATGGGATAGGAGGTGCAGCTTTTGCTTCTGTTGAATTAAATGGGCAATCTGATGAGGATCGCCCAGCAGTACAAATAGGAGATCCATTTGCTGAAAAATTATTGATTGAAGCCTGTTTGGAGTTAGCACAATTTAAAGAAGTAATTGGTTTGCAGGATTGTGGTGCAGCCGGATTGACAAGTTCTTTAAGTGAGATGGCTGCTCGGGGAAAAAGTGGGATGGAAATCGAACTTTCCCTTGTTCCCCAAAGAGAGGCTGGGATGAATCCTTTTGAGATTATGCTATCAGAATCCCAGGAGAGAATGATTGTGGTAGTGGAAAAAGACAAAGAAAATAGAGTATTATCAACTTTAAAAAAATGGGACTTGGATTGTGCTATTATTGGCAAGGTTACAGATGATGAAATATTGACCATTAAAAATCACAACCAGATTGAGGCAAGTATACCTGTAATTACTCTGTCAGAAGGAGCCCCAATTGCTAAAAGGAAAACAAAAAAACCGAAGTGGATAAAGAAACGTAATCAGCTGAAATTGGAACAACTAAACGAATTTGATGATTATAATCAAATTTTATTAGACTTGCTTTGTTCTCCCAATTTATTCTCCAAGGAAGAAATTTACCGACAATATGACCATATGGTTCAAACCAATACGATTATTCCGCCTGGGGACGATGCAGCTGTATTAAGAATGAAAGGAAGTAAAAAAGCCATTGCCCTGACGACTGAAGGCAATGGCAGATACTGTTTACTTAATCCTTTTCAGGGTGCCAGGATTGCAATTGCAGAGGCAGCCAGAAACTTATCCTGTAAAGGAGCAATACCTATGGCAGTAACTGATTGTCTGAATTTTGGAGCACCGGAAAACAGTGATAGTTACTGGCAACTGGTACAAGTCATTAAGGGACTGTCTGAAGCCTGTCAATTTTTTGAAACACCCGTTATTAGTGGAAATGTAAGCTTATATAATGAAAATGAGGGAAAACCTATTGACCCAACACCTGTTGTAGGTATGATTGGCTTGATAAATGACTATAATCAACTTTGTACTTTAGATTTTAAAAATGAAAATGACCTTATCTTCTTATTGGGGGAGAGCTGGGATGAATTAGGGGGCAGTGAATATCTGGAACTTGTTCACCAATTAAAATGTGGCGTACCCCCCACTCTTGATTTATATAAAGAAAAGAGTATTCAGTTTTTATGTCGGAAGTTAATAAAAAAAGACTTGCTTGCCTCAGCCCATGATTGTTCCATCGGAGGGATTGCCATTGCTTTAGCTGAATCCTGTATTGGTGGTAGCTTTGGTGCCGAAATTGAATTGAAAACAGATATTCGTTCTGATTGCAGTTTATTTGGAGAAAGCCAGTCAAGAATCATTGTTACCGTTAAACCTTCAAACTATAACCAATTTACTAAAATGATAAGACGTGACAAGGTACCATTTCAGCAAATTGGAATAGTAAAGGGGGACCATTTAAAAATTAACCACTGGGTAAATCTGTCAATAAATCAAATGGAAAAGGCATGGCGGATGATGTAATCAGAGAATTCACATTAAAAAGAATTTTAAATACTAATTCTAATTTTATAGGAGCTAATAATGGATAACATTATCCGGGAAGAAAAAGATTTAAAGAGAATTTTAAAAGAAAACGATCTTACAGAAAATGAATATAACGAAATTGTGAAGACCTTAAAAAGAGAGCCCAATGATGTTGAAATAGGGCTTTATTCGGCAATGTGGTCAGAACACTGTAGCTATAAAAGTTCAAAACCACTATTAAGTATTTTCCCTACTCAAGCAGAGTGGGTTCTTTTTGGCCCCGGAGAGAATGCAGGAGTCATTGATATTGGAGAAGGCCTGGCTATGGTGATGAAGATTGAAAGTCATAATCATCCTTCAGCTGTTGAACCCTTTCATGGGGCTGCCACTGGATCGGGAGGAGTAGTAAGGGATATTCTGGCGATGGGAGCCCGTCCAGTTGCATTATTAGGCTCTCTACGTTTCGGAAGATTAGATGATTCTCATATAAAATATTTGGTTAAGGAAGTTGCAAAAGGATTAGCCTTTTACGGAAATAATATTGAAGTTCCTACCATTGGCGGTGAAACATATTTTTTGGATAGCTATCAGGACAATCCTTTGGTAAATGCCATGTGTATTGGCTTGGTTCGCAAGGAAGACATTGTCGTTGCTGTTGCTAAAGGGGCTGATAGTATCGTGATTTTAGCAGGAGAGAGAACAGGTAGAGATGGCGTGGGTAGTGCTAGTTTTGCCTCAAGAGAATTAGAAGGAGAAGACAAGGCAATTGATCATCCACCTATCCCGAAAGGCAATCCCTATTTAGAAAAAAAAATAATCGAAGCCTGTTTGGAATTAGTAGAAAACAGACTCATCCTGGGAATGCAGGATTTAGGAGCAGCCGGGTTGGTGAGCTCAAGTTGTGAAATGGCCAGTAAGGGAGATTGTGGGATTGAATTAAATCTGTCTTTAGTGCCCCGTAAGGAAAATGATATTACTCCAAGGGAAATAATGCTCTCTGAAACCCAGGAAAGGATGTTGTTAGTTGCAAAAAAAGATACACAGAAAAAGATTGGAGAAATATTTGACAAATGGGGAATTGAATATAAGGTAATAGGCAAAGTGACTTCAAATGGCATATTACGCCTAAAAGAAGGAGAAAAGATCGTAGGAGAAGTACCGGCAAAATCTTTAGCCGAAGGCGTTCCTGTCCGTTATTACCAGGGTATAGTTCCCAATAAACTCAAAGAGCTACAAAAATTGAACTTAGAAAAAATATCCCAACCCACAGATTTTAACCAGGCGTTATTTGAAATACTGGCTTCTCCAAATATCTGCAACAAAAATTGGATTTATAGGGATTGCAATGAAATGAGTGCAAAAGGAACTGAAGTGATGGTATTTCCAGGGGATGATGCTGGTATATTAAAAATTGAAGGAAGTAATAGGGGAATTGCTTTTACTGTTGACGGTAATGGGAGATATTGTTACCTTGATCCTTTTTTAGGTGGAAAAATTGCCGTTGCTGAAGCAGCACGTAACCTTTCCTGTAAAGGAGCCACACCTTTGGCCATTACCGATAATCTGAATTTTGGTAATCCTGAAAAAGAGGAAATATTCTGGCAGTTGGAAAAATCAGTTAAAGGAATTAGTGAAGCATGCGAGGCATTAGGAGTGCCGGTGATTAGCGGTAATGTTAGTTTAAATAATGAAAGTAATGGAGAAGCTATTTATCCAACTCCTATCATAGGTATGGCTGGAATCATCGAAAATGTCCAGCAACTTTGTACGATGTCCTTCAAAAACGATGGTGACTTAATTGTTCTTATGGGAGAACACAGGGAAGAGATAGGAGGAAGTGAGTATTTGAACATCATACATCATATGGAGAAAGGACTGCCTCCTAATATAGATTTGTGCTTTGAAAAGTCAGTTCAAGATGCATGCAGGGAAAGTATTCAGGCAGGTATTCTTTCCTCGGCTCATGATTGTGCTGATGGAGGGTTGGCGATTACGTTAGCCGAATGTTGCATCGCAGGAAAGAAAGGAATAGTCATCAAAAAGAACACGGGGATTAGACAAGATGCTTTTCTTTTTGGAGAAACACAATCCCGAATTGTGGTTTCCCTTGCCCAAGAGAATTTAGATTTCTTAAAAGAAATTACCAATAAATATGAAGTTCCAATTGATATATTAGGAAAAGTTGGAGGGAATAGTTTAAAGATTAGTCATTTGATTGATATAAAGATAGATCAGCTTGAAAAAGCTTGGAAGAAGGATATAGATCATGCATGAAGAATGTGGTGTTTTTGGTATTTATCATAAAAATCTGAAGAGCAATATAGCTCAATTAAGCTATTTAGGACTCTTTGCTCTTCAGCATAGAGGACAGGAGAGTGCCGGTATCGCTGTCACTAATGGTAAGAATATATTGATTTATCGAGATCTGGGACTGGTAGCTGAAGTTTTCAAGGAAGGCATATTAAATACCTTGCAGGGAATTGCTTCTATCGGTCATGTACGATATTCCACTGCTGGTTCTAATAATTGGGAAAATAGTCAACCAATATTGCGACAATTTGCTGATGGTTCTTTTGCTCTGGCTCATAATGGTCATCTGATTAATCAGAGTGAATTAAGAGCAATACTGGAATCGCAGGATAACAATCCAAGCAATTGTCAAACTGATAGCCAATTGATCTGTAAGCTAATTGAAGCAACTAAAGAAAAGGATATAGAAAAAGCCTTAGAAAAGGTAGTACTACAATTGAAGGGAGCCTTTTGCCTGGTTCTTTTGACAGAAGATAAATTGATAGGCTTAAGAGATGCTCATGGTTTTCATCCTCTTGTTTTAGGAAAGATAAGAGATGGCTTTGTTTTAGCATCAGAAGATAGCGCCTTCTCCATAATAGAGGCTCAGTATTTGAGAGAAATCCAACCTGGAGAGATGATAATAATTGAAAAGAACAATTATAAAGCGAGACAAATACTTCCTTGCACTAAAAAGAATTTATGTATTTTTGAACATGTTTATTTTGCACGTCCTGACAGTAATGTTTTTGGAGAGAATGTTGCTGCAATACGGGAAAGAATCGGTCAAAGATTAGCTCAAGAACAGCCAGCTAAAGCCGATATAGTTATTTCAGTTCCTGACTCAGGGCGATTTGCCGCATTAGGGTACGCTCATAAAGTTGGAATACCCTACCAGGAAGGTTTATTGAAAAATCCTTATATAGGTAGAACTTTTATTCAACCCAATCAGGCGTTGAGAGAATATTCAGTTAAAATAAAACTCTCCGCAATTGTCAGTATTGTAACAGGGAAAAGAATAGTTATGGTAGATGATTCAATTGTCAGGGGAACTACCAGCCGTAAATTAGTGAAATTATTAAAGAAATCAGGGGCAAGGGAAGTACATGTTAGAGTTAGTTCTCCTCCTGTAAATTTTCCCTGTCATTATGGCATTGATACACCCAATCAAGAAGAGTTGTGGGCTAATCGTTTTTCAATTGAGAAGATAAGACAATGGATTGAAGCGGATTCCCTGGGGTATATCAGTCTGGAAGGATTAACAGGAATTTTTGAGAAAAATAAACCTTCTGATTTTTGTACTGCCTGTTTCAGTGGTGAATATCCATTATAATATAAGTAATTAGTAATGAGTGATAAGTAATTAGTAGTAAGCCAAAATAATGCTAAATATAAGAATGGATAAATTTTTAGTAAAGAACTATATGGTAATTTTGGTATTTTAAACTCGATAATTGATACACTCAACCTGGAACTTCTTTGCCCTGTATTTTAACATAAAAGAAAGGATTAATTGTTTAAAATGAGTGAGAGTTATAAGAAGGCAGGAGTTGATATTGAGTTGGCAAATAATATTATTAATAAGGTTACTCCAATGATTCATGCCACACGCATACCAGGTGTTCTGAGCGAAATTGGTCATTTTGCTGGATTGTTTTCTATAGCCCAAGAAAAAATTGAAGATCCAGTTTTAGTTTCTGGTACTGATGGTGTCGGTACTAAACTAATGATAGCAAATTTATTAAACCAACATGATACCATTGGAATTGATTTAGTAGCAATGTGTGTCAATGATATCCTGACTTGTGGTGCCAAGCCGATATTCTTTTTGGATTATCTGGCTACTGGTAGATTAAATGAAAGCAAGATGGTTAGTATTATAAAAGGAATTACCGAAGGTTGTAAAATTGCTGGCTGCGCTTTATTAGGAGGGGAAACTGCAGAAATGCCTGGATTTTATAGAGATGGAGAGTACGATTTATCAGGTTTTGCTGTAGGAATTGTTGACCGGAAAAAGCTTATAACTGGATGTAATATTGTTCCAGGAGATATAGTCATTGGGTTAGCCTCCTCTGGACTGCATAGCAACGGATATTCTCTAGTGAGGAAAATATTTTTAGCAGAAGGAAAATTGAATTTAACAAAAAAAGTGCCCCTTCTGAATGTGACATTGGGGGAAGAACTTCTTAGAGCTACCAGAATCTACATATCAACAGTTTTAACTTTATTGAAAGAATTTCAAATTAAAGGCATTGCCCATATTACCGGAGGTGGTTTTCTTGACAATATTCCTCGCATCCTACCTGAAGATGTTGCTGCTGGCATATTTCAAAGTAACTGGCCTATCCCACCTATTTTTAAATTAATTCAAGAGAAAGGGAAGATTACTATTTCCGAAATGTTCCATACCTTTAATATGGGTATAGGAATGGTCATAGTAGTAGCTCCAGAAGAACAGGGAGCTATATTGAATAGATTACATCAACTTCAAGAGTCAGCATATATTATAGGTAAGGTAATAAAGAAGACCAAAAAGGATATGGCAATCCATATAATTTGAAATTAAGGATTAAATAACCATTAATATAATTCACCCATTAAAGGAACTTTTACTTATCTGCTTCCCTTAGAGTATTGTCCATATTAAGTTAAAAATAAAAAGTAGAGATTAAGATAGCTTATTAGAACACTAATTAGTAATGATCATTGTAATTGGACTTATTGTGGGTATTAGTTTAGGTGTAGTAGAATATTATAATATAAATATTATTCATTATTAAATTAATCAAGGAAAGAAGAAATTATGATTAGTATTGCGGTTTTGGTTTCTGGGAGAGGAAGTAATCTCCAGGCTATTATTAATGCCATAAAGAAAGGCAGAATTAGTGGGGAAATACAATTAGTACTAAGTGATAATCCCAAGGCTTATGCCTTACAGAGAGCGAAAAAGAATAATATCAAAATCCAAGTGGTACAATATAAAATGTTTAGCAGTAAAGAGGAATATGAGCAGGAAATCATGAAGCATCTTGATAGTTACAAAATTGATCTTATTGTTCTGGCTGGATATATGCGCTTATTGAGTCCCGGTTTTGTTAAGAAATACCATTACCATATTATAAATATTCATCCTGCTTTATTACCTGCTTTTCCGGGATTGCATGCTCAGAGGCAAGCACTGGAATATGGTGTTAAAGTAAGTGGTTGCACAGTGCATTTGGTTGATGAAGGAGTTGATAGTGGACCTATCATTTTACAAAAAGCGGTGGAAGTAAAACAATTTGACGATGAGGAATCCCTCTCCCGGAGAATATTGAAATATGAACATCAACTATTACCTAGAGCTATTCAATTATTTGCCCAGGGTAAAATTGAAATAATTAAGAATAGGATTTATTTAAAAGATTAGAATATCTTTCAAAATATCTACCATGAGAGGAAAAGTAACTATTCAGGAGGATATTTTTATGAAAATTACACATAATTTAGCCCAGCAGATTGTTGATCGGACAATAAGTATTATTGGGAAGAATATCAACATCATGGATGAAAATGGATTTATTATCGGAACTGGGGATAGAAGTCGACTAAATCAATATCACGAAGGCGCAGCCCTGGTTATTAAGAATAAGGAAAAAATGTTTATTTATCCGGAAAATGAAAATCATTTAGTGGGTGTTAAACCGGGGGTCAATCTGCCTATAGAGGATAATAATGAGATTATTGGTGTGGTAGGTATCACCGGTAATCCTGGTGAAGTTGGTCCTTTTGGAGAGATTATCAAGATGGCTGTTGAGATGATGCTACAGCAACAATTTTGGCTGAAAGAAATTGATCTGGAAAGACAGGCTAAAGAGAATTTTATTCACGACCTAATTTCAGGTAGAGTAGGAAATGATAAGGATTTATTTATTGCCAGAGGTAATATTGTTGGCTATGATATTACCATTCCCAGAGTTGCACTTTCAATAAATATCTATCGTTTTGAAAAAACAGCTCGTAATAGTATAAGAGATCATAGTGGATTAAAAGAAGGTGAAATTTATTTGCAGAGATTAAAGAATGATATTTTAAGGACAATCCGTGATCTTTTTCAACATCAACCTCAGGATATTGTGTCTTATGTCGGAGGAGATCGCTTTGTAGTCCTTAAAACCATCAATATTAGTAATAAGCCAGAAATTATTAGAGCTAAATTAATAAAAATAAGCAATCAGATAAAGGAGGCAATTTTAATCCAGCGAAAATTTGTTGCCTCCATTGGTATGGGAGAATATCATCCTGGTATTAAAGGTATAATGCATTCCTATCAAGAAGCCTGTCGTGCTATAGAAATAGGAGATAAGGTAAATAGTAAAATTGGTATTCACCATATTGCTGATTTAGGCATTTATCGATTATGTGCAGAGGTTAATCCAGAAATAAGAAATAATTATATTAAAAATATTTTTGAAAAAGATATAAATAAAAGAAAAGGGCTAAAAGCTATTTTTTGGGATACCCTTCAGGTTTTTTTTGAAAATAATCTGAATATTACTAACACAAGTAAAGCTATTTTTGTTCATCGTAATACACTTCTTTATCGTTTAGAAAAGATTAGAAATGCCACTGGTTTAGATCCGCGTAAGTTTAATGAAGCCATTCAATTGTATATAGCACTGAAGATGAAGCATTTTCAAGAAGAATAGAATTTAATTCAGTTATATTATTTTATAATTTGTATATACCTACAAAAAATATACAAATATATAGGATTATTTTTGTCATATTATCTAATGTAAAAATTCTGCATAATATCTACAATTATTAAAGGAACTAATAACTATTAATATTTTTGTTAATTTATAAGTCTATAAAAGGAAATAAAAAATTAATGAAGATTGTTATTGCCCCTGATTCCTTTAAAGGTAGTTTAAGTGCTATTGAAGTTTCAGAAGCAATAGCTCAAGGTGTAAAACAGGTTTATTCAGCTGCCATAGTGGAGAAGGTACCGATGGCCGATGGAGGAGAAGGTACCGTTGAATGTTTAGTAAATGCCACTCAGGGAAAGATATATCAACAAGAAGTAATAGGACCTCTTGGTGAACCTGTGTTAGCCACCTTTGGTATCCTTGGTGATGAGGTAACTGCTGTAATTGAAATGGCTTCTGCTTCCGGGCTTCCTCTTGTTCTCCCCGAGAAAAAAAATCCCTTAATTACCACAACCTTTGGTACAGGTCAATTAATCAAGAGTGCACTTGATTATGGATGCCGCAAGATGATTATCGGTATTGGAGGAAGCGCCACCAATGACGGAGGAGCAGGAATGTTACAGGCATTAGGAATACATTTATTTGATGAGAATGATAAGGAGATAGGATTTGGAGGAGCACAGCTATCTTATTTAAATAGGATTGATCTTTCTGAGATTGATCATCGAGTCAAAGAAACCAGCTTTCTGGTAGCTTCTGATGTTCAAAATCCTTTATGTGGTCCTACCGGTGCTTCCAACATATATGGTCCTCAGAAGGGCGCAACAGGCGAGATGGTTAAGATTCTCGATGAAGCGTTATACCATTTTGCTGATGTTATTAAACGTGATTTAGGCAAAGATATAAAGAATGTTCCAGGTGCCGGAGCTGCAGGAGGACTGGGCGCTGGATTAATGGCCTTTTTAAATGCAGAATTAAAACCCGGGATAGATATAGTTATAGATACTGTTCATCTGGAGCAAAAGTTAAAAGATGCGAATTTAGTGATTACTGGCGAGGGTGAAATAAATGGTTCTACAATTTATGGCAAAACCCCTATTGGGGTAGCTAGAATAGCAAAAAAATATAGTATACCAGTAATATCAATCAGTGCATTAATAGATAATTCTGGCTGGATAGTAAAAGAACATGGGATTGATTATCTGCTAAAACCGGAAAATCCACCCCTGCATATGGAATATCCAAAATCTAGAAAAATTGAACTAATTGCCAAAACAATTGCTACATTTTTAATAGAGAATGTAAATCTATTCTGTAATGATAGAAACAAAAAGAATAATCACTAACATTTTAAAATTTAATTTTTAGAAAAAATATTAAATAAAGAAAGAGGTGAGGATGGAATAACTGAACAATTGATTACCATTTTAATTTAAGGTAAAAACTAATATCAGGAGGTGAAATAACAAAATAATATTTTCCTAATGAAATATATAAATGTTATTTTTAAAAGGAGGATACGAAAATATAATGAAAAAATATAGATATATGTGGTTAATTTTAGTAATGTTTCTTATTTGTTCTTTAAATATTACTATATTTGGTCAAGAAAAAGTTATAAACTGGAGATTGCAATCTATGTGTGCAGCTGGAGACTTTGGTTTTCAAGGTGCAGATAGATTTGCCAAACTGGTGACTGAGGCTAGTGGGGGTCGTTTACAGGTTAAAGCATTTACAGCTGGTGCCATAATTCCTGCTGGCAAAGAATTTGATGGAGTCCTTACTGGTTCAGTGGAGGCTGCACATGTATCAGCTGGCTGGGCGATTGGATATGTTCCAGCGGGAGTTTTTTATACCAGTTGTGTGGGAGGTTTGACGGGAAATCAGTTCATGATGTGGCTGGATAATGAAGGTGTTGATTTAGCTAAGGATTTATACAGACCTATTGGAGTAGAATTCATAGAACAGCTAACTATTCATCCAGCTGAAGTATGGGCACATAGCAATAAACCCTTAAACTCAGCTTCGGATATCAAAGGATTAAAGATAAGAATGGGTACCACAGCTCTTAATTCAATTTTTGAGAAGATGGGAGCTGCCCCAGTTTTTCTTCCGGGCGGAGAAATATATGAAGCAATGCAAAGAGGCATAATTGATGCTTTTGAGTATATTACTCCTTCTTTAAACTGGGGTATGGGTTTCAACGAAGTAGCAAAATATTTGTACCTATCTCCTTCTCGTTCACCAAGTGATGCTCAATCCCTATTTGTTAACAAAAAGAAATGGGATGAACTTCCTGATGATCTAAAAAGAATTGTAGAAATGGCTGCCCATCAGGTTTCTCGTCAATTCTTTACTGAAGAATTACTTATGGATGTGGTAGCGATAGAAGAATTTAAAGAATATGGCACTATTGTGGAAAGTATTTCTACAGATATTGAAGAATTAATGTACGAAAAGTCATTTGAATATTACCAGGAAGAGTCCGCTAAGGATCCAGATTATGCAAAAGTATATAATTCTATGATGAGCTTTGCAGAAATTTGTAAGGAGCTTGATATAAAATAAATCTATTTAATAACCAATCTATTTTCTTAATATCACAATAAACACTACAATATTTGGAAATAGGATAAATCAATTCTAGCCTTGTTTCAGATATAGTTATTTGGAGCAAGGCTAGAAAAAAGAAGGAGTATATTCATATAATATGAAAAAAATGGTACTTTTCATTAATGGTCTCAGTGAAATTGCCGGTCAAATTGTTAAATTTTTGTTATTAGCCCTGATAGTTGTCCTCTGTTATGAAGTTGTTTCCAGATATGTCTTTGATAATCCAACGAATTGGGCATTGGAAACTTCTAAAATGCTTATGGGAACTTTTGGTGCTTTTGGATGGGCGTATACCTTTTTACATGAAGGGCATGTTCGAGTTGATGTTTTCTACGCCCGTTTTTCTCGTATGAAACAAGCCTTGGTGAATGTTATTATGTCTATTATCTTTCTTTTTCCTATTTGCATTATTCTGATTTCTTCAGGAATGAGATGGGCGGTTTTTTCCTGGAAAGTAGGTGAAAAAATGGTAGAGAGTAGCTGGTTACCACCAGCGGCTCCCTTTAGAACTGTAATAGCGGCTGCTTTTATTATTTTTACGCTCCAGAGTATAGCCAAGTTTGTTCAGGAATTATATTTTTTAATAAGAAAGAGAGAATTATTGTGATGAATATTACAATAAGCCCTGAAATCGTTACAATTGGTATGTTTACTGCATTATTTTTAGGAATCTTAACAGGATTCCCTCTAGCTTTTCCTATTGGTGGAGTAGGGGTTATAGCTGGATATTTGTTATTTGGATCGACTGCTTTTGATATAATTTACAGCCGGCTGTATGCTATAATAACTGACTATGGATTTATGGCTGTTCCTTTATTTGTTTTTATGGGTAATATGTTAGAAAAATCTGGTATTGCTGAAAAGATGTATGATGCTGTCTATGTGTTTTTTGGCAAGTTTAGAGGCGGATTGGCTATTACCAGTGTCTTAATCGGAACAATTATGGCTGCCTGTGTTGGTATTATTGCTGCCTCCATTACCATGTTAACCCTGGTTGCACTTCCAGCTATGATGAAGCGCAATTATGACAAAGGTCTTGCCACCGGAGCCATCTGTGCCGGCGGTACTCTGGGCATACTTATCCCTCCCAGCATTATGCTTATCATTTATGGACCCGTTGCTTGGATTTCAGTAGGCAAGCTTTTTATGGCTGCTTTTATGCCTGGATTTCTTCTTTCCGCATTATATATGTTATATATTGCAATTCGTGCTTATTTGCAACCATCCATAGCTCCTTCTGCTGCCGATGAAGGCAATACTTACACATTTGGTCAGAAAATAAAAATGTTGATTGTAACAATGGCACCGACTGTTTTGCTAATTCTTTCAGTTATGGGAGCAATCTATTTAGGTTTAGCATCTCCTACTGAAGCTGCTGCTGTAGGATCTGCAGTAGCGACACTCTTAACCATAGTGTATGGTCGTTTTAGTTGGAAAGTATTGAAAGATGTTTCAGTTGATACAATAAAATTAACTGGTATGGTTCTTCTCATAGCCGGTTGTTCTACAGCTTTTGTTAGTATTTTTTTAAGTGCCGGAGGTGGTGATGTAGTAGAGAATTTTATTTTATCTGTTCCTGGTGGACGTTGGGGAGCCTTTACTTTAATTATGGTGGTTTGTTTTATTTTAGGAATGTTTATAGATTGGATTGGTATTATCTTTGTTATGGTTCCTATACTGGCTCCTATTATACCCCGATTAGGATTTGATCCTTTATGGTTTGCTATGATGGTAATAGTTAATCTACAGATGTCATTTTTGACCCCACCTTTTGCTTATTCCATATTCTTCCTGAAAGGAGCAGCAGCTCCAGAGCTAGGTATAAATACTTCTGATATTATTCGCGGAGTAATTCCTTTCATTATTCTCATTGCCATTGGGCTTGTACTCATGATTGCTTTTCCACAAATTATTCTTTGGTTACCCAGTACAATGTAATGATAAATAGAATTAAACAAAAGATTGACTATTATTTAGGTTATTTAATCGGGCTGATAGTTGATAATGGGATTAGGGCATATTTTGATCTGATATAAAAATATTATAAGTTACTTTAAGTTAACAAATTTTAATCTAATAATGACAGAGGTAAGCAATGAATAAGGATTATTATGATATCAATATAAATTCTTCCAATTGGAAAAAAATAGTCATTGAATACTTAGATAGTTTTATTACTCTTAAGGTTCCACCTACCTGTGATGTTCTGCAAATGAAGAAAATACCTTCCCTACAGAATGTACAAGATAAAATTGAATATGCTTTTGAACATCCTATACAAAGTGAGACTATTGAAGCGATAGTAAAGGCTCAAAAGAAACCTGTTAATAAGCTTACTGTGGCTATCGCTGTGTCTGATAATACTCGTCCAGTTCCTTATAATTGTAATCAGGATGAAAATATCTTATCTCCCATTTTATACCGTCTCACTAGAGCAGGTATTCAGAGACGAAATATTAAAATCATTATAGGCACGGGAACGCATACTCCAACCTCTGATGCCTGGAAAAAGAATACTTTTGGAGAGGAACTATGTAATAATTATCATATTATTGACCATAATTGTTACAATATAGATTTAATCTCTATTGGTAATATCAAAGGCGTTCCAGTAAAGATTAATAGAGATTTTTTCCAATCAGACTTACATATTGTTACTGGATTAGTTGAAACACACTTCATGGCTGGTGCCTCAGGAGGTAGAAAGGCGATTTGCCCGGGATTAGTCAATATTGAGGCTACCCAGGTTTTCCATGGACCTGAATATATGGCCAATACTAATGCTGATAGTCTTATATTTAATAATAATCCCTGTCATGAGTTTGCTTTAGAGGTTGCTAGAAAGGTCAGGGTAGATTTTACTGTAAATGTTTTATTGGATGGTGAACTGCGTATTTGTGGCATTACTACTGGTGAGCTGGAGGCATCCCATAAAAAAGCGATTCAACAGTTACGTAAATTTTGTGAACTTCATATAGAAAAAAAATATGATATAGTCTTGACTCATGGTAGCAAAGTGGCGGTAAATCACTATCAAGCTATTAAAGGAGCCTGGGCTGCTTTGCCAGCAGTAAAGAAAGGTGGGAAAATTATACTATTTGCTCATAACCAGGATGAAGAGCCTATCGGTAGTAAATATTACCGGGATTTGCTTAAAAAATTCCAAGAAGTTGGAGTAGGGAATTATTACCCATTACTCATAAGCCCGGAATGGACTTTTACCCATGACCAGTGGGAAGTGCAAAAGTGGGAACAGGTCTTTACCAGGATAGGTGGAATAGAAAATCTTATATATTGCACTGTGAATATCCCTCCTGACATACTTGCTACTTTACCAGGAATAAGCGGTTATCAGTTTATCAGGGGATCTGTTCCTGATATTACAGAAATGCTGCAGAAGGCTATTTACTATTGTGTTTCCCAGAAAGAAAATCCTAGTATGTCTTTTCTAAAAGAAGGTCCTTATTTGGTTTTAAAAAATAGAACATAATTATTAATAGGTAGAAAAATGTAACTGTCTAACATGGTTATGAGCCTGACCTATTTTTTAGTTATTATTATTCTGGGAGATTTACAGTAATTCAATATAATTAATTTTATTATAAGCAAACAATATAATAAAAATTAGGAATGAATAATTGTTGTGGTGGGAGTTTTAAATGAATATACTATGTATTGGAGATGCTATGATATCTAGCAAGTATTTTGCTGAGGCAGCTCGACAATTGCATATTAAAGTATCCAATATAGAAGTAAATGATTGGGAGAAGGATTGGGATAAATTACAAAAAAGAAGATTAGCTATTGAAAAAAGAGGTCCTTCTGCTGAAAAAGTTGTTTCCCAGATATCAAATGCCAATAAAGGTACTGAAATCTTGTTAGCTCTATTTTGTCCCATATCCAGGGAAACAATGGATGCACTACCCCAGCTCAGATTGATTGGGGTAGCCAGGGGAGGATTAGAAAATGTTGATATTGGTTATGCCACCAGAAAAGGCATACTAATCCATCATATAAAAGGACGGAACGCTCAGGCAGTTTCAGACTTTACTGTTGGCTTAATTATTGCAGAGGCACGGAATATTACCCGAAGTTACTATGCTATAAAAAATGGCGTTTGGAGAAAAAATTACACTAATTCAGATATGATACCCGAATTACAGGAAAAGACTATTGGATTAATTGGTTTTGGTTATGTGGGTCAATTAGTTGCTAAAAAGTTAAGTGGCTTTGAAGTCAAGATACTGGCATATGATCCTTACATTTCTGATGATATAACTCATAAATATAATGCTAGAAAAGTTAACTTGCAATATTTATTGCAGAACTCCGATTTTATTTCCTTACATGCTCGTTTAGAAAAAGAGAATGAGAATATGTTGGGGGAACGGGAACTGGCATTAATAAAAAAAACAGCCTACCTTATTAACACCGCGCGTGCTGGTTTAATCAAAGAGGATGCCCTGTTTGATTTATTGAAGAATAGAAGAATTGCTGGTGCTGCTTTAGATGTATTTTGGGAAGAGCCAATTTCAAAGGATAGTCCCTGGTTAATGCTTGATAATGTTACTTTAACCTCTCACATTGCTGGAACAACCAGAGAAGCCTTAACTAAATCGCCCTTTTTATTGGTAGAAGACATAAATAAGTTATTGGATAGTAAAAGCCCACAGTTTGTAGTTAATCCTGAAGTATTAGAAGATAAAGAGTTTCAAGCATGGTTAGAAAGAACAAGGAGTGCAGGATGTTAACTAATCTGAACGAGATTTTAATTTCGGCAAGACAGATGGGATATGCTATTGGTTCCTTTAATGTATATAATCTCGAAACTGTGCAAGCTGTATTCGATGCTGCTACTTCATTAAATTGCCCGGTCATTATTGCTTTTGGAGAAAAGGTTAGTTTGGTAACCGATATACAATTAATTGCAGAATGTGTTAAATCATTGGCTAATAAAACTAGTTTGCCCATTGTCCTTCATTTAGACCATTGTAAATCAGAAGGTTTTATCATAAAAGCTATTCAGGCTGGTTTTACTTCAGTTATGTACGATGGCTCAGATTTAAGTCTTAGCAAAAATATAGAGAACACTAATCGAATTGTTAAAATAGCCCATGCGGTTGGAGTAAGTGTAGAAGCGGAATTAGGTTATGTGCCAGCAAAAGATATTGGACAAACAATTACCGAAGATCAATTAACTAAAGCAATAGAAGCAAAAGCATTTGTTGAACAGACAGAATGCGATGCCTTAGCAATAGCAGTGGGAACAATTCATGGTAACTACATCGGTAAACCAAGAATATATCATAATCGTTTAAAAGAAATTGCTAAGGTAACTTCAATTCCACTTGTTTTGCATGGCGGTTCTGGTAATACAGAAGAAGATCTTTTATTAGCAATAGATGAAGGAATATCCAAAATAAATATTAATACTGAAATTTCTAATATAGCTATTAAACAATTAAAAAATATACTCAAAGAAGATTATACAGTTCACCTATCAGATATTTCCAGCAGCTTAAAAGAATCTATGTTGGAATTAATTAAAGAAAAAATAAAATTGTTTGCCAGGGGTAAAATAGGTATCCTTAATTAAATAAAATTTTTCAGAAATTATCATTACTTTAAATTATCTTACCTTTGTCATTTAATCATCTGATTAAAATAATCCAATCAAACAAGCAGGGAGGTGTCTAATAAAACTTGGATATACCAAAAGTTATTCAATTACAGCAATTTTATCATCACCCAGAAATACAGGATATTAGATTTGAATTACTAAAAAACATTAATCAGTTTAATTTAGGTTCCAGAATTCATCCAGGTGATAAAATTGCTATTACTGCGGGTAGCCGTGGTATAAAGGATATGGTGCCAATAATTAAGTACTTGATTATAGAAATAAAAAAATGGGGGGGTCATCCATTTATTGTACCTGCTATGGGCAGTCATGGTGGAGGTACTGCAAGGGGACAGGCAGAAATATTAAAATCTTTAGGAATTACTGAAGAACATTTACTAGCTCCTATAAAATCAAGCATGAAGGTAGTAAGGATTGGAGAAACCGAGCATAACACCCCTGTCTATTTAGATAGATATGCTTATCAAGCTGATGGAATTATTGTTATTAATCGAATCAAGAAACATACTGACTATGATAATAAAACCGAGAGTGGTCTATTAAAGATAATGACAGTAGGATTAGGAAAGCAGAAACAGGCTGAAATTATTCATTCATACGGAGTTTGGGGGCTTAAAAATCTTATTCCAGCCAGCGCTAAGGTTGTATTGACCACTAAAAAAATTATTACTGGCATAGCTATTATTGAAAATGCAAGAGGAAATACAGCACATCTTGAGTTAATTGATCCAATTGATATTCCAGAGAGGGAAAAAAGATTATATGAATTAGCAGAGAAATATTATCCATGGTTGCCATTCAGAATATGTGATGTATTAGTTATCAAAAATATAGGGAAAAATATTAGTGGTACATGTATGGACACAAATTTAATTGGAAGAAAAGGAGTATGGGGAGAGAGTGATCCAGAAAAAATGTATGCAACTGGAAATAAGTATTTCGGGCAGCCTTTAATTGAATATGTTGTGGCTCTTAATTTAACCAAAGAGAGTCACGGTAATGCTATTGGAATAGGTCAGGCGGATATAATTACCAGTAAATTGTTTAATAAGATTAATTTAAAGGTAACTTATAACAATGTAATAACAACAACTTTTTTGGATAAAGGAAAAATCCCGCTTATCGCGGAAAATGATTTTAAAGCAATGATGATTGCCTTAAATTCCTTAAACGGTCTGATGCGGATAGAAGGCAAGAAAAATAGTGAGAATGTTAAATTATGCATTATTGACAGTACATCTCATAAAGGTGAGATGCAGGTGTCTGAAGGTTTATATAAAGAACTACAAGATCGAAAAGATATTGAATTTAGAGGCGATTTTTTAAATGTAAGGTTTGATAAAAAAGGTAATTTGATTTAGTTAGCTTACCTTATATAAGAAGAGGATGGCTATGAATTCAATCATTATGTGCATTGATTTAGGAACGACGGGTTGCCGTACAGGCATTTTTAATGAAAAGGGTGAACAACTCAGCCAAGCCTATCAAGAATACCGGAGTATCTATTTGTCTCCAGGTTGGATTGAACATGATCCAGCAACCTGGTTAAAGGCAGTTCAAAAAACAGTAAGAGAAGCAATGATCAGTTTAAATATCGATCTAAAGAATTTATGTGCGATTTCAGTTACCTCGCAAAGGTCTACTTTTATTCCTGTGGACAAAAAAGGTAAGCATTTAGATAACGCTATTTTATGGCAGGATAAAAGAGCAATAGAAGAAGCAAGGCATCTAATAAATTCATATGGATTAGAAAAGATTTATAATATTACCGGTTTAAGAGTTGATCCCTATTTTGCTTTACCAAAAATACTATGGCTAAAAAAGAATAAAGAAGAGGTTTATAAAAAAGCATTTAAATTTCTTCCAGTTCAAGATTTTATTATCTATTTTTTAACCGGTTTATTTAAAACAGATTGGACTCAGGCTTCCCGAACTTTACTTTTTAATATTGACCAATTCAAATGGGAAGAGGAACTAATAGATGATGTAGGAATAGAGTTTGATAAATTACCAGAAGTGGTCCCCCCGGGTTCTATTATTGGAAAATTGAAACATTCTGCTGCCGTTATACTTGGTTTGCCGGAGGGTATACCGGTGATAGGGGCAGGTGGGGATCAACAATGTTCTGCCATTGGATTAGGCATAGTAAGAGACGGTTTGTTAGAAGTAAATACAGGAACAGGTTCTTTTATTTTAACTAATTGTGATAAACCGTTTAAAGATATAAATTTACGTTTAATTTGTAGCGCTTCTTCCATTGCCGGTAAGTGGGTATTGGAAGCCGGTATTTTTACAACTGGTTCAATATATAGATGGTTTAGGGATAATATTTGTTTTTTCCATAGAGAAAATCAAGAAAAATTAAAGACCGATGCTTATCCTTTTATGAATTCTGAAGCAGAACAAGAGCAAATAGGAGCAAATGGTTTACTATTAATTCCTCATTTTGCTGCTTCAGCAGCTCCCTATTGGAATCCAGAAGCTCGTGGAATTATATTTGGTTTAACACTAAACCATAAGTGCTCTTCCATTATTAGAGCAATTTTAGAAGGTATAGCTTTTGAGATACGAAAGAATATATTGATTATTGAAGAACATATTGGATCCATAAAAGAAGTAAGGATCAGCGGAGGATTAACCCAATCTGAATTATTTAATCAAATACAAGCTGATGTTTATGGCAAGACAGTAATTAAGACTGGTTATAACGATACTTCTACTCTGGGAGCTGCTATAATAGCGGCAGTAAAACTCGGTATATATAAAGACATTATCAGCGCATCCGATTGTATGACCAAATTGGATTATTCTACTCAAAAAAATCCGATTTATTTAAATAATAAGATTTACCAGGACTTAGTAAAAATTCATGACCAATTATACAAAGTGATAGATGAATCGGGAATTTATTATAAATTAAATCAGATTATGACTGATTATATGAAAAATTTGCCACAGTAGACTTTATTTTTTCATTCTTTTAACGTGAAAGGAGATAGACTTTATGTCAGTTTTTATTACTGGAGGCTATGGACATATAGGATCATGGATAGCTTATCTATTTGCTAAGAATAATCAAGACGTTATTGTTTATGATATTAATAATAAATGTCCTGAATATTTAGAAAATTACCAGGAAAAATTACATTTCATTCAAGGGGATGTACTTGATTTTGCTAAATTAACAGATACTATCAAAGAGTATCAGCATGATATTGAAGGAATTATTCATACAGTAGCAATTATGGGAGAATTTGTTCCCAAAAATCCCTATTTCAATATCAGACTTAATGTTATGGGTCTTTTAAACATATTAGAATTATCCCGAATTTTTGGGATAGGGAAAATTGTTTTTACCAGTACCGGAGCAATATATGGAGAAAAAAAGGGTAAAGTAAAAGAAGAGGATTGCATTAAACCTCAGGATTTATATGCTGCTTCGAAAGCTTCTGCGGAATTCATTGGTATACAATATTCAAATATTTATCAAATGGATTTTCGTATAGGAAGATTATATTTTGTATATGGTCCAGGCAGAATGCCATCAACATTTTTTACTTTATACAAATTAACTTTTGGAACTTTGGAAGGGCTAAAAGGATTAATATCGATTAAGGGAAGTGATCAAATAATAGATTTTACTTATGTTCTGGATGCCGCTCAGGGAATATATTTATTGTATAAAAAGAAAAATCCTGCCTCTAAAATTTATAATTTCTCTTCCGGAGAATCTTATAAAATAGAGGAAGTTGTAACATTATGTAAAAAGTATACCTACTTTCCTGTGGATATTTCCCTGGGAAATGGAAAACTCATGAATAGAGTAGAAGGACTAGATATAACCAGGGCAAGAAAAGATTTGGGATATCAGCCAGAATATAATATTGAAGAAGGTATCAAATTGTACGGTGAATGGATAAGATCAAAGAAATAAACAACCCAACAGTATTAAAATAGCTTCCTCACTATTCTTTCCCTGGTTCTGGCCGGGTGAAATTCATTGCCGGTAGTAAAAGAGTATGGCATTGTTCAATGAATTAAACTGAAAAATTACCTACCATTGTATATTAAATATGCCAATGCCAACATAAATTTATTTTTACAGAAAAATATCAAATTTTTAATAGAAAATGGTAAAATATTCTATAGTAAAGGTAGTGAAAAAGAAAAAGAAATAAAAATCAGTAAGCTAATTGTATAAATTTAGATATTAATTTTATTTGTAGAAGAAAGAGGATGAAAGTGAGGTGATATATTTATTTAATAAAAATCTTTTTTCTGGCATATTTCAATAAATTAGCTAGAAAATTATACTGGAAACATTGTGTTGGTTCTAAAATTAATAATAGGAGGTTAGTTATGAGTATCTTTAGAAAAAAGTTATTAATGTTTGTTTTACTGTTGGGATTTTTTGTAGCTATTGGTACAATCTTAACTTTTGCTGCAGATAAAATTGTATGGAAATCTTCCGGTCACGGTCCTGCTACCGATCCATCTCAGATTTATCACGATAAACTTTGCGAGGCGATTACTTTAGCCAGCGGAGGTAGATTAGAAGTGCAGGCTTTTGTGGGTGGTTCAGTTATTCCCGCAACACAAGAACTTAATGGAGTTAGTGAAGGCGTATTAGATATGTGTTATACCTGTCCCATGTATAATTTAGATAAATGGCCGGCTGCTGGACTAATTAGTTCTCGACCTGGTGGTCTACCTGGAGAGGCATTACGAACCTGGTTTAATTATGCTGGCGGTGCAGAATTGATGAATAAAATGATGGAAGGTTTTAATGTCCTGACCTTCCCCGGAGCTTTATCCCCTCTACCAGAAGAAGTTTTCCTCCATTCTAAAAAAGAAATAAAGACTGCAGGGGATATAAAAGGTTTAAAGATTCGTGCCTCTGGTGACGCAGGCGAAGTTTTGAATATAATGGGAGCCTCTGTAGTATTTTTACCAGGTGGTGAACTTTATGAAGCAATGCAGAGAGGTACTATTGATGCCTTTGAATATTCCACACTAGCCTCTAACTGGGACATGCATTTTAATGAAATTGCTGAATATGTAATTCTTTCTCCTTCCCGAGCTCCAAGTGATCCCCAGTGCTTCTTTGTGAATAAGGATTCCTGGGAAAAACTTCCAGATGATCTCAAACGGTTAGTGCAAGATTTAATTGATAAGTGGACCCAAGCCCAGCATGAATATTTAGTTTATCAATCTATGTTAGCACTTGATAAATTTAAAGAATATGGCTGTACAGTTTATAAACTTCCTCCAGAAGTAGAAGAAGCACTGTCTACTGAAGCAAAAAAGTATTATGAAGAGAAAGCAGCAAAAGAAGACCAAGTATATCGTGATATTTTAGAATCTATGAACAAATACTGGCAGGCTTATTCTAATAAATAACAATATTAATTAATAACAAGGAGTTTACAATTAAATGCTGATCTTAAAAAAGATACTAATTGCTATTGATTCAATAAGTAAATTAGCCGCATCCGGGGCAAAATGGTTTGCTTGGCTCCTTGTTCTGGTAGGCGCATATGATACTATTTCCAGACATTTCTTTAATGCGCCTACCATTTGGGCTTATGATACTTTATGTATATCCGGTGGTATACTATATGTTCTGGGATGGGCTTATGATTATTTATGTGATTCTCATACTAGAGTAGATTTATTCTATCGAAAATTATCACCAAAAAAGCAAGCGTTAATGAATGTTATTTCTTCTCTATTCCTTTTTTTCCCTATAGTTATTGCTTTACTCACTGTGTCAATAAACTGGGCAATTAGGGCCTGGAGAATTAATGAAAAGATGATTTCCACCTTCTGGTATCCGCCTGCAGCTCCCTATAGGACTGTTTTTACTTTAGGAATACTAATTTTGTTGCTACAGGGTGTGGCGAACTTTATTAGAGATATATATTTTATAATAAGAGGTGAGCCACTTGATAGCACTTAGTCCAGAAATAATTACTGTCTTAATGTTAGGAGGGGTTTTAACTCTAGTCTTAACTGGTTTTCCTATTGGCCTGGTAATAGGTAGTGTGGCTTTTTTGGTTGGCACTATAATATTTGGTCCTAAAATTACCTTTAATATACTTTATTCAAGACTTTATGAATTAACTTTGAATTATCCTTATTTAGCTGTTCCCCTGTTTACTTTTATGGGAGTGATACTTGAGAATTCAGGAATAGCTGAGGATTTATATAATGCATTATATGAATGGTTAAGTGGATTCAAAGGTGGATTAGCCGTAGTTACTATCATAGTAGGCACGCTTCTTGCAGCTTGTTTAGGTACTATCACAGCATCTGTGACTATATTAACACTTATTGCTCTGGCTCCAATGATTAAGAGAGGTTATGATAAGTCTATAGCTACTGGTTCAATTGTTGCTGCTGGTACCCTGGGTATACTTATACCTCCAAGTATTATGTTGGTGGTATATGGTCCCCAAGCGGGTGTGTCAGTAGGCAAAATGTTTATGGGAGCAATTTTCCCTGGCCTCATTCTTTCCGGTTTATATATTACATATATAGCTATTCGCTGTGCATTAAATCCAAAATTAGGACCACCTATTCCTGAAGGAGAAAGACATAAAATATCATATAGAGAAAAAACACTAAAATTGTTAAAGGCTGTTGCTCCTACGTTGTTAATTATTATAGCAGTATTAGGAACTATTTATACCGGCATTGCTCCTCCTACTGAAGCTGCAGCGATGGGAAGTTTAGCAGTAGTAATCTTAGCTATTCTTTACCGAAAGTTTACCTGGAACTTAATTAAGCATAGCGCCATGGAAGTGCTGCGAGTTAGTGCATTTGTTCTTCTAATTGCAGGCTTAAGTTATGCTTTTGTAGGGGTATTTATGAGTGCAGGCTGTGGAGGAGTGGTTACCAATTTGATTATGGCTGTACCTGGTGGAAGGTGGGGGGCGTTTGCCATGGTTATGTTGATTGTGTTTGTTTTAGGGATGTTTATCGAGTGGATAGGTATAGTTTTTATTATTGTTCCAGTTTTCTCACCCATACTTCTAAAGTTGGGATTTGATCCTTTGTGGGCTGCGATGATGATTTGTATTAACTTGCAAATGGCATTTCAAACACCACCTATGGCGATGTCTATCTTTGTCTGTCGGGGAACTGCTCCCAAAGAATTAGGTGTTACTATGGCTGATATCATAAAAGGAGTGGTTCCTTTTATAATCTTGATAATATTTTGTCTGATACTTTGTATTGTATTTCCACAGATTATTACCTGGTTACCAGAAAAAATGATTGGTTAATGGTATCTGAATATACTTGAAGCAGTATATTTTAATCTGTGTATTAAATATCAACTATATCCTGTATCTTCTGAAAATACTTCAATTAATTGGTCACCCGCATAAGGATATAATCTTTCTTTAAGAGGAGTAATTAATTCTTCTAGATACTGGCTGGGAACCAGATTATTTCTTACCATACTCTCATAAAAGACAATCTTAATTAGCTGACTATGGGATAATCCTACTTTACTAGCCATAAAAGTTACAGATCCATGTACCGAAAGAGAGGGAGTACCATTTATATCAATAACATAAAGATTGTCATCCTGGTCTTTTTTAATGTCCAGGCGAATAATATCATTAGCCTTGACTGCCAGGAAACTTTTTACCGAGATTTCAACTAGAGGGGAGAACAAAATATGTTTGTGCCCAATTATTCTAAACTGGTTTTGCATTCTATACTCCTTGTTCTTTGTTCTGGTATAACGAATTCCCCAGTTTTCTGGAAAAGCGATAATGGGTAAGACATATTTAGTTTCACCACCCAATACTCCAACTGTAAATTCCTGTCCTGGTAGATATTGTTCAATAATAATTTTTTCTAGACCCAATGTCCTTTTTAAATATTCAATCTTATGCTTTAGTTCAATCAGATTATGAACAACTGATTTTGGAGTGATTCCTATACTATCTCCTCCACCTGCCGGTTTAATCATTAAGGGGTATCCTATGCGTTCAATCTCCCTTAATAGCTGTTTTTTTCGAAAGCGGTTATGAAGATCAAACACAAAATGTTTAGGAACTGGAATACTATATCCCTGTAATTTTTGATAGGTAAAGTCTTTATTTCGGCATATCTCCATACTTTCAATACTGGCATGGCTGGAGGGGATATTATGGTTTTTTAATTGTTCTCGAACTTGAGCAGCACCATAGCCATTATACAAAGTATGGGGGTAATCTTTAAAACCTTCCGCCAGGACAAAGGCAAAATCAATGGGATAGTTATCCATAATAAAATTATCTAATTGTTCCGGATTATAAAGATCTAGTGATAAAATATTACATTTTGTTTTCATCAATGCTTCCCGAATAGCCTGTACATCAGTATCCAGGGTACATTCTCGAAACAAACCATATTTGTATTTTTTACTTACTTGATTATAGACAAACAAAATCTTTTTTAGCAATAGAATCACTCCTCCTATTTAGATTAATATAGGACAACAAATGAACAATTGTTAGGGAAATAAAGGAAAAGCTATTATAAAGCAAATTAATAGAAGTAGTATTGCCAGCAATATGAGGATAATCGGTTAGTAAAATATGAAAAAGAAAAATTATTTTTTAAAAAATTACTATTCTTATAAGATACCCATAATATTAATTTCTTCAAATTAGATCCTTAAAAATTGTGATATCTGAGTTAGTATAATTATTAAGCAATAACATTATACTATAAAATTGATAAAATTCACAACAAATTTTAGTATTAAAATAGAATGTATTTACCAGCTGAAAATAGTCTAACAAGTTAGTTCTTCCAGAATTCAGGTATAAGTAGGATAAAGACGGTATAGATTTCTAATCGCCCTAATAGCATGCATAAACTTAACAGAATTTTACCTAAAGGTGGTATAAAGGCATAGTTTTGGGTAGGCCCGACTAATCCTAATCCTGGTCCGACATTACCAAGAGTAGCTGCAACTGAAGTCATAGCACTAACCAAGTCCAAGCCCAAAGCTGCCATAACCAAGGAGCTGAATACAAATATCATAATATATAACAGAAAAAAAGAAGTAACATTGCTCGCTACCTCATCTGAAATTTTTTTATCACCAACATAAATAGGGGTGATGGCATGTGGATGAAGTATTCTTTGAAATTCTCGACCAACCTTTTTTAACAAAATGAGAATCCGAATATTTTTAATAGCACCACCGGTGGAACCAGCACAACCTCCGATAAACATTAAAATAATTAAAATACTCTTTGAGAGAGTTGGCCATTGATCGAAATTAGTTGTGGCAAAACCAGTTGTAGTGATTACAGAAACAACTTGAAAAGAAGCATAACGGAGGGCAGTTAATATTGATTTATAAATATAAAGATGTAATTGGGTGGTAATGATGAAAATGGATATAACAATTACTCCTAAATAAAAAAGGAATTCTCTATCTTTAAATAAACTTTTCAAATCACCATGTAATACTTTGTAGTGCAGGGTAAAGTTTGCGCCTGCTATGAGCATAAAAAAAATCATTATCATGTCGTAGGTAGGACTGTTATAGTGACCAACACTTAGATTTTTAGGTGTAAAGCCTCCTGTAGCCATGGTGCCAAACATATGCGTAATTGCATCAAATAAAGACATTCCGGTTAGGTAAAGACAAACAACCTGGAGAGCAGAGATAATGATATAAACCAGATATAATAACTTTGCTGTTTCTTTGATACGTGGTTTCAATTTATCTGGTTCTGGTCCGGGGACCTCTAATTTGAATAATTGCATACCTCCCACACCTAATGCAGGTAAGATTGCCACGACCAATACAATAATTCCCATTCCTCCAATCCATTGTATTTGATTTCTCCAAAATAGAACGGAAAGTGGATTTCCTTCGATATATTGAAGAACCGTTGCCCCGGTGGTAGTGAAGCCTGACATTGATTCAAAATAGGCATCAATAAAATTAGTTAATGTCCCGCTAAAAAGAAAGGGGAATGATCCAAATGCAGCTGCAATTATCCATCCCAGTGTAGCAATAGCAAAGCCTTCTTTTCTTCCTATTCCATCTTCAGTTTTGAAATTAAAGTGTAAGAATAGTCCGGAGAGGGAAGTTATTATTATTGAGGACAAGAAGGCATATATAGCTACCTCTTCTTGGTAGTAAAGGGCATAGAACAGAGGGAAGATCATGCTTAAACCCAGGAAAAATATTAATATACCGAGAGTATTGAAAACAATGCTATATTTCAATGAATTAAATTTCCCCACTTCATAAAAAAAGCTGTTCTATCTTTTTAATTTCTGTTGTTTTAGTAAATACAATGACCTTATCCCCTGACTTGATAAAATCATCTCCATGAGGAATAATTACCTCTTCGTTTCTAATAATTGCCCCAATAATGGAATTTTTTGGAAAATCAATTGATTTTAAAGGCTTATCATTGATTTTACTATCTGGTTGGGCAATTAATTCTGCTACCTCAATTTCTCCTTCTTTGAGTAAGGTGAGGGTGATAAGTTCGCCACGTTTCAGGAAACGTAAAATGGCGGAAGCAGTTGTTAGACGAGGGTTGACAACTGCATCTATACCTATTTTTTCTAAAATAGGAATGTAATTAGTTCTGCTAATTTTGGCTATAACCTTTTTTGTCCCAAGATGTTTTGCCAGTAGTGATACCAGTAAATTCTCTTCATCATAACCGGTAACAGCAACAAATCCATCAGTTTTTTCAATTCCTTCTTCCTTTAGAAGTTCTATATTGGTACCGTCTCCATTAATAACCAATGTTTGAGGTAATAATTCTGATATTGTTTCGCTTTTTTGCTTATTCATTTCGATTAATTTTGTTTTGATGCCAATTTTATTTAATAGAGAAGCAACCTGAATACCAATGTTACTTCCACCAAAGATAAGAACATTTTGTAAAACGCCGGATTTTTTATTACACAATAGTTCCAAGTCAGAGTAATTTTCTTTCCTGATTAATAAATATACAGTATCTCCTATAAAAATTTCATCATTACCCGTAGGAATTATCAGGTTATCTTCTCTAAATATAGCTGCCATCAGGGTATGACGCCCAAAACTAATATCTCTTATTTTTTTATTGGCAAAATGGCAATCCTCTTCAATTTTTAAGCCAAATAAAGAAATTTTTCCACTAGCAAAATCCTGAGCTTCACAGACATTGGAAGGAGTTTTTAATAATCTTACTATTTCTTTAGCTGTTGCTCTTTCAGGATTAATAACATAATCAATACCTAATTTTTCCTTGGAAAGTGAGTTGCTATACATATATTCAGTATTTCTGATGCGGGCAATAGTTTTAGCAACATTAAATTGTTTTGCTGTCATACAAGCAACCATATTGACCTCATCTATCCTGGTTACTGCAATAAGCATATCTGCTTCTTTTATTCCTGCTTGTTC
Source organism: uncultured Atribacterota bacterium (assembly GCA_964433555.1). Taxonomy (GTDB): domain Bacteria; phylum Atribacterota; class Phoenicimicrobiia; order Phoenicimicrobiales; family Stramentimicrobiaceae; genus Stramentimicrobium. The sequence continues at coordinate 63,992 of CAYSRG010000006.1, read as the reverse complement.
CAGAATTCTTACATTAGCTCCGTTTCCAATAATGGTCATGATATCCAGATTACTATCCAGATCCTGTCTGATATCTTCACGTTTGTCTATAATAGTTACATCATGATTTTCTGTTGAAAGAGTCTGGGCGATTTGGATACCTACTTTTCCTGCCCCAATGATTATAACTTTCAAAAGCATTTCCTCCTGAGCAAAAAAAACTTTTGCTTAAAAATTATTTTTTAACGTTAAAAAGAGAAACCATCTTTTGATTAGTATCTCAATTTATTAACATCAGAGTTTAACTATAATACTCTGATATCTTTTTACATTAATTGTTAAAGATTCAGGATATTCAAGGGGACCCCCATGAGAACCCCTTAAATTAATATCAAGTTTAATATTTAGTATTCTCTTATATCTATATTTTTAATCAATTTGGATTTTCTATAAAATTTAGCTAACAATCTTGTTAGCAATATTGTTTCTAAAAAAAGAAAAGTCAATAGTATCGCAATTTGTTTAAAATTCTGATACTATCAACTATATATTATATTGTAACAAAAATTCAAATTTTCCAAAATACAATGTAGAAATATAATCATACATTTTTCCAATTTTATTAGTATAGTCTAATCTTTCTGACAAAATTATATGTTATTTATTATATATATTATTAATTTATGAAGATATTTGCTGTCTTGGGAATTGTATACCCTTTTCCTATTTTTGTCAACCTGAGCTGTGCAGTATAAATAAATCTTAAAAGAGGTTCCTCCTGGATAATCGGACAACAAGGTTGGTTTCATTCTAAGAAGTCTGAAATATTGGGTATCTCAAGATGAATATTAGATATAAATAGAGTATTATGAAAATAAAGAAGTTCAGAAGTGAGTAGAGTTAGAAAAAAAATTAAATTGCTTTTAATAAATCCATGGATATACGATTTTACTGCTTATGATTTCTGGTCTAAACCATTAGGATTGCTTTATGTTGCAGCTATATTAAGGGAAAAGGGCTATCATATAGATTATATTGATTGCATGGATCGTTTTGAACCAGGTTTACTAAAGAAATCGAATTATGTTTTAGCAAAAAATAATCTTGATGGAAGAGGACCATTTTATAAAGAAAAAATAACAAAACCAGAATCCTTGAAACACATTCCCAGAAATTATTGTCGCTATGGTATTACTGAATCAATTTTTCAGGAAAAGCTACAATATTATTCTAAACCAGATGCTGTTTTAATAACATCCATAATGACTTACTGGTATCCTGGTGTTTTCAGGGCCATTGAACTGGTAAAAAAATATTATCCCAATTGTCCTGTCATCTTGGGAGGTATCTATACTACGCTATGTTATCCACATGCAGTAAATTTTTCCAAGGCTGATTATATTCTTAAAAATGTTCAATTTGATACATTATTACAATTATTACAGAATATAACAGGTCATTACATCAGCCAGAATGATTCAAAGAATAATGACTATCAAAATCTAAATTGTTATCCTTATCCGGCATGGGAATTATATCCTGTATTGGATTATATTTGCTTGATAATTTCAAGAGGTTGTCCATTTAGATGTAGTTATTGCGCCTCTTATTTAATTAATTCCAAGCTTGAATTCCGAAATGTAGATCAGGTTGTAAATGAAATAATCTACTGGAAAAAATTAAAAAGAATTAATAATTTTGTTTTTTATGATGATGCTTTATTGGTAAAGGCAGAAACATACTTTATATCTCTATTGAAAGAAATAAAAAAGAGAGATTTAAACATTAATTTTTATACCCCTAATGCCTTACACGCTGGATTAATTACCCAGCCAATCGCCCAATTAATGCTGGAATGTGGATTTAAAAAGATATGGCTGGGGTTAGAAACAACTGATCCAAAATTACAGAAGAAGACAGGTAATAAAGTGGATAATGCTTCTTTTATAAAGGCGGTGAAGATTTTATTACAAGAAGGATTTTCTCCAGAACAGATTCGAGCTTATTTGTTAATTGGCCTACCAGAGCAGAACGTACAAAGTATTATTGATTCAATTCGCTTAGTGTTAGATAATGGCATTAAACCATATCTGGCAAAATATTCACCTCTTCCTGGAACAAAAATGTGGAAAACTATTATTAGAGAGTATGGCTGGCAAGAACCGGTTGATCCTCTATGGCATAACGATGCTTTAATGCCTTACTGCTCTCCTTATATAAACGACCGACAATATCAACAGATAAAGATGTTAATAAAAAATTTTAAATTATAACTGGTAATTACAAGGAATACGATCTAATTTCATTTATGAGACAAATTTGTTATAATAATTAATAGAAAAAGTAGCTATTAGGATTAAATGATTTGTTGTTTGTTGGTAATTTTGAAGGAGGTGTATGAGAGTTTAAAATTCATTGCTCTAAGAGATATCTATACAAAATAAAAAGTTATACAAAATAAAAAGTAGTGATAATTACAACATTTGGAGAATAGTTGCTAGCATATAGATGTAGGTATAGGAGGTTCTAAATGGAATTGTTAAAGGTTTCTTCAAAATCAAGTCCAAAAGCAGTTGCCGGTGCATTAGCAGGAGTAATAAGAGAAAAAGGTAAGGTCGAATTACAAGCGATAGGTGCAGGTGCCGTTAACCAAGCGATTAAAGCTATCGCCATTGCTAGGGGATATACAGCAACAAGTGGAGTTGATTTAGTTTGTATCCCGGCTTTTGTCGATGTTGAAATTAATGGTGACGAGAGAACTGCAATTAAATTTTTAGTTACTCCCAGTTCATAAGATATTCTTGAAACATAGTATATAGGGAGTTATTTTACATAAATATTTAAGGAGTAATTATTATGCAAGAACATGAAGTAGATGCTAAGAAAGTGGATAAAGAGAAAATAAAAAAAGAAAGAGTTCAACCACCGGTAGAAAAAGTTGAAAAAAAGGCAGATTTATCTCCACAAGAAAACTTGGGAAAAAAAGAAAAAATTATCAAAGATAATTTAGGGGAAATTAACATTCTTCCTGAAGTTTTAGCAACTATCGTAAGTAGAGTAGTTAGCAATATTTCTGGTGTCGCCGGTTTGGTTACCCATTCTAAAAGTGGATTTGGGACACTGCTAGGTGTAAAAGAGATAGAAGAGGGGATTAAAGTTGATTTAATGGAAGGGAAATCTATGTCAACTTGTATCTCTGTGATTGTTGAATATGGTTCCACTATAATTGATCTGGCTAAAAAGATCCAATCGGTAGTAAAAAGTGAGGTAGAAGATAAAACGGGGCTTTTTGTAAAGGCAGTGGATGTAAATGTCATGGGTGTACAGATGTCTGGAAAGCAGAGTAAGACGAAGTAAGAGAATCAAGAAAAGAATAAAAAAACAGGTCTGTTTATTAAAATAATAGCAGACCTGTTTTTCAATTAATATTCCTTGCTTTATTTATTAACCTTCTCTTTTAATTCCTTTCCAGGTTTGAAGAATGGTACATTTGTTTTGGGAAGAGATATTTTTTTGCCTGTTCTGGGATTGCGAGCAGTTCTTGCAGCTCTTACTCTGACACCGAAAGTTCCAAAACCAACTAACCGTACAGATTCTTTTTTAGCTAAGGCTTCAGAAATGTTATCAAAGATACATTCCACAGCTGCTTTGGCATGAGCTTTTGTTACCCCTCTATCATATGATACCTTGTCAATTAATTCGCTTTTGTTCAAAGTATTACACCTCCTTTCTGGTATGCAATAGAAAAAATTACTTCATAATTTATTGGTAATGTTAATTTTAAGCAATATTTAGTGATATTACATTCAGAATATTAGAAATAAAGGCTTTTGTCAATTATTTTTGTATATTAATCTAAAAATAAGAATTTTCAGGAAAAAATTAATTAATGTTTAGTTCATATCCTACCGATTTAGAGATAGAGGTAAAAGATAGGCTAAATACAAATATAAATTCTATAAGATTTTTTATTTCTTGGGAAAAGGAACCAATTTTTTCACAACTATCAAAAATAGGATTGTAGAGGTAGTTGTGTTATAATTATTATAAATCTAAAAAAATTTTAGTTTTTGTAAAAATGTTGTCAAGAAAGGAGCAGGATTATGAATTTATTAAAACTGAAAAAGCAAAAAAAAGAAAACAACCAGATTTCTCTTTTTTTATGTCTTGGCATGCTATCCTTTGTTACAATTCTGATTCTATTAGCAGTAATTACAGTTAATGCCCAGGAGGAAATGAAAAAGAGTATTCAAATTATTAATCCCAGACCTGATTTTGCCTTATCTCTGAGATTAGATAAAGGAGCAGGTGCTACATATATTCCAGGCGAGAGGATTCGTATTTCATTCCGATCTACCAGAAGTGCTTATGTTGCTATTTTTGGTTATGATAGCTATGGTAATATCAGACTTTTATTTCCCAACCAATATCAAAAAAATCATCTTATAGAGGCCAACAAACAATATAGTATAGATGGGATAATAGATACTGCCACTAAGTCTGGCCTAGAATATGTTCAGGGCTTTGCCACTACTGAACCAGTAATCATTTCAAGAGAATTAGAAAGGGTAATTGAAAGGGAATTGTTCCCCAAACTTGGAGAAGGAATAACCAGATTTACTCAAAGAATCAGGGGTATTTTATCAGCTTTGCCTTCACAAAGATGGGTTAGCAGTGAAATATTACATTATCAGGTTATAGAGAGAAGAGAAGAAGATGGGCAGTTACGCCTCAATTCAATCCCAGAAGGTGCTGATGTATATCTGAATGATCGCTATGTTGGTAGGACACCATTGGTACTGGAGCATATTCGCGTTGGTGAATATTTAGCCCGAGTAGAATTGCCAGGCTATCAAACCTGGACCAGAACAATTCAGATTAATCCTGATCGAGCAGCTATTGTTAGTGCCAATCTGGTAAGTATCCAGCGATATGGTTCTATTGCTATTCGTTGCAATGAAGACAATGCTAGTATCTATTTAGATGGTCAATATAAAGGATTAACAGAAAAAAACAGAAATGTGCTGCTCGAACAAGTTAGGGAGGGGTTTCATGATATCAGGATTACTTTAAGCGGATATCGTGAATGGTCTCAAAGAGTAGAAGTAAAATCCAATCAACGAATCCAATTAACAGTAAATTTAGACAGAATCACACGTACGGGAAGTCTGGAAATTACCTGTGATGTTGATAATGCCCAGATCTATTTAGATGGAAAGTATCAGAGAAGGACATCGATTAATAGGAGTGTTACTATAAGTAACATTCAGGAAGGGAATTATGAAATAAGGATTACCAAAGATGGTTACCATGATTATCTTACCACAGTAAGAATATATCCTAATCAAACTTATCGCCTTAATGTGATAATGAGACCAGTTCAAAGAGAAGGGAATATTTCAATTTACTGTAATGAGAGCAATGGTAAGATATTTGTTAACGGAATCTATATGACCACCACCTCTGCCAATCAGGAGAAGATTATCGACGGTTTGAAGGAGGGATTATATGAGTTTGCGGTGATTAAAGATGGATACCGTGTCTGGTTGGATGAAATTATGGTCTATTCCGGTGAAACAACTTCTGTTTATGTCAATTTAGTAAAAGTTGGAAATTAATAGAAACATATTAATAAGATTAAGGAAAAAAGAGTAGGGCAAACTGGTCAAAAAAATGTGATGAATTGGGAGGATAAAAAATTCCAGGGATCCATGATATCTGACCGTTGCACTACAACAATAGTACATAAGTGTAAAATCGAATAAAAAGGAGATTTAAATGAGTGAACAAATCAAAAAATTAGAAAGCCAAATGGGTCAAATGGGGAAAGAAATGCCTTCAGTGATGGATTCCTTTATGAAGTTAGACCAAGAATGTGTCAAAGACGGAGTACTAAATCATAAAACAAAAGAATTAATAGCCTTAGCTATCGGAATAGCCATTCGATGTAAGCCCTGCATTCAGTTCCATTGTGCTGAATGCGTTAAAGCTGGTGCCAGCCGTACAGAAATATTAGAAGCTGCCGGTGTATCTGTTTTTATGGGAGGTGGACCGGCGGTTGCCTATACTGCAACCGAACTGTTGCCATTATTAGATGAGCTGAAAGTAGAATAAACATATGATTACTGCTGACAATTAGATAAAAATATGAATTATATGAGGCTAATACTATTAATTAAGATAGTCTCTTTTAACTCTTAAGTTATGTGTATTAAAATGTTAGGACTACTTCACAATAAAGCAGATTAGGTATATCTAATCTGCTTTTTACAATTTGAATCTATGTACTGTTGTAGCTTTACATGTAACATGATTTCCCTGATTTATGATATTATATTAACTAATAGGATATATTAGTATTGATTATATTTGTTGATGCTATAATTTTCTGTGTAATAATAGCAACAGTATTATTTTTAAGAGAATAATAATAAATTACCTTGTGATCTTGTGAAATAAGAATTATGAATAAAAAAATATTTATTATAATTTTATCTATTGTTATTATAATTTCCATATTTATTTCCTGGAGAATAATTGTCTCTCCTCCATATAGCTTAAAACAGCTGAAAAAAGCTATTTCCAGGGATGATATGCTGGCTTTTGACAAATATGTAGATCTGGATAGAACAGCAGATAATGCTATTGATCAAATCTGGCAGTTTTATGGTGCTCCGGCATCAGAAAGCAGAAAAAGCAGATGGATTGATATTCGTAATGAAATAGGCCAAAGTGTATTTTCAGTATTGAAACCTAATTTAAAGGAGATAATTAAAAAAGAAGTCTATCATTATATTATTAGTGGCAAATTGGAAAATGTAAACTCCCAAGGAGAGGGTAGATTGGCTTCTATGCTTATGAAATTGGCGGAAGAAAAGATTAATCCTGAAAATTGGGAATCTCAGTCCATTAATTATACTAAAATAAAAGAAGATATGGCCTTCCTTGGTTTAACTTATTATGATAAATCTAAACAAGCTAATTTTGTAGTTGATATAAAAATGAGAAATATGCAGGGGTACTGGCAGCTAATAGAAATTACTAATATTGCTCAAATACTGAAAATATTTAATAATATCTGAATTTTTAAATCCAATATCATCAATATGAATATACTTTTCTAAATATAGGGAAAAATATTCACAGTAAGATTTTAAGATAGAGCATAAAATTACCATAATTATTATAATTAAGGTAAAGAAATATTTATTAAATAAAATATATTACTTGCTTAACTACAAATAAGTCTTTCACGATATTCAAGGGGAAAGATTCCCCTTGAATATCGTGTTGAATATGGATAGTATCTAAAATGTTGGTTATGTTTTAAATTTAAATGTGAAAAAGGAGTGTAATTAGAATGGATATCATGGAAATTAGAAATATATTAGGGGAAGAAACTGATTATCTATTATCACATAAATGTCAAACAATTTCTAAGGATATGCTTCATTTACCTGGACCTGATTATGTTGAAAATATCTTTAATATTTCTGATCGTTCTTTACAAGTCAGGCAAAACTTAAAGAAATTATTTAATCAAGGCAGGCTGAAAGGAACTGGTTATCTATCAATATTACCAGTAGATCAAGGTATAGAACACTCTGCTGGAGCCTCTTTTGCTCCCAATCCTATCTATTTTGATCCGGAAAATATAGTCAAGTTAGCTATTGAAGGAAACTGTAATGCTGTAGCTTCAACATTGGGTGTTTTAGGCATGGTTTCCGGAAAGTATGCTGATAAGATTCCTTTTATCGTAAAACTAAACCATAATGAGTTACTTTCATATCCCAACTATTATGATCAGAGAATGTTTGCCTCGGTAGAACAGGCTTATGACATGGGTGCACTGGGAGTAGGTGCTACTATTTATTTTGGTTCTGAGGAATCAAGGAGACAGATAGAGGAGGTATCCATTGCCTTCAAGCAAGCTCATCAACTGGGAATGTTTACAGTTTTATGGTGCTATCTTAGAAATGCTGCCTTTAAAAAGGAGGGGATTGATTACCATACTTCAGCAGATTTAACCGGTCAGGCTAATCATATAGGGGTTACTCTTGAAGCAGACTTGGTTAAACAAAAGCAACCAACTAATAATGGGGGTTATCTAGCACTAAAATTTGGGAAAACCAGTCCTTTGGTCTATGAAATATTAACATCTGACCACTCCATTGACCTCACTCGTTATCAGGTGGCTAATTGTTATATGGGGAGAATTGGTTTAATTAGTTCTGGAGGGGCATCTGGAGATAATGATTTACAACAGGCTGTGAAAACGGCTGTTATTAACAAAAGAGCAGGAGGCATGGGAATTATATCTGGTAGAAAAACTTTTCAAAAACCAATGGCAGAAGGAATTAAGATATTCCATGCTATCCAAGATGTATATTTATGCCAGGAAATAGAAGTTGCCTAATTTATTTAACCATGAAAAACCACCTTCTAAGAAGGTGGTAATGGTTAAATGAATTGGTTTTATATGGAAAAAGATTAAGAAAAACTATAGGACCTTTTATACCTGAACTCTAACGTAAGGAAGGTGTATCACTTAGCAATATTATAGTTCAATAAAATTGCCAGAAAAAGAGCAGAACAAAAGTAAACAAAAAAAGTCAAACCTCTTTTAGAGGTTCTTAAAGACATCCGCTTTGCGTGTGCGATGTTTACTATGATTTTTAGCTAATTCTTTTAATAGAGCACGGACTTCAGTGGAAGAATGGATATTGTATTTCGATTGAGAAATACCTGGACCAACTTTGATAGAGTAAGCTGAAGCTGGTAAATGAGAAAAAGTATCTTCATCAGACCAGTCATCTCCGATTGCCATTATAAAATCCCATTTTTTCTCTGATATCCATTGATAGGCAGTAATCCCTTTGTTAATTCCTGCTGCTTTAATTTCGATAACTTTTTCTCCATGGTTTACCTCTAAATTGAGGTTAGAAGTAAGATAAGTGAGGGAATCCATTAGTTCCAATGCTCGCGTACGACCAAATGTAGGTTCTGTATTAATATAATGCCAGACCAGCGAATATTCTTTTTCTTGGATAAAAGAACCCGGTGTTCGATTAGTGTATAATTCTAAAATGGGTCTAATCTGCTCTTTCCATTCTTTTTTTAATGGTTCAATAGTTTTCCAATCATTAGAATTCTTTTTTAGCCATGCTCCATGTTCAGCAATCAAGTCTACCTCAACATGTTTAAACCAATTTTCTAAAATGTTTTTTTCTCTGCCGCTAACGATGACTACCTTATTTCCAGGATCTCGGTTGAGCAATTGAATAGTGTCAAGAATGTCTTGCGAAGGGCTGGATTGCTTGAATTTAAAATGATAAGGAACAAGAGTGCCATCATAATCTATTAAGAATAAGCGTTGATAACTCTGTTGATAATCTTTAATTATTTTTAATCTATTTTTTGGTGATAAATATTTAGCGGCCAGATTCTTCTGTTCACTTTTAATTTTGATTAAACTTTCTTTAAAATCATCTGCCCATTTTTTAACATCATAATTTTTTAAACGTCTTTGTAAATATAAGATTCTTTTTTGTTGCTCTTTTTCTTCCATATTTAAAGCATACTTTAAAGCCCAGGAAATCTGGGTCCTATTATTGGGATTAACAATAAGTGCCTCTCCCATTTCATTACCAGCACCAGCCATTTCGCTTAAAATAAGGACTCCCGGAGTATCTTTTTTGGTAGCAATATATTCTTTGGCGATTAGATTCATACCATCTTTAAGGGGAGTTATTAAGGCTATGTCACCAATATAATAAAGAGCCGTTAGTTCGTGGAAAGGTAATGAACGGTATAAATACCAGATGGGTGACCAGCCTAATTTTCCAAATTGCCCATTTATATGGCCAATCATCTCGTCAACCTGTTGTTTTAATTGCTGATATTGACTGACGGCAGTACGGGAAGGGACTGCTACCAGAATCATAACCACCTTCTCCCAGTATTCCGGATTATCCTCCAGAAAGGCAGAAAAAGCTCTTAATCTTTCTAGAATGCCTTTAGTATAATCTAAGCGATCAACTGAGATTATGACTTTATATTTTTTTATTTTATTCTTTATTTTTTTAATTTCTTGCTTTGTTTTCATCTGTTCTGAAGAATTATAATATCGGTCAAAATCAATCCCCATTGGGAAAGAATCTACTTTTATTATACGATTTTGATAATTGATGAAACCCAGACTATTTTCATATCCACGTAAGCGTAGAATTGAATCGAGAAAGTTGCGTACATAATCATAGGTGTGAAAACCAATCAGATCAGCACCCATCAATCCCTCCAATATCTCTCTCCGCCAGGGTAGTAGTCGAAAGATTTCAGTAGGGGGGAAGGGGATATGTAGGAAGAATCCAATAGTTAAATCAGGCATCCTTTTTCTTAATAAATTCGGTAGCAACATAAGATGATAATCATGGATCCAGATAAGATCATCTGGTTTAATTATATCAAGAATTGTTTGACAAAAGATCTGGTTTACTCGCCGGTAGGATTCCCATAAGTAGTTTTCATAAACAGTAAATTGAGTAAAGCAATGAAATAAAGACCAGATAGTCTTATTACAGAAGCCATTGTAATACTCTTCGATATGTGTTTGGGATAAAAAGACCGGATAGTTTCCCATTTTATCCAACTTTTCCAGTAAGTCATCTTTTTGTTCATTATCGAGCCCATCCCTGGCTATACCAGGCCAACCAACCCATAAGCACTCATGCTCTTTTTGTAAAGAAGAAATACCAGTTGCCAGACCACCTACGCTTTGCTGATAAGTTAGCTTATCTTTGTTTTTTTTTATAGTAACGGGAAGACGGTTGGATACTATAATTATACGGGACATAATAGAAGTACCTTCAAATATTACTAATATAATTAATTGTAATGATTTGTATTTACATTTTAACATATTTTTCATTTCGATTAAAATAGAGTTACCCCATCATATTATTTCTTGGCAACCTTTTCTTGTTATGGCCTGTTTAAAATGTAGGTAAGAATGGTTGAATAAAATTATTTAAACATAAAGATAGAGAAATGTTAGCTAAATAATCTATACTGTAAACTTTATGTGATAGTAATGTTATTAGATATTTGTTTTAAGGATAGTGGAAAGATTAAAAGATAAAATAATAAAAAAGTGGCTTATAAAAGTTCAAGGCTGTTTTAAAGTATTATTAAAAAAGCTCACTAGGTGGCTATGCTGTTTACTTGCATAACAGGTGAATTTATTATATTATTAATATTAAAGTAAAAACAATTTAATCTATCTGAAATTATCCATTCAAGAGATATTCTTCATAAATAATATACCAACAGGAAAGGAGGGGAATTCATCTATAACTAATTTTAGCTTTTGAGATAATAAATTTATTAATAAAAAAGGGGGTTATTTATCTTGAAAAAGTTTAATCTTATTATTATGTTAATATGTCTGTCATTTCTGGTAAGTGTGTCCACTGCAGCTGGACAGAGTGTCACTGTCATGGGAGTATGGACTGGTGCCGAGGCTGATGCCTTTGCTAAAATGGTAGCACCCTTTGAAGCAGAAACTGGTATTAAAGTTGAATTTACCGGTACTCGTGATTTACCGGCTATCCTCACTACCAGGGTGGAAGCAGGGAATCCTCCCGATGTTTCTGTTATGCCCAATCCAGGACAAATGCTGGAATTTGCCAGAGATGGTAAATTAATTGATCTGTCTACTTTTATGGATATAGAAGCTTTAAAATCTGAATATTCTAATGCCTGGTTAGATTTAGGTTCTTATCAGGGCAACCTTCATGCCATTTTTATCTCGGCAGATTTAAAGAGTTTGATCTGGTATAATCCTAAGGCGTTTGCTGCTGCCGGTTACACGATACCCAGCACCTGGGATGAGCTGATGGTGCTTTCTGATAAAATGGTTGCTGATGGAAATACACCCTGGGCTATTGGTTTGGAATCAGGAGCAGCAAGTGGATGGCCGGGGACTGACTGGATAGAGGATATTATGCTACGAATAGCTTCTCCCGAAACCTATGATGCCTGGGTTAATCATGAACTTGCCTGGACCAATGATATTGTGGTGGAGGCATTTGAAATTTTTGGGGAAATTACTCGTAGTGAAAAGTATGTCTATGGTGGACCAAACGCTGTTCTAACTATTCCCTTCGGTGATTCTCCTGATGCCTTATTTACCGATCCGCCTAATGCCTATATGCATAGACAGGCTACCTTTATTAAAAGTTTTATCCTGGATCATTTTCCTGATTTAGTGCCTGGAGTAGACTATAATTTCTTTCCTTTCCCACCTATTAAAGAAGAATTTGGAAATCCTGCCTTAGGTGCGGCAGATATGCTGGCTATGTTTAATGATACTCCGGAAGCCAGAGCTTTTATGAAGTATATAGCATCTGCACAGGCTCAGGGAATCTGGGTTGGTGAATTGGGTAAGTTGGCGCCTAACCTGAAGGTCGATCCAATGGTTTATCCAGATGATATTACCAGAAAAGCAGCTGAATTCTTAGGAGAAGCATCAGTTTTCCGTTTTGATGCCTCTGATTTAATGCCTGCTGCGGTAGGTTCTGGTTCCTTCTGGACCGGCATTCTAGACTATGTTAGTGGAGAATCTTTAATGAATGTATTAATGCAGGTTGAAGCAAGTGCATTGGATGCTTACCGTAGATAATTTTAAAGCGATTTTTTCTGCTATATAGTTTACTTAAATAGTTAGCTGGTTTATATAAATAGACCAGCTAACTATTAATTTATTATCCTTAATAATCCACTTCCTTAGAAGATGGCAATGGTTAAGTGGGAGGTAGTATACTAAAATAGTTTGTAAAGGAGATGAACTATTATGCGAACACGCTGGTTTACTCCCTGGTTCTATGTCATTCCTGCTTTAGCAACTTTAATGTTTTTTTTAATTTATCCTTCTATACACACTCTTGTTATTTCATTTTTTGGTCCCCAATCTGAAAAATTTGTTGGTTTAGCTAATTATATTTATTGTTTTACCAATGAAACTATGCTAACAGCCTTTCGTAATAATTTATTATGGGTAGCTCTCTTTGTTCCCATGACTGTTTTTTTAGGTTTAATTTTAGCTGTGATACTGGATAGAGTGCGTTATGAATCATTGGTAAAATCCATAATATTTATGCCTATGGCTATTTCATTTGTAGGAGCAGGTGTTATATGGAAATTTGTATATTCCTATAGACCGGTGGGAAGTGAACAAATTGGTATCCTCAATGCTTTTTTATCATATATAGGAGTGCAACCGATACCCTGGTTAATTCAACGTCCCTGGCTGAATAATATCTGTTTAATAATAGTGGGAATATGGATCTGGACTGGATTCTGTTTAGTGATACTTTCAGCCAGTTATAAGGGAATTCCCAGAGAACTTCTGGAGGCAGCCCGTGTAGATGGTGCTAATGAGTATCGAATTTTCTGGAAGATTATTCTACCTTTGATGAAACCCACTGTAGCAGTTGTAGCAACTACTATGCTTATTAATGTTTTAAAGGTTTTTGATATTGTTTATGTTATGACCAATGGTGGATTTGCCACAGAGGTTATAGCAAATAGAATGTATAAAGAGATGTTTATATTCAGAAACTATGGTAGAGCAAGTGCTATAGCAATTTTATTACTTCTCTTTATTATTCCCATGATAATCATCAACGTTCAACGTTTTAGAGAACAGGAGGCTGTTCGATGAAACCAAAATATAGTCAATTTATACTAAGTACTCCGATGCATTTATTCATTATCCTGGTAGCTATTATCTGGGTCTTTCCAACAGTGGGCTTGTTGATTACTTCTTTTCGTCCTTCTTCTGCAGTTGCCTCCACTGGTTGGTGGACAGTTTTAATCCATCCTTTTAACTTTACTCAATTTACCCTTGAAAATTATCAGGATGTAATAACAAAAATTGGGATAGGAAGAGCTTTTATAAATACCCTTACTATAACTTTACCAGCCTGTATATTACCAATAATAATTGCCTCTTTTGCTGCCTATGCTTTTGCCTGGATGGAATTTTGGGGTAGACGTTTTTTCTTTATGCTTTTTGTAGGATTGTTGGTAGTACCATTACAAATGACTTTGATACCTATTTTAAGGATATTCAATAAACTTGGTTTATCAGGTTCTTTTTTAGGGATTTGGCTGGCTCATGCGGGATATGGTCTGCCTTTAGTCATTTATCTAATGTATAACTATATATCCGGATTACCCAGCGAAATATTTGAGTCATCAACCATTGATGGCGCTACTCCATTTCAAATTTTTAAAAGTATTGTTTTACCATTATCAGTACCAGCAATTGCCTCTATAGCCATTTTTCAATTTATCTGGGTATGGAATGATTTATTAGTGGCATTGGTTTATTTAGGAGGAACGCCGGATGTGGCTCCGTTAACAGTCAGAATTAGTGCCCTGGTTGGTTCCTATGGACAAAATTGGGAATTATTGACAGCAGCTGCCTTTATTTCAATGGCATTACCATTAATAGTATTTTTAAGCCTACAACGTTATTTTGTAAGAGGAATTTTAGCTGGTTCAGTAAAGGGTTAACAAAGATAAATGAACAGGTCAAGCAATTACCTTAAAGGAGAAAACAAATTAGCTATCGGTGTTGATCTGGGAGGGACTAAGGTCAATATTGCTTTGGTCAGTAAAGATGGGGAAATTAAAAAGCATATGAAGATACCCACCCATGCTGAGCAGGGGAAAGAATTAACTATTGGCAGAATCAAACATAGTATTCAACAGATAATCCACCAAAGTGGTTTAAAAATTAATGATATAGTTGGTATTGGCATAGGCGCTCCTGGCCCTCTGGATTATAAGAAAGGGATAATCCATTATGCGCCTAATTTGCCGGGGTGGAAAGAAGTTCCACTGGCCAACATTATAAAAGAAGAATTTAAAATACCAGTGATTATCGAAAATGATGCCAATGTAGCTGCCTGGGGAGAAAGAATTTTTGGTGTAGCACAGGGTATTGATGATATAATTTGCCTGACATTGGGTACTGGCATTGGAAGTGGATTAATTCTCTGCGGAAAAATATATCATGGCAAAAATAATGTGGCGGGAGAAATAGGCCATATCATTGTCAATAAAGATGGGCCTCGTTGTAATTGTGGTAAAAATGGCTGTTTAGAAGCTTATTCCTCAGCTGCTGGTATTAAAAATAGGATTTATAAAAGAATTGAGGAGTTAAAGACGGATAATCAGGATTATTTATCTCTTGGTAATTTAGATGATATTAGTCTGGTAAGAATATTTGAATTAGCTCGCCAGGGAAATGCAATAGTAAAGGATATTGTAGAGGAGGCAATTGAGTATTTAGGTATCGGGATTGCCATTCTGGTAAATACTTTAAATCCAGAAATGATTGTTCTGGTTGGAGGAATAACAAATGAAGGTGAAAAATTACTCAATCCTTTAAAGGAAATTGTGGTTTCCAGGGCAATGAGTTCTCATTTAGTAGACCTAAAAGTTGTTTTTGGACAGTTAGGCGAATATGCTGGGGTAATTGGAGCAGCTGCTCTGTTGTGGAATTTTGATTGATATAAATAGTCAATTTGCTATAATAATAGAGCAATGCTAAAAATAATTCTATAATTTATTTGTTTTAAGGAGGTCTTATATGGCCAAAGTAATTTTGAAAAATGTTACCAAAAAATTTAAAGATGTCATAGCAGTTGATGATATCAGTATTGATATTGAAGATAAGGAATTTGCCGTCTTAGTCGGTCCCTCCGGCTGCGGTAAAAGCACTACCTTACGCGCCATAGCAGGTCTGGAGGAGGTAACCTCTGGTGAGATTTACATTGGAGATCGACTGGTTAATGATATTCCCCCCAAAGACCGTGACATTGCCATGGTCTTTCAGAATTATGCCCTCTATCCCCATATGGATGTCTACAACAATATGGCTTTTGGTTTAAAATTGCGTAAATTCCCCAAAGATGAGATAGATGCTCGTGTTCATGAGGCAGCCGAGATACTGGGTATCGAAAAACTACTCAAGCGACGTCCCAAGGAACTCTCCGGTGGTCAACGGCAACGGGTAGCAGTAGGTCGGGCTATCGTACGCAAACCCAAGGTCTTTCTCTTTGATGAGCCGCTTTCTAACTTAGATGCCAAGCTTCGTGTGGCTATGCGTGCCGAGATATCCAAACTCCATAATCGCCTGGAGGCTACCATCATTTATGTGACCCATGACCAGATTGAGGCTATGACTATGGCCTCCCGTATCTTTATTCTAAATGAGGGTAGACTACAGCAGGCTGGACCTCCCTTAGATGTCTATAAAGAGCCGACCAATCAGTTTGTTGCCGGTTTTATTGGCTCTCCAGCTATGAACTTCTTCCCCAGTACCTTGCTCAAGAAAGGCTCGACTTACTTTATCGATGCCGAGAGCTTCCAGGTGAAACTGCCTTCAGAATTTCATCAGGCCATCTCTTCTTATGATGGTAAAAAGGTCACCTTCGGAGTACGTCCTGAAGACTTTCATGATAAACAGTTTTACCCGGAGGCTACTGAAGATAATACTATTAAATCCAAGATTGAGGTTATTGAACCACTGGGGGATGAGGTACTGTTTAACTTAGTTTCCGATAAACATCAGATGGTAGCCAAATTAGATAGCCGTACCCGCAAGAAGGTAGGAGATGAGATGGAGGTAGCTCTGGAGATGCCAAAAACCCATATCTTTGATCCTGAGAGTGAGAAGACATTGGTGTAGTTAGTGAATTATAATAGTATTACCAGGAAAATAATAATAGGTTCTGAAGGCATACATTGTTTTTTAAGAAATAAAGAAGGCAGACATAACTAAATAAATATATTACCATCATCGGACAAAGATAGAAATAATATAGAAAGAGTAGACAATGTCAAAAAATATAATGCAGTATTTTTTTCAGATGGTTAAGATTGACAGTGAATCAGGAGAGGAGCAAGAATTTCTAAAATTTCTGGAGAATCTATTTCAAAAAGAAATTGGAGCCCAAACACAATATGATAGTTATGGTAATTTAATTATTAGAGTAAAAGCAAGGAATAGCCTGCAATCAGAACCAATTTTATTTTGCTGTCATGCTGATACGGTAAAGCCTGGGAAAGGAATTGAACCAGTCCTGGTAAAAGGGGTTATTCGTTCCAAGGGAGATACTATATTAGGGGCAGATGATAAGGCAGGTATTGCCGAAGTCTTAATAGCTTTACAAACAGCTTCCCAGTATCCCCCGGTAGAAATTTTGATTACTCGTGAGGAAGAGGTAGGATTATCAGGTTCAAGCTTGTTAGATGATAGTTTACTAGAAGCAAAAAAAGGATATGTTCTTGATACAGAGGCTTTAGATGAAATAATTATCGGAGGACCTTCCCGTATAGAAATGACTATCAAAATTATCGGAAAAGCAGCTCATGCCGTAGAACCAGAACATGGTATTTCTGCTATTGAAGTTGCTGCTCAGGCTATTACTCTCTTAAGAACTGGTTGGATTGATCCTATAACAACTGTTAATATTGGATTAATTAAAGGTGGCCAGGTATTAAATGCTGTTCCAGAAAAGGCAATAATTCAGATAGAGTGTCGTAGTCAGAAGCATAAGAGATGTCTGGAACAAAGTCGTTTGATACAAAAAACTTTCCAAACTGTAGCTAAAGCAAGAGGAGCTAAAACAGAAATACAGCTAAAACATAGTGTAAAGGCATATCACATCTCAGAAAATACTGAAGTAGTTAAAGTAGCCAAGAAGGCAATTCAATTAATGGGATTAAAACCAACAACAAAAGTAATTTGCGGTGGAACTGATGCAGCTAATTTAAATGAAAAAGGAATTGCCACAGCTGTTCTGGGTATGGGTAGTAAATTACCTCACAGTAAGGATGAAAATATTTCCATTGGTGATATGGAAAAAGCAGTAAATATTATCATTAACATATTAAAAGAGTTTTCAGAAAAAGATTCTAAAATTTCTAGCAAATAAAGTATCTAATCTATGTAGCAAGTGGTAAAAAAGCTTCCAAAGGAGAATGGTTTTTACTTCTTGTTATCCGCTTTTATATTCTTTTTGACCTCATTTCTGGTGTATTTTTTTAGCTAATCTGTATAAGAATATGGCTATTCACTTTATACTAAAAATATTCAGTAATTGTGCACCTTATTTTGATGGTTAAATAGCAATAAAGGTAGCAACTTAAAGTTTGTCAATCCCTTTTCTTTTTAACCATTCTTCAAAGCCACCCTTATCATTAAAAAATTCCTGGTCATAATTTTCTTCTAATTTTTTAATTTCTTCCATAAGTGAAGGTTGATGTTCCAGTAATTCATTGATCCTTTTCTCAAAAGCTAAATTTCTACTGGTTAAATCATCGGTATCAATATTAAGATCTAATAATTTGATTAGTTTTTCAGCCATCATTTTAATTGCTTTAGGATTTTCCGATTGAATATAGATAGGAATTTCAGCTATAAAATTTATTATTTCGATGCCTTTCAATCTGGCTAAATGAGTAAGATAAGTACTAATACTACCCGGGCCTCCGTATATAGTGAATTTAATACCATGAGCTCTCACTTCTTCTTTTAACTCTTCCTTTGAGCAATAACAAGAGGTTCTAATAGCTCGGGTATGAGGTGTAGCGGCAGCAACACTTCCTATAAAGTAAACTCTTTGTAAATTATATCTCTCTCCAACTTTAAAAAGATAGTTAGCATACTCTTCCCAGTTAATATTAGGTTCTTTCCCTTTAAAGAGAATTAGATTACTTTCTTGGTGATAATAGAATTCATTTTTTGGAAAATCAAAATTCTTTAAGATCCCATTTTCAATTCTAACGTTTGGCCTGAATTCACTGACCAGCTCTATGGTTGCGGGGAAATTAAAAATATAAAAACGATTAGCTTTTATTTCGGCAAATTTTATGGCCTTTAGTTTGTTTCTGATATAATCAATAGTCCCAGTGGATACCTCACCGCCATTCATCCAGCCGCTGAATCCTATCAACATTCGGGCATTATTTATTTTTGGCTTTCGTATTAAGATTAATTGACTCAAAAGCTTATTCCTCAGTTTATTTTTCTCATTTATATTATCAATTATATTATTGTTATGCAAATATCAGAAATATCGCTCTTAATTAATTAAATATGTGTAGAAAGGTTAACTATAGATTTTTCCTCGAAAGATAAGAGGGAGACAGATGTTGGCAGAGTAGGTTTACTCAAAGAATAAGAATAAAAGAGATAAAAGAGAGAGGAAGAATAGCAAAATTTAGCTTAAGATTAGGATGCAAACTGCACGGGGAAATCTGAAGAAAGCCTTGCTAAAACTTATAACATATTACATGTGTTGATTTATATCCTGGGTATATGATAGAGTATTACTATTGTAATATTCTAGAGATGTATTAAGAATGTCTTTCCGAGACTTAAATATTTAGCATCTTTTTCATGAAATTATTCTTTTTGAGGGTACTATCATGTTTTTGGCTTTATGGAAAACTTTTCTAGTTTTAATTGTTGGGACTTTAAGTGGTTATTTATTCCAGAAATTGATGAAAAAACATCAATGGTTAACCGATGAATCTCTAAGAGGAATTGCTATTTTTCTCCAGAAGCTGGGTATGATCTGGTTAATTTCTATAACTTATATCGGGAGTTTATGGATTTTTAAAATTGAAAGTCTATCTGGAATTATTAGCCTATCTTTTGTAGGTTCAATATCCATCGTTGCCGGTGGGGTATATGCGGTAATATTATCTAAATGCAAGCATTATAATTCTATTGATACAGGTTCCATGTTTAGCTGTGGTTTTTTTGCCAACACCGCTTCACTAGGTGGAATGATTTGTTTTTACTATTTAGGAGAAGAAGGTTATGCCCTGGTGCCTATTTATAATTTTTTTATGCGTTTTTTATATTATGGGATAGGCTATCCAATTGCAAATATGTATAGTACTAATTTTATTAAAGACAAAAAAATGAGCCATAAAATAATAGAAGTAATTAAGGATCCATTTTTCTATATAGGCATAGGGGCGGTATTGGTGGGTTTATTTTTAAATCTAAGTACTATAGAAAGACCACCTATTTATGCTCCACTCAATGAACTGCTTGTACCACTAACAACTTTTGTTCTTCTCTTTTCAGTGGGAATAAACTTAAAATTGAGTCGTATTTCAAAATATATCAGGGAATGTTCATATATTTCATTTATCAAGTTTGTTGCCCTACCATTAACTACACTGATTATAGTATTCCTATTGAATTATCAATCAATAAATAATGGCTTGCCCTTAAAAGTTTCTTTAATTATGTCGGCAATGCCGGTTGCCTTTAATTCAGTTATAGCAGCTAATATTTATAATTTGAATATAGATTTAGTCAATTCCTGTTGGATTTTTACTACTGTTGGAGTTATGTTTGTTTTGCCTCTGTTGCTGTTATTTATTAATTTATTTTAGTATAATATTATTTAAAATAAATATTTTAATATTACGATATTTAATAATTTCACAAGAAGTTTATGAATATTAGGAATTATAAAAATACAAATTCTCTGAAAAATTTTAAAAAGTATTCTAAGAAGACGTTCGGAAATGTTTATTGAAATTAAATATATATCAATAGAAGTATAAATATATTTCAGGCGAATTTGTTCTGCTGACAGTCAGGTAATAACTTATCTTTTGATAATTATAAAAGAGAAACTATCAAGTGGAGTTCAAGATGAAGGTAAGACTAGTAATATATTCTAATTTAAAAAACTATGTGGATGATTATCAAGAAGAAAAAGGTTTGCAAAAAGAGATTTTTGAACGGAAAACAATTAAAAAATTCTTACAGGAAACCATCAAGCATGAGAAAGCTATGGATGCCATCAGTATGGTCATAGTAAATGAAAAAGTTGTTTCCTTCAGTCAGCTGGAACGTAACTTGCAGGACGGAGATATTATTAAGATATACCCTCCTATTGGAGGTGGTTAATGGAAGTGAATTTAAAAACATATTGATAATTTCATAAAGAATTTAACTTTTTATCCATTGAGTTGAATTTTAGAGGTTCTCAAGGGGAAGGATTCCCTTTGAATATCCTATTGTGTTATGATAGTTAATAATTAACAATAATAACGCAGGAAAATACCTAAAATGGAAGGAAAAAAGGAAGTTGCCACCTTAGCTGGTGGTTGTTTTTGGTGTCTGGAAGCAATTTATAAAAGAGTAAAGGGTGTTATGGAAGTTATTCCGGGCTATAGTGGAGGAGGACTAGATAATCCAAGTTATGAGCAGGTTTGTTCCGATACCACTGGTCATGCTGAGGCAATACAGATATTTTTTAATCCTGAAATTATTTCTTATGATGAGATATTAGAAATTTTCTGGCGGATTCATAATCCGACTACCTTAAATCACCAGGGTAATGATATTGGCTCACAATATCGTTCAGTGATATTTTATCATAATGAAGAACAGAAAAAAGTTGCTGAGATCTCAAAAAGAGATTTACAGGATACCCATATTTGGCAGAATTCTATTGTAACGGAGATTGTACCCTTTCGAAAATTTTATCCAGCAGAAGAGTATCATAGAGACTATTATGAGAATCATCCAGAAAATAGATACTGTCAGCTGGTGGTCAAACCTAAAGTAAAGAAATACGAAGAGACATTTAAAAAGTATGCCAGATAGAAGTTGCAAAAGGAGAGAGTAGATGGAGAAAGAGAAATATTTTAAATCCTATGATTTTTCGACTGCTTTTCTGATACTGGGGATATCGATTGTTTTAGCTGCTTTAATTTTTGGTTTCTTTTTTTATCAAACCAGAAGCAGCCGTAATTTCGTTCAGGTATTAGGAGCAGCTACCCAGGGATTTGAGTCAGATATTGTGAAGTGGAATATTACCCTGGAGGAAAACACTGATCTATTCAATATACGAGATGGTTACCGTAATATTCAGGAAAAAAGAGACCTATTGATTCATATTTTACAAAACAAGGGAATTTTATCAGATGATATCAATATCAATCCTATTTCTACTCAGAAAAGATGGAACCGAGATGGAGAAGTGGTAGGTTATGTCTTAAATCAGTCGCTTTTTACTATCTCTCGAGAAGTAGAGGTTATTGAAGAGTTAGCCTTAAATCCAGATGAACTTTTAAACCAGGATATTTTTTTTCAGGTTTCATCACTGGAATATTTCTACTCTGAGATCGATACTTTAAAAAAGAATTTGCTGGAACTGGCTACCAGGAATGCTCGGGAAAGAGCAGAAATGATTTTAAAGGAAAGTGGTCATAAAGCTGGAAAGATGATTTGGTCTCAGGCAGGTGTGTTTCAGATTGTAGAACCTTATTCTACTGAGGTAGAAAGCTATGGAATGTATAACACTGCCTCTCGCAGAAAAGAAATTAAAGTAACTGTTCATGCACAATTTTTAATACAATAAGAGAACTGAATAATTATGTAAAATTCAACATAATAATCTCCAACAAGGTTATTTATTGTGTTAAAACAGATTTATCAGTATCTATTCAATATGACTTTCCTTTGGATGATGCAGTAAAAGCTGTTTTGATAATTTAACCAGAACTACTGAATTAATTTCTCTATCAGCTTACCAGTTACCTGATTTATTTGATTAAAGAAAATAGTTTAATTGAACCACTCTATTTTCATCAAATAGGTAGTACTCTGAAGAAAAAGCGACGTGGCAGACATATTGCTGTGGAACATCCTGAAGCAGCAAGAATTGTTAAACCTTCAGGATAAGATTAAATAGACAAGATTGACAGAAAAATAAATAATAGATAAGATAATATTAAAAATAATAATTTTAGGAGGTTATTATTATGAAAAAGCAAAAACTCATTATTACACTATTGTTGATTGCTGTTGTTGTCTCTTTTTTAGTTACTTATTCTGTGGCACAAGAAAAAAAGCTCTACATTCCTCTTGTTTCTAAAGGCTTCCAACACCAATTTTGGCTGGCAGTTAAGGCAGGAGCTGAACAGGCAGCTAAGGATTTTAATGTGACAATTACATTTGAGGGACCAGAAAGTGAAGCAATGGTTGATAAACAAATGGATATGCTGCAAGTAGCTATTGATAAAAATCCTGATGCAATATGTTTTGCAGCCGTTGACTCAAAAGCAGCCATTCCTCTGCTGGAGCAGGCGAAAGAAAAAGGAATACCAATAATTGGTTTTGACTCAGGAGTTGACAGTGATATTCCCGTAACAACCGCTGCTACCGATAATATTGCTGCTGCTGCATTGGCAGCTGATAAAATGGCAGAGTTGATTGGCGGTTCGGGCAAAGTAGCAATTATAGCTCATGACCAAACTAGCCGTACCGGTATTGATAGAGTTAAAGGATTTACTGATAGGATTAATGAAAAATATCCGGATGTTATCATAGTTGCCACTCAATATGGCGGCGGAGATCATCTGAGATCAACAGATTTAGCTAAAGCCATAATTCAAGGTAATCCTGATCTCAAAGGCTTCTTTGGTGCTAATGAGGGTTCCATCATTGGTGTTTTAAATGCTGTTCAGGAATTAGGAATGAAGGGGAAACTTGTAGTAATTGGCTATGACTCTGGTCAACAGCAAATCGAAGCTATTAAATCTGGCCTTCAAGCTGGCGCTATTACACAAGATCCTATTGGTATTGGTTACAAAAGCGTGGAAGCTGCAATAAAAGCCATTAAAGGTGAACCATTATCTGAATTCATTAATACCGGATTTCACTGGTATGATAGCACCAATATTGATGATCCTGATATTACTGCACTTCTCTATCAATAGAGATTTATTTTCTCGATAGTATAATGAAATAAAAAATGAGAGGCTGTCCAGAAAGATATGTACAGCCTCTCATTATGTAGTTATCTATTATAATAAAATTGCTCATTAAATATGAGAAACTGCCTTCTTAGAAGTTGGTAGTGGGCATATAAAAGGTTTTACCATAAATATTAGCTGATAGTTTTTTACCTGAAGTCTTAGGAATAAGCCAATCTAACCAGGATAGATTGGTTAAATAATAGATAAGAGGTAGCATCAAAATGAATATAGAAAAAGTTTTGAATAAGAAGTAAATTTAGGATTCTTTTCTTAGAGTCTTCAAGTCATGCGCTATATTTGAGTTTATTTACTATCTACGAAACAAGATTAAAAAGATGGGAATGAACATGGGTGAATTATTGCTTTTGATGGAAGAAATTGATAAATCATTTCCTGGTGTAAATGCGCTTAAAAAATGCCGTTTTGAACTAAAAGCAGGTGAAGTCCATGCTCTAGTTGGAGAGAATGGAGCTGGAAAATCTACCTTAGTAAAGGTATTGGCTGGAGTCTATACAAAGGATGCCGGACGAATTGTTTACAAAGGGAAGGAAGTAGATATTCCAAATCCTAAAGCAGCACAACTTCTCGGAATTAGCATGGTACATCAGGAACTTGATCTCATGCCTCATTTAACTGCAGCTCAAAATATATTCATAGGGCGAGAACCTGTTCGAAGATGGAAAATTATTCTGGATGAAAATTCCTTGAACGAACAAACCGAAAGAATTTTTGATATGATGCATTTAAAACTGGAACCCCGATTAAAAGTTGCCAATATGAGTGTTGCAAATCAACAGATGGTTGAAATCGCTAAAGCTCTTTCCTTCAATTCTGAAGTACTTATTCTTGATGAACCTACTGCTACCTTAGCTCAGGTGGAGATAATAGAACTATTCCGTATTATTCGTCAGCTCAGAGATAGAGGTGTTGGAGTAATATACATTTCTCATAGATTAGAGGAACTCCAAGAGTTAACTGACCGTATTACTGTCATGCGTGATGGTTTATATGTAGATACTGTTCAAACAAAAGATACTAACATTGACCAGATAATAAAATTAATGGTTGGCCGTGTCATTTATGAATCATCTCCCGAATTGCCCAAAGTTCCCAGTAAGGAAACAGTTTTAGAAGTAAAGAACCTGAGTCGAAATGATGTGATTAAAAATGTTAGCTTCAGTTTAAAACAAGGAGAAATATTAGGTTTTGCAGGATTAGTAGGTGCTGGTCGGACAGAAGTAGCCCGTGCCATATTTGGTGCAGATCCTTTTGATACCGGAGAGATTTTAGTAAAAGGCAAGAAGGTTAATATTAAAAGTCCAAGCGATGCAGTAAAAAATGATATTGGCTATTTATCTGAAGATCGAAAACAATTTGGATTATGCCTGGGATTGGATGTAGAAACTAATATTGCTATGGTTATCATAGATAAATTGACCAGCTTTTTGGGATGGATTAAAAATATTGAATTGCGTTCCATCGTTAAACGTATAGTCGATAAGCTTTCTATAAAAACTCCCAGCTTAAATCAGAAGGTCCAGAATCTTTCTGGCGGAAACCAACAAAAATTGGTAGTTGGTAAGTGGCTCGCTAAGGATACCAATATTCTTATCTTTGATGAACCTACACGGGGGATTGATGTAGGAGCAAAAAGTGAGATATATAAGTTGTTAAACGAACTAGCTCAGCAAGGTAAATCAATTATTATGATTTCTTCTGAACTACCGGAAATTCTTCGTATGAGTCATCGTGTAGTAGTAATGTGTGAAGGACGAATTACTGGTGAGTTAAATTATGAGGAAGCAACACAGGAGAATATCATGAAATTAGCTACTCTTCGTAATAGTGAGAAGGTTATTTTAAATAATTAAAACCACGAGGATAAGTTGGTAATATGAAAGATGATACTATAATTAAAGATAGAAATACCCGTTCAGAAGCTATACAAAGATTGATGGCTTTTGGTGCTTTAATTATCATTTTTATTGGTTTCTCTTTTGCTTCTCCTTATTTCTGTACATTTCGTAATATAATTGGAATACTCATTGCTACTGCTGTTAATGGTCTTCTTGCAATTGGTGTTACCTTTATTATTATTTCTGGTGGAATTGACTTATCAGTTGGAACGGTAATGACACTTTCTGCTGTAATGAGTGGTGTATTTATTACTTATTGGGATTTACCTGTTCCTTTGGGAGTTATAGCAGGGATATTGACCGGATGTGTAGCTGGTTCTACTAATGGTATATTAGTATCGAAATTTAATATACCACCATTTGTAGCTACATTGGGTATGTTAAATATGGCCAGAGGATTTTCTCTGGTTATTTCAAAGCTCAGTCCAATTTATTTTGCCCTGGAAAAGTCGGTTAGTAGTATTGCTATGGGCTCCATTCTGGGTACAGTCATTCCAGGATTTGATGTTCCTAATGCTGTTTTAATCTTATTTGGTTCTGCAATTGTAGCCAGTCTTATTCTTTCCAAGACAATTCTGGGCAGATACTGTTATGCAATTGGAAGCAATGAAAAGGCAGTGCGATTATCTGGTGTTAATGTAATTTTCTGGAAGACCATTATTTATACAACCGCAGGTTTGTTTATTGGGATTGCTGGAGTGGTAATAGCCTCTCGGCTTAATTCTGCCCAACCCTCCCTGGGATTGGGTTATGAGTTAGATGCCATTGCCGCAGCAGTTATCGGTGGAACTTCATTAAGGGGTGGAGAGGGCACTATAATGGGGACTATAATAGGCGCATTTATCATTAGCATCCTTACCAATGGCTTACGTATCATGTCAGTTCCACAAGAGTGGCAAATAGTTGTTACTGGTTTTATAGTTATTTTTGCCGTATATCTGGATATTCTTCGTAGGGGTACTCAATTATAAAGGGAAAATCTCTTCTCACCTTTAGTAAGAGAAAGTACACAGTATCTAAATGTTTCTACAAATAATTTAAATAAAAAGTGAAAGCTGACTATTAAGGAAAATGTTGATTTTAATGGAAATCTTATCCTTCATCAAAAAGAGCATTTCCCGGGGAAATAAAAATCTTCCCATAGAACCTATAGTAAAAGAAATTTCCAGATTCTATAATTATAAATGAAATATAAGGTTAAACGTACTGGATGAACTGGAATTGGTAGAAAAGGTATTTAGATAAAAGGCAGAGGGAATGATAAATCCACCTACTCATATAATCGCTATACCAACAATGCGCAAATTGTCTCAAGAAATATGTAAATGCATTAGCAAAGAATACTTTCAGCTATGATTATTTATGCTGGGATGTCTCTACCCCCTTATTCCTGAAGACTTAAAGGAATGGAATGAACTACGTTTTAAATAGGCAAATATATTAGAGAAATTAGGTAAGAAATATAATAATAGAAAATGGATACCGAGTGCTAAATTATTTAAAAATTCAGGGAAATTAATTAATAAGCAGTATAATTATACTATCAAGTAGGAGAGAACAAGATACAGTGAAGCAATAAGGAAGATAACTAATTTAGAAGAAAATGCCTATCAAATTTTCTTGACCGAAAACAGTTAGTGTGGTTAACTATTACCAGTGTGATAAAAAAGGTTTATCTGGAATCTTATTCTAACCAAGATTAATCGGGAATGCTTCTAATCCCGCTGAAGATTAAAAATGAATAATCATATTGGATCACTACAGGAAAAAATTTAAGGTTAAAATAGGAGATCAGACAAAAATGAATAAAATCCTATGTAACATGTTAGCTTTACTTATATTTTTTTCTTTAGGTGGATTTGTTCTCATAGTTTCGGCTCAACAACTGAGTAATGCTTCACAGGAAATAACTGGAATAGAAGGTATTTGGGAAGGCAAACTTCAAGTTCCGGGAGCTGAGCTCAGGATTGTTTACAGGATGACTAAAATTACTGAAAAGGAATTAATTGCTACCATGGATAGTCCTGATCAGGGAGTAACTGGAATACCAGTTGATGAGGTTATTTTTAAAGACCACTCTTTACGCCTGATAGTAAAATCTATAGGCGGATTATTTGAAGGGAAAGTGAGTGAAGATTTTTCAATAATTGAAGGTATCTGGCAACAATCTGGAGCATCCTTCCCCCTTTTGCTTCAACGGATAGAAAAGCCTATAGAAATAAGAAGACCGCAGGAACCGGAAAAACCCTATCCCTATATTGAAGAAGAAGTTAAATATGATAACCAGGAAGCAAAAATAACTCTGGCTGGAACTTTAACCTTACCAGGGGGAGAAGGACCATTTCCGGCAGTTATATTGATTAGCGGATCTGGACCTCAGGATAGAAATGAAGCAATTGCCGGTCATCGTCCCTTTTTAGTGCTGGCTGATTATTTAACTCGTCAAGGTATTGCTGTGCTAAGGTTTGATGATAGGGGAGTGGGAGAATCTACTGGAGACTTTACTCAGGCTACCAGTGAAGATTTCGCCTCTGATGCACTGGCTGGTATAGTCTATCTTAAAACCAGAAAAGAAGTTAATTCGCAACAAATCGGACTCCTTGGTCATAGTGAAGGTGGCTTAATTGCTCCCCTGGTTGCTGTACAATCATCGGATGTTGCTTTTATAGTCTTAATGGCAGGACCGGGATTAATCGGTGAGGAGATTTTATCTTTACAGAGCGCTTTAATTTCCAGAGTAATGGGTGCAAGCGAAGAAGAAATAATTCGGAATCAGCGCTATAATGAAACAATCTATTCACTGATTAAGGAAGAAGAAGATGAGGAGATATTAGTAAAAGAACTTTATCAGATATTTACAGATTACTTTAACGAATTAAGTGAAGAAGAAAAGGATAGAATTGGTGATGCCGAAGTATATTTTAATGCCCAATTGCAAAGCTTATTGTCTCCTTGGTTCAAATATTTCCTTATTTATGATCCTAAACCGGCTTTAAGTAAGGTTAAATGTCCTGTACTGGCCATAAATGGAGGAAACGATTTACAGGTGCCACCGGCTGAAAACCTCAGCGCAATAGAAAAGGCTTTGATAGCTGGAGGTAATAGTGATTTTATGATTAGAGAATTAGCCGGACTTAATCATCTATTTCAGACTGCTGATACCGGATCACCTGATGAATATGCCAGGATTGAGGAGACGATATCACCAGATGTGCTAAAATTAATTAGTGATTGGATTCTGGTACATACCCTTGACGTAGAATAAAACAGCATGTAAATAGTTAATTGAGACTAAATTAGTTAGTATATTCATTTAAAATTAAAAATAAATCCATTTAACGGGAGAGAAACATGAAAGTACTACGCTTAAAATATGAAAAAAATGAAATTTTGGAAAAAAATAAAGCAATTGAAGTTTGCTTCAAATGTTCTACCTGTTCCAAGTTTTGTCCCATTACCCAAAACGTAAAAAAGTATAACCTGGAAAATTCCTTTATAACTCAGCTTTTTGAAGCAGAAAAGCCGGAGGCTTTGAATGATGTCTGGATGTGTTGTGCCTGCGAAAAATGTGTTATCTCCTGTCCACAGGATACTAATCCTACCGAAGCCTTTACCAATTTAAAGGAAAAATCTTACCAAGAAGGTTATGCTCCGGAAATGGTATATCGATTGGTAGACCAGCTTCTGCAGGAAGGGACTGTTTATGGCATCAAATTTACTAATTTAGCCCGCAAGAGAGCAGGATTGAAAGATATGGAGAAAAACGAAAAATCAATGCAGGAAATTAATATATTAGCTGAAAAAACTGGTTTAAAAAAGAAAGAGGATCAAAAATAATGTTAAGCTATCTGTTTTTTAAAGGATGTACTATACCGGCCAGTTTACCAAATGTGGAAAAATTAGCCTTGGATGTTTTACCGGAAATAGGGATTAATTTAATAGAATCAGATGAATTCACCTGTTGTCCTGATCCTATAAGACTACAAGGGGCCAGTCAATATTTCTGGATGGCTTCCGCTGCTAGAAATATCGCCATTGCTGAAGAAAAGAAGCTGGATATTATGACTTTATGCAACGGATGTGAAAATACTTTAGCCATCGTAAATTATAAAATGAAAAGCAATTCTGAACTAAAAAGAAAGGTAAATGAAGCATTAAAAGAAATCGGTAGAGAGTTTCAGGGCACCGTCAAAATAAAACATTTTTTACAGGTCTTAAAAGAAGATATTGGATTAGATAGTCTAAAAAAAATGATTAAGGTTCCTTTGACTGGTCTGAAAGTTGCCGGTCATCCAGGATGCCATCTACTAATGCCCAATGAAATATTAAAATTTGATAATCCTGTGGATCCAGAATTTTATGATAAATTTATTACTGCCCTGGGCGCAACTCCAGTTGATTATCTAACCAAGTCAGATTGCTGTGGTATATCTCTGAGTTTGGCTGGAGATAAAGAAGCTTCCCATCAATGTATTCAAAATAAATTGATTGATGTACAGCTTTCCGGAGCCCAGATTATCAGTACAGCCTGTCCAGCCTGTTTCAATCAATTCGATTTCGGTCAATTTATGCTTTCTCGAGACAATCCTCGATTGAAAGAAAAACCTATCCCTGTATTGTATGCCATTGAACTTTTAGCATTGGCAATGGGTCGTTCTTTTGAAGAAATTGGTTACAATCTCCATCGGGTAAAAATACCAGTTGAGGAAAGGGTATAGGAGGAAAGTATGGAAAAAGTTAAAACTACTTGTGTTTATTGCGGAACTGGTTGTCAATTATGGTTAAAGACCAAAGAGGGAAAAGTAGTAGATACAAAACCGGTTATGCCTCCAGAATTCAATCCAGGAAAAGGCAAATTATGTATTAAGGGTTGGCATGTTCATGAATTTATTAATCATCCAGATCGCTTAACTGATCCTCTAATAAAAAATAAGCATGGGGATTGGCAAAAAGTAAGCTGGAAAGAAGCAATAAGTCATATAACCACCCATTTTAAAAAAATAATGAGTGAAAATTCTGCCAATAGAAGAGCAATAGGATGTCTTAGTTCAGCAAAGTGTACTAATGAAGAAAATTATGTTATGCAAAAATTTACCCGAGCGGTTCTGAAAAATAATAATATTGACCATTGTGCCCGGTTATGTCATTCATCAACAGTAGTTGGTTTGGGAGCAGCTTTTGGTTCAGGTGCTATGACCAACTCTATTGATGAGATTATTGATGCCCAGGTTGTTTTTATTATTGGTTCAAATACCAATGAGCAACATCCCTTAATTGGAGCCAGAATATTGGAGGCATTAAAAAAAGGAGCAAAATTAATCGTTGCCGATCCACGTATCATTCCATTATCTGAATTGGCTGAAGATAACGAGGGAATTGCCTTGAATCATCATCCCGGTACGGATGTAGCTTTATTAAATGGAATAATGAATGTGATTATCCGGGAAAAGCTTTATGATGAGAAGTTCATAACACAAAATTGTGAAAATTTTGATGACTTCCAGGAAGAAATAATGAAAATGACTCCCGAGAAAGCTGCAAATATTACTGGTGTACCCAAAGATAAAATAATAAAGGCTGCTCGCATGATAGGTAATGCTGAAACCACCTATTTGGTCTATTCAATGGGTATTACTCAGCATACCAGTGGAGTTGATAATGTAAAAAGTACAGCAAATTTACAAATGCTCTGTGGCAATGTTGGTAAATGGGCTACTGGAGTAAATCCCCTACGTGGTCAGAACAATGTCCAGGGTGCCTGTGATATGGGTGCTTTGCCTAATGTTTTTACCGGCTACCAGTCGGTAACCGATAAAGTAATTCGTAAAAAGTTTGCATTAGAATGGGGAATGGATGATCAGGGAATGGATGATCAGGTAGGACTGACTGTAGTGGAAATGATTAATACTGCTTATCAGGGAGAATTAAAAATGCTTTATGTAATGGGAGAAAATCCTTTGATGAGCGATCCGGATAGTAACCATGTTCGCGCAGCATTGCAAAAAACATTTTTAATCGTACAGGATATTTTTATGACTCCCACTGCTAAATTAGCTAGAGTGGTTTTACCTGCAGCATCTTTTGCCGAAAAAGAAGGCACTTTTACCAGCACAGAAAGAAGGGTACAGATGGTGCGCAAAGCTATAGAGCCAGTAGGTAATAGTAAGCCAGACTGGCAAATCATTTCACTGCTAGCACAGGAAATGGGTTATTCAGGATTAAACTATCAACATGCCGGGGAAATTTTAGCTGAAATTAATCGTACCACTCCTATATATAGAGGAATTACCTGGGAACGCTTACAGCAGAATGAGTTAGGCTTGCAATGGCCTTGTCCTGATATTTCTCATCCGGGAACTGTGTTTCTACATAAAGATGGAAAGTTTAGTAGAGGAAAAGGATATTTTCATCCCGTACCTTTTAGAGAACCTGCTGAACTTCCTGATAAAGAGTATCCTTTTGTTCTTTCTACCGGAAGAACCTTGTGGCATTTTCACACTGGAACTATGAGCAGAAGGTCAAAGACTTTAAATGAACGAGTACCGGAAGGATATGTGGAAATTTCCCAGGAAGATGCCAAAAAATTACAAATTAATGATAATGAAATGATAAAAGTAGTAACCAGAAGAGGGGAAATTAAAATTAAAGCACGGATTACCCATAAAGTCAGCATTGGATTAATCTTTATTCCCTTTCATTTTGAAGAAGCTGCCGCTAATATCCTGACTAATGCTGCCTTAGATCCGGTGGCAAAGATTCCTGAATTAAAGGTTTGTGCTGCCAGAATTGAAAAAATAACCTAGATAGGGATAGCAGACAAGTGATTATAATAGCAGAGAAAGAAGTGAGGTGAGATGGCGAGTAAGCTAAAAATTATTGGAAATAGCCTGGGAAACGAAAGTAAATCAAAAGGGGTGAGTAAAATATGACTGTAAAAGTAGTGGGGATTGTGGGAAGCCCACGAAAGGGAATGAATACTGATACTTTGGTGACAAAGACACTGGAAGGAGCTCTATCAGTCGGTGCAGAAACAGAAAAAATATACCTCAATGATTTAGAGATTATGCCCTGTCAAGCTTGTATCAAATTTCCTGCCCCTGAATATTGCTTTTACCATGATGGAATGGACAAAATATACCAGGTTCTGGTAAGTGCTGATGCCTTAATTATTGGTGCTCCAGCATATTTTGGCTCTATAAGTGCACAGTTGAAATTGCTCATAGACCGTTCTAATTGCCTGGCAGAGATGATTATCCTGCCAGATGGAAAACTTCAATTTAAATCCAGATTAAAAAAAAGTAAAAAAGGAATCTTTATCTGGGTAGCCAATATATCTACAAATCCTGAACACGCTCTTGTTTCTATGAAAATTTGGAGTAAGTATTTTGCCAATGTTGAGCTGTTAGAAACATTAGTGGTTACCCAATCTGACTTGGGGGAAGGTGCCAGGAAAAGGAAAGAATTGCTTGAACAAACTTTTAATTTAGGGCTATTATTGGGACAATCATAGGTTTTAATCAAAAGACCAATTGAAAAGGATATTAGTGCCAAAACTTTAGTTTTTGATTTTTAAAATTATGGAAATTGAAAAACATATTGCTCATCACAGGAGATAATAATATAATTAAAGAAAACTACACTTAAATACTTCATGTTTTCTACAATGTCAGCCAGTAATGCTTTTTTGGGGAGGGAGAGATTAAACTAATTTTGATTGTCATATTCCATATGGGGAGGCATTTTTAAGCTTAAGGGAAAATACATATTTATGAAGCAAAAAAATGTCGTACTCTTGGGATAAGAAATAGGTACCAAAAAAATATTAAGGAGGATAAAATGTTTAAAATAAATAAGAGAAAGATAGATATCTTGATGATAACTTTATTTTTATTCTTATTTTTACAAAATTCTTGTCTGGCAGCAGTAAATGTACAAGAAGTTATTAATAATATGCAAAAGGCATATGAGAAACAGATGGCAGGTATTAGCGATTATACGGTTGTTCAGAAGCCTATTGGAGGGATAGCTGCCATGGCTGGGGAAACAAAAATATATTATAAAAAAGCCAAGGTAGGTGGGGAGGAAATTTATAAGACTCGTACTGAAACAGAGGTTATGGGAATGTCCATGGTTTCAGTTTATGATGGGAAGTATAACTGGACAACTAACCCGATGACCGGAAAAGTTGAAAGTGAATTAGCAGAGGGGAATCCGGCACAGTTTTGGAAGAATATTGAGGCAGCCAAGACGAAATATTTTGGCGAAGAGATGATCGACGGTGAAAAAGCCTATGTATTGCAGATTGATAATGCTTTACAGGTCATGGGAAGTCAGCAGGCACAAGCGGCAACAATGCAACAGGAAGGGTCACAGGAAGCATCCGGCAAATTATGGATTAGCAGCAAGACCTGGATGCCTTTACGTATGGTGATGATTATAAAAGCCAGTTCAGAAGAAATGGCCATGAATACCACCACGACAAGTGACTTCAAGGATTATCGGCAGGTTGGTTCCATGCTTCATCCTTTTCAGTTAGTTATGAAAAAAATACTGAGATTGATACTTCCGGAATGAGTGCAGAAGATAGAGAAGATGCGGAACAGACCATGCAGATGATGCAATCCATGATGTCAGGAATGGGCTCTTTCAGTATTGAAACTACGGATATCAAGATTAATGTCGGTCTTTCGGATGATCTTTTCGATGGGACTAAATTGAAATAAAATATAGGGGGTTTATCCCCCTTTATTTCTTTCATAAAAGATAGTAAAAATAATACGGGAATTATTTTTTAATCTTTTATTTCATTTATCCACTTCAGAAAAGAGAAAGATGTTCTATTACTGTTCATTTTCCTTATTAAGCAAAGGAGGAAAATGGCTATGATTAGAAGATTGTTTTTGATATTGAGAAAGATTACTTATTTTATATTTTTATTATTTATTATTTTTCCCATGTTAATCAATAGTTTAAGTGCCCTTGCTGATCAAGTAGATGAATCTGAGCCTTTGAATATACCTCTGTACTTACCAGACTGATCCAGAGCGTTTCGGGGACAGTGGTCTGCAGTGGGGCGGTACGATTTACTGTGAAGCCTGCCTGGAAGTATTTGAAGAAAAACAATTCGGAATGAAAGTACGTTCTCTTAAAGGATATGCGAATGGAATCCAGGATTGCTGGGTGAAAATTGATGATCAATATTCATGGATTGAAAACAAGAAATGCCCTGCCTTCACAG
The DNA here is from genome assembly GCA_964433555.1 of uncultured Atribacterota bacterium. Taxonomy (GTDB): domain Bacteria; phylum Atribacterota; class Phoenicimicrobiia; order Phoenicimicrobiales; family Stramentimicrobiaceae; genus Stramentimicrobium. Next base: position 28,991 of record CAYSRG010000006.1, on the reverse strand, counting down.
GCGTGATCCATGGAGCCATATGGGATAATGTCTATACCTTTAGAGTTTCTATTGATGATTCTGCAGCTCTCACTTTTGATGTCTGTGGTGGTGAAAAAGATCGCCCACAATGCCTCACCCGTCATGAATGGGACCCGGTTAATTTCATGGGTGTACCCATTCATCTGGATGCTTCTGATTCAGAGGTAATATATATTTATGAAGAAGAATCTAGTATCACTGGAACCCAATATAAGGTTATTGCCCGCTGGCAATAAAAGTATAAAATTTATTTGACATTATTGATTATTGATGTATAATTAGATGTCACCTGATAAGTAGGTGCAAATGTTATAGATGGATAGTTTATAACATTGAAGGAACAGCCTTATAAAAAAGGATTGCTCCACAGTAATATATTAAATAGAGAGATTTGGTTACTATCTTGTGATGCGGTGCCTCAAAATTTAATGTTACTGAAAAAATAAAATAAATAAAAAAGGAGGTAAAGGCATGCAAGGTAGTAAACTTTACGTAGGAAATCTAAGCTATTCTGTAACTAATGAGCAACTGGAAGAACTTTTTGCTAATCAGGGTACTGTTAATAGTGTTAACATCATTGAAGGCAAAGGCTTTGGATTTGTAGAAATGTCTTCATCGGAAGAAGCACAATCAGCAATGGATGCTTTGAATAATACCGAATTTGCTGGTCGGCCATTAAAGATTGATGAAGCTAGACCACAAAAACCCAGAAGAGATTTTGGCGATAACCGTGGTAGACGCGATTTCCATGATAACAGAAGACGTTTTTAACTTATAGTTAGAATAGATTGAAAAGTTAAACAGGGGATGGTTCTTTGTTTTAAAAACAAAGAACCATCCCCTGTTTGCTTTGGTGAAAATATTACGATAAAATATATTTAAAAAGGAATATAAGGAAGGAAGTACCATATGAAGCTCATCTATCGAGGAAAAACAAAAGATGTATATATATTAGAAGATGGCAATTATTTATTAAAGTTTAAAGATGATGTAACCGGTGAAAATGGAGTATTTGATCCGGGTGCCAATACCATTGGCTTAACTATAGCGGGTGCCGGAAAAGCTGCCTTAAGATTAACCAGCTTCTTCTTCGAAATACTAAAAAAGAAAGGTATACCCACTCACTATATAGAAGCTAATCTTAAGCAAAATACTATAGTGGTAAAATCAGCAGCAGTATTTGGGAAAGGACTGGAGGTCATCTGTCGGTATAGAGCGGTAGGCAGTTTCTTCCGTCGTTATGGAGAATATATTAAAGAGGGTAGTCCTTTAGATGAACTAATAGAGTTTACCTTGAAAGATGATGCTAGAAATGACCCTTTAATTACAGAAGATACTCTGCAGATGCTGGGAATACTTTCTAAAGAAGAATATAGAATATTAAAAGAACTTACCAGAAAAATTGGGAACATAATAAAGGAGGAATTAGCCAGCAAGGGAATAGAACTATATGATATTAAACTTGAATTTGGCAGAGCAAAGGATAGTATGCAATTAATTTTGATTGACGAAATTTCTGGAGGCAATATGAGGGCTTTTAAAGATGGGAAATATTTAGAACCACTGGAAATGGAAGAATTGTTAACAAATTCTTAATTCAGACATTAAAAATTGAAATCAGTTTTTTTGAGATTTAATAAAGATTATTTTAACCAAATAAATAATTTAACAATTATGTTATATAATATAGAATAAAAGGTATTCCAAGGTCTATAAATAGATGGTAAATATAAAGTCAGATTTATTTGGAACAACTCCAGAAGGAGAAAAAGTAGGAAGGTTTATTATTGAAAACTCTAGTGGAATTACTGCTAATATAATTACTCTGGGGAGTAATCTCATTTCACTTAAGATGCCGGATAGGAAGGGTGATATTAAAGAAATCACCCTGGGATTTGATAATTTGTCACAATATTTAACTAATAACTATTATTTTGGTGCTACTGTTGGTCGTTTTGCCAATCGTATTGCTGGTGGAATTTTCCAGCTGGACGGAGCAAGATACCACCTTGCCTGTAATGAGAAGGGATTAAATCACCTTCATGGCGGTAATAAAGGATTTGATAAAGTAATCTGGCAGGCAGAAGCCATTGAGGAATTTAATTTAGCAGGAGTAAGATTATCCTATCTCAGTCCAGATGGAGAAGAAAGGTACCCTGGAAACCTAGAAGTGGAAGTTCACTATAGCTTAAATGAAGATAATGAATTAAAAATTGAATATTTTGCCCGTACTGATAAACCCACTATAATAAATCTAACCAATCATACTTATTGGAATTTGGCTGGTGCAGGTTCTGGTACAGTTATGAATCATCAGTTAACCATTAAGTCTGATGAATACCTACCGGTTGATAACAATTTAATTCCAACCGGAGAAATCAAGAGTGTCCATGGCACACCCCTGGACTTTACTAAGACAAAATTAATTGGTAGAGATTTTATGGAACTTCAGGGTGGTTATGATCATTGTTTTGTATTAAAATCATTAAACCATCAACTAAAGCTGGCTGCAATACTTCATGAACCAGAAAGCGGACGAACTATGAAAATCTCAACTACCAAACCAGGAATTCAATTTTATTCCGGGAATATGCTGGAAGATATCAGGGGTGCCGAAGGAGTATTATTTAATAAATATGGCGGTTTATGCCTGGAAACAGAATATTTCCCCAATGCAATAAATGAACCTGGCTTTATCTCCCCAATTTTATATCCCGAGAATGTATACCACCATATCACCACTTACCATTTTTCAATCCAATAAAAATATGTTGAAATAATAAACTAACAAAATTCCTTTCCATTATTATGTAAAAAATTAATGTTCAGATAGAAAATTATTATTTTTTTATTGGAATATTTTAAAAAGTATTGACAACACTATAAAAGAAAATTATAATAGTTGTACGGTTGTCCGTATATGTTTACTTAAATAAAATGTTTATTACCTACAGAAGATAGTCCTTAGTAATTATCTATCTTTACTTTAAAAATTTTAATATATTTATTTCTTAAACCATCTTACCAATAAAAGCAATCAAATAAATTTTTATCACAGTTTCTACCCAAACGATATTTCTGGGAAGTAGTCAAGCCAAGAAGAAAATATTGATAATGACAAAGCCCTTACAAAAAAAATCCTGGATTAAAATGCAAATTTATAAATAACAAATAGATAAACAGCCTTTCAGAAAATTCGCTCTTTAAAAATATATATTTGGAAGAAAAGATTTCACAAAGCGAATCCTATCTTTGTTTCCTGTTCTGGCAGTATTTAAGGTAACCAATAGTGAGGGATTATCACCCGACTGTCTTCTACATTAACCGGACTGGTTCCTTCTATGATGGGTAATTCAGATAAAGCGTTTTTCTATTCCATTCTTCTTGAATAGGCATCTAACAGAAATCTTGAGGTTGTTCTCTTTCACCTTGCTTGACCGGGATATTTATATGATCAAAGGCGTGATAAGCACCCTTAATTTAACCCAACCTAATGAACTGATCAACCAGAGCATTTCTCACCTTCTAAAAAAAATCATTACCCGTATCAGCTGAAAAAGCCGAAGATTATAGTCAGATCAGGATAATCCTTAATTCCCTTACCAAATCAGAAAAATAGGAGATATTTTTCATGTTTTTGTAGATCAAGGTTTTCAGCAGAGCTTTATAACCCACAGGAGGTCTAATGGTATTAGTATATAATCTCTCAAATGATGAGGTATCCAGAAAGGAAAATAGAATCTTATGTTTCTCTAATGATTTCTGAGTTTTATGGAAGCAGAAATCATAATGATAGGAGGTGAAAGTGATAGTAAAAATGTAGATGAATTGCTTTTAAAAGAAAAATAAATATAAATAGAAGGAGAGAAAAAAATGAAACGTTTTCTGATATTAGCAACATTTATAGTTTTCTTGGTTTGCTTGACAAGTAGTGGTGTTTTTTGCCAGAGTGGAGAAGTTACAAAATTAACATTCTGGACATTCCAGGAGAGTCATAAAAGGTTTTTAGAAGATGCTGTTGAAACCTGGAACAAAGAAAATCTGGATAGACAGCTCAAGCTGGAGGGTACTGTGTATCCATATGAAGATATGCATAACAATCTCCTGATCGCCTTACAATCAGGAATAGGAGCTCCTGATCTTGCAGATATTGAAATAAGCATGTATGCTAATTATCTAAAAGGAACCAAACCTGCTCTAGTACCTTTAAATGATATCATCGAACCCCTGGAAGACAAATTGATTATGGGAAGATTTGAAAGTTATGCCAAAGATGGGATATATTATGGCATTGATTATCATGTTGGCGCAACAGTTATGTATTACAATACTGAAATACTTGATAAGGCAGGGGTCAATGTTGAAGATATTAAAACAATTGCAGATTATGAAGAAGCTGGGAAAAAAGTGGTAGAAGAAACAGGTATACCTTTTACTGTAGTAGAGGTTACCGAACACTGGACCCTTTATCAGGAAATAATCAAAGCTGGTTCTGATATATTTAGTTCAGACGGAGAGGTTATTCTTGATAATCCAACAAATATTGATATCTTACAAACCCTGTCAGATTGGGTAAATGTAGATAAAATTGCAGTTTCCTGTCCGGGTGGATATACACACTCTGAAGAATTCTGGGCTTTTATGAATAATAGTGGAGCAGCATCAGTTCAAATGCCATTTTGGTATTTAAATAGGTTTACTGATTACATGCCTGATTTGAAAGGGAAAATACTTGTTGCACCTGCACCTGCCTGGACAGAAGGAGGAACAAGGTCTGCAGGTATGGGCGGAACCGGTACTTCTATTACCAATCAATGCAAACACCAGGAATTAGCGAAAGAATTTTTAGCGGCTGCAAAATTATCTGAAGAAGGTACTATCAAGACCTATACAGTACTTGGATTTGATCCATTGAGATGGGATGTTTGGGATGCTCCAGAAATGTCCGAGCCAAATGTATTTACAGATTACTTTGTAAATGGGATTGATCTTTTCGATGTGCTTTTAGAGGTTAGGGATGAAATTAATCCAACTGTAATTACTGAAATTTATCCAGCTGCAATTAATTTACTTAAATCAGAGGCTTCCTATAGGACAATTGCCCAACAGACTGCAACCCCTGAAGAAGTATTAAAACAAATTGCGGATGAACTACGTGCTATGCAATAAAAGAACAGTTAAATCTCTAACAATTTTGACTGTTGCCTTTTATGTGCAGGGATGTTTATAACCCTGCACATAAAAGGAGTTCATGATTTTTAATTCTATGAACGTCTGGTGGTTTAAATGCATATGATTAAGAAAACCCATAATACCATAAATTCTTTAACAGTAATTCCTTATATTTTTGTTTTACCTTTTATAATTACCTTTTTATTATTTTTTTTATATCCAATTATTTCTGCTATAATCATGAGTTTTCAGGATATAGCAGGATTTAGAGATGTAACCTTCGTCGGATTTAAAAATTACAGGAATTTATTGAATCCTCATTATTACAATGCTTTAAGAGTAAGTTTCACCTATACATTTCTTACAATAGCTATATTAATTCCTCTTCCATTAGTTTTGGCAGTATTATTAAATAATAAAAATTTACCGGGACGTAATATGTTCAGGTCAACATTGTTCATGCCTGCTCTAACTTCAGTAATAGTAGGTGGCATGTTTTTCAGGTTTGCTTTTGGTACTCAGCCCACTGCATTATTTAATAATATTATTGGCTGGTTTGGATTGGAGCCAGCAGTTTGGTTGCAGGGAAAATGGACTGGTATGCTGGCAATGGTTGTCTTATGTGTGTGGAGATGGACTGGGGTTAATATAATATACTTTCTAGCTGGTCTTCAGGGAATTCCTAACGAATTGTATGAATCAGCAGATATTGATGGAGCAAATGGTTTACAGAAATTTTTTCATATAACTGTACCGTCATTGAAACCGGTTATTATTTTTGTCACCACAATCAGTGTATTCGGTGGATTTTCTATGTTTGCAGAAAGCTTTGCTTACTGGACTTCCAGGTCTCCGGGAGATATTGGTTTAACCCTGGTAGCTTATATCTATCAAACTGGATTTAATTATAATAATTTTGGTTTTGCCTCAGCTATTGGCATTACCTTGCTCATAATCATTATGACAGTTAATCTTATTCAGTTAAAGATATTTGGATTTTTTAAAGAGAGCTAGAATAATGGAATATAAATATCAGAATAGGACAAGGCAAAATAAAACTGGATTTTACCTATCATTGGCAGTATTAGTTTTTATTTGCTTACTTTATCTAGCTCCATTTTTTTTCATGGTAATTACTTCATTTAAGCCAGGTCAGGAAATGCTCCGAAAAGGGCTTACCTTAGAAATAGATTTTGATATCATGACTTTAAATAATTATAGGATATTATTTTTTGAAGATAATAGATATCTAAGCTGGTTTAAAAACAGCCTGATTATTACGGCGATTTATACCTCATTTTCAGTATTTTTTTCATCTTTGGTTGGTTACGGACTTGCTGTTTATAAGTTTCGAGGGAGAAGATTTCTTTTTTTGCTGGTATTGCTGGTGATGATGGTTCCGTTAGAAATATTATTACTTCCGCTATATAGATTGATGATTGAATTGAAACTGATGAATACCTATCTGGGTGTTGTTTTACCATTTGCAGTTTCACCATTTGCGATTTTCTTTTTCAGGCAGTATGCTATGGGAATTCCAAGAGATTTAATAGAGGCTGCTCGGGTTGACGGTTGTGGTGAATTCAGGATATTTTTTAAAATAGTTGTTCCACTAATGAAACCAGCTTTCGGTGCAATGACTATACTAATGGCTTTAACAAGCTGGAATACTTTTGTATGGCCTTTGGTTGTGTTAAGGTCTTCTGATAAACTGACTTTACCGATTGGTCTTATGTCGCTTCTTACTCCCTATGGAAATTCTTATGATATGATTATGCCCGGTGCAGTTATTTCGGTAATCCCAGTTGCTGTGCTCTTTTTTATGAATCAAAAGGCATTTATTGAAGGTTTGACAGCTGGGGGCGTTAAACAGTAATTATATGGCATGTTCTCTCCCAAGATAGGTATAATTATAATAATTATAATAATTTATCTAAAATGAAAATGTTCAGATTTTTATTGATATCAATATTATTGGTCTCGCTTGTGTTTACTGAATTTCTCTATTGTGCACAATTTGATTCTAGAGAATATCAGAAAGGAGAGAATCCTGCTTTGAAAAATGTTGAGTATAAGAATCCAATAATCAAACAGCGTGCAGATCCGTGGATTTATAAACATTCAGATAGTTACTATTATTTTACTGCTTCTGTCCCGGAATATGATCGCATAGAAATAAGAAGGGCAAAAACTATACAGGATATTGGTTTAGTAGATGGAGCAACAATCTGGAGGAAGCATAATTCTGGAGAAATGTCGGTCCATATCTGGGCTCCAGAAATCCATTACATTGAAGGAAAATGGTTTATATACTTTGCTGCCGGGGGATTTGAAGGAGATATATGGGGAATTCGACCATATGTATTGGAGTGTGCTGATGAAAACCCGGTGACTGGCAATTGGCAGGAAAAGGGTATGATGAAAAAGTCAGCAGAGGACGACTTCTCTTTTTCCAATTTTTCTTTAGATGCAACAACCTTTGTACATGACGGGATGAGGTATTTTGTATGGGCACAAAAAACACATGAGTTACACAATCCCTCCAATTTATATATTGCGGAGATGGAAAATCCATGGACTATCAAAAGCAAACCGGTAATGATTGCTACCCCGGAATATAGCTGGGAGAAAATAGGATTTTGGGTTAATGAAGGACCTGCTATAATAAAGAGAAACAATAAAATATTTATTAGCTACTCTGCTAGTGCAACTGATTCAAATTATTGTATAGGGATTATAACTGCTTCTGATAAGGCAAATCTATTAAATTCGAACTCATGGAATAAATCTCCCGAACCAGCCTTTAAGACTAACGAGGAAAATGGTCAGTATGGACCAGGACATAATAGTTTTACTATTTCGGAAGACAATAGTAAAGATGTGTTAGTATATCATGCCAGAAACTATAAGTATATAGTTGGAGATCCTCTTTATGATCCAAATCGACACACCCGTGCCCAGGTATTTAATTGGAATGAAGATGGGACTCCAAATTTTGGATTCCCGGTCCCAGATTAACAATAGGAGGGTTTTTAGGCTTAATAATGAAGGAAGCTAAGTGTGTAATTGACAAAGAATACAAAATTGCTGAGCTCGATAATCGAATATATGGCTCCTTTATTAAACATTTGGGACGGGCAATTTATGGTGGCATATATGAACCAGATCACCCCAAAGCTGATGAACTTGGTTTTCGTAAAGATGTAATAGATTTGGTAAAAGAATTGAAGGTACCCATTATCAGGTATCCAGGTGGAAACTTTGTGTCAGGGTACAATTGGGAGGATGGTATTGGACCCAAGAATGAAAGAAAGAGGAAATTAGAACTTGCCTGGAGAACTATTGAAACCAATCAAGTAGGAATCAACGAGTTTGTAGAATGGTCAAAAAGAGTCAACTCAGAAATAATACTGGCAGTTAATTTGGGCACAAGAGGGGTTGATGAAGCCAGAAATTTAATTGAGTACTGTAATCACCCAGGTGGAACTTATTATAGTGATTTGCGAGTAAGAGATGGTTATCGAGAACCTCATGGAATAAAGACCTGGTGTTTGGGCAATGAAATGGATGGCCTCTGGCAAATTGGCCACAAGACTGCAGAAGAATATGGTCGTTTAGCATGTGAAACTGCTAAGGTAATAAAGTTGGTTGACCCTACCATCAAATTAGTAGCCTGTGGGAGTTCCCATAAATTTATGGATACCTATCCAAAATGGGAATCTACTGTACTGGAACATACCTATGAAAATGTAGATTATATTTCTCTCCATAGTTATTATGGAAATCCTGAAAACGATACCCCTAACTATTTAGCAAAATCACTTGATATGGATGCATTTATTAAATCGATAATTGCAACCTGTGATTACATTAAAGCTAAGAAAAGAAGTAATAAAATTATTAATCTTTCTTTTGATGAGTGGAATGTCTGGTACCATTCCAGAGAGCAGGATAAAAAAATAACACCCTGGTCTATTGCTCCTCCGCAATTAGAAGATATTTACAACATAGAAGATGCCTTACTTGTGGGAAGCTTATTGATTACCCTATTAAAAAATTCAGATAGAGTAAAAATAGCCTGCCTGGCACAACTGGTTAATGTCATTGCCCCGATTATGACTGAAAATAACGGAATGGCCTGGCGGCAGACAATTTTTTATCCATATCTGCATACCTCACTTTATGGTAGGGGAATAGTATTGAATCCTCTCCTGGAAACTCCTAGATATGATAGCAGAGATTTTTCCGATGTGCCTATTTTAGATACCGTTGCTGTTTTGAGTGACAACAAAAATGAAATAGCAATATTTGCTGTGAACAAGGATATGAAGGAAAACATGATCGCTAATTATCATATAAAAGGTTTTGGAGAATTTAGGATTATTGAACATATTGTTTATCAGAATGATGATATAAAAGAAGTAAACTCAAAAGATTACCCATTTAGAGTTATACCTGAAATAAAGAACGATTCTGTTATAGAAGAAGGAATTCTGAAGGCTTTATTGCCAAGACTGTCATGGAATGTAATCAGAATTTCAATCGGACAATAGTTTAATCAGAAAATATCTGCTCAAGATGTGGGTAATTTTACTGGGAAAGGAGGTGAAAAGCTTATCTAATAGAGTGCTTATTAAAGCAAGATGAAAATTTGTTTTGTTGCAAAAAATATTTTATATAAGAAGGAGAAAAAAATGTTAAGGAAAATTTACTTTTTAGTATTACTGGTGTTGGTTAGTGCAGTTTTTTTAAACTTACCTGTAATAGCACAACAAACTGAGGGAACTATAGTGATTTACTTTTTCCCGGGTGGTTCCCCAGGATGCACCTTTGGCACTGTTGTTTACAACGGTGCGGTAGCAGCTGCTGAAATATTAGGGGATAAGGTGGAAATAAGATATGTGTGGTCTGACTGGAGTCCAGAAAAGATGGTAGACCAATTTCAACAGGCTGTAGCAGCTAATCCTGATGGAATTGCTATTATGGGACATCCTGGAGATGAAGCCTATCGACCATTTGTGGAAGAAGCACAGAAGCAGGGAATTATTGTTACTAGCCAGAACACTACCTTACCTGAACTAGAGAAAGCCTATGCTGCAAATGGATTTGGATATGTGGGTCAGGAACTTTATGAATCTGGATATACTCTCGGTACAGGCACCATTCCAAGGGCTGGCTTAAAAGAAGGGGATAGGGCACTTGTTTGGGGTTTATTATCACAACCAACCCGAGGATTGAGGACCAAAGGCGTTATTGATGCTTTCGAAGAGATAGGAGTGAAGGTTGATTATATAGAAATCTCAGCTGAGGTGGATAAAGATGCTGCTACTGGTATACCGGTAATTGCCGGTTATTTACAGGCTAATCCCGATTGTAAAGTAGTAGTAACTGACCATGGGAATTTAACCTCTTCACAACGGGTTTATTTTGAGACAGCCGGCTTAGGCCCTGATGATATTTTTGGAGCTGGCTTCGACTTATCCGCGCCAGTGGTAGAAAGCATAAAAACCGGTTATACTGATTTAGTATTAGATCAACAACCATTCTTACAGGGCTTTCTGCCAGTTATGCAAATCTATTTAACTAAGATGTATGGCTTCTCAGGACTGCATATTGATACTGGTGGTGGCCTAATCAGTAAGGACAACATTGATATAGTAGCTCCATTAGCTGATAAAGGAATAAGGTAACTAATTTTAGATAATATCTTGCAGGAAGAAGGAAGATCTTCCTGCAAGATAACAAATAGGATAACTCTATCGGGTCAAAGGAAGGAGTGGCAAACAAATGGAAAAATTACTTGAAATGAAAAATATTTATAAATCTTTTGATGGAGTTGTTGCTCTAAAAGGTATTGATTTTAAGGTTGGCTATAATGAAGTAGTAGGCCTTTTGGGGGACAATGGTGCAGGAAAATCAACCTTAATTAAAATTATTTCTGGAGTACACTCTTTTGATAAAGGTGAGATGTATATTAAGGGGATAAAAATTAATCCCAGAAGGTATTCAGTGAAAATTGCTCACAGTCTGGGTGTGGAGACTGTATATCAGGAAAAAGCGTTAGCTGAAAAACAGACCTTATGGAGAAACATTTTTATTGGCAGGCAAATTACCAATAAATTAGGCTTTATTGATATAAGAAAAGAAAAAGAAGAGACAAATAAAATAATGCGTGTTTTTATGGGTTTTAGGGGTATAGGAGCTGATGCTGATTCAGCTATAAGAACTTTATCTGGTGGTGAAAGAGAAGGAGTTGCAATCTCCAGAGCAATGTACTTTGAGGCAGATCTTGTTATTCTTGATGAACCAACTATGGCTTTATCATTGCAAGAAGTAAACAAAGTCCTGAAGTTTATTCAGGATATAAAGAATAAAGGAAAATCCTGTATTTATATATCTCATAATATTGCCAATATTTATCCTGTTTCAGACCGCTTTGTGTTAATTGATAGGGGGAAAATTGTTGGTACTTATCAACGTAAAGAAATATCTTTGCATGAATTAAGTGAGGAAATGATTAGACATACTGAACAGGGTAAACCTGTCAGCCAGAGTGGAAGGAAATTGTAAGATGAACAATTTATATAATAATTCCAAAGCAAAGAGTACTACCAGGTATAAGTCACAGATAGCTTTAATAATAATGGCTATCAGTATTTTTGGTTTATTTATGATTACCAGTCCCGAGGTTTTCTTAAAAGGTAGGATATATCAAGCTTTCTTATCTACAGTTCCTATAATGGGTTTTATGGCTCTTGGTTTAACATTTGTTCTGGCTATGGGCGAGATTGACCTCTCCTTTCCTTCTGTCATGGCTCTTTCCGGATATATTTTTGCTGTCACATTTGAGGCTACTAATAGTGTTATTTTAGCCTTTCTAGTTGGTCTTTTATCAGGAGCAATAGTAGGATTTATTAACGGTTCATTAATTACCTTGATAGGCATTCCTTCTATTGTAGCTACCCTGGGAATGCAGTTTTTAATTAGAGGTTTTAGTAATATCATCTCTAGTGGTTTAGCTAAAAGAGTTGCTCTGGATACTACTTCTTCCTATAAAATATTTGCAGAGAGGTTATGGGTTATACCAGTCCAGGCAATTTGGCTTTTGGGATTAGCAATATTTTTCTATTTTTTGCTTTTAAGGCATAAATTTGGTGAACAGGCATTATTTATAGGAGATAACCAGGAAGCTGCCAGGATGATGGGAGTAAATGTTAACAGAATGAAGACCATGGTATTTATCTTAATGTCAGTTGTGGCCTCATTTGCCGGAATAGTCAGCTGTTATCGGATGAGAACCTGGTGGCCTACCATGGGAGAAGGATACTTAATGATGGTAATGGCTGCTGTTTTTGTTGGCGGTACTTCTATGTTTGGCGGTGAAGCAAGTATTGAGGGTACTTTTATTGGGGCTTTTATTATTGGTTCACTGGAAGCAGGAATTGTTGCGGCAGGATTATCTGGTTTCTGGACACAATTTGTTTGCGGTATTTTAATTATAGTATCAATTATTATTCATACCCTGTCAAAGAGAAGAAAAGGGAGTTAAAAGTATTGTGGTTTTGAGAATTTATTTTTTCAGATGAATTTACTCTAAGGTGTAAACAGTTTTCGAAAATACTACAAATAAAATATATTAAGGAGGACGATAATGGTTAATTTTTCTGAAGTTAAATTAGCGGTGGTTGCAGTAAGTCGTGATTGTTTCCCCATTGAACTCAGTCGCAATAGAAAAAATTTGCTCCTAAAAGCATGCCAAAATAAAAATATAAGCATTACCGGTATTGAAAAAGCGGTAGAGAACGAAAGGGATGTCCTGGCTGTTTTAACTGAATTAAAAGAGAAAAATATTAATGCATTGGTAATTTATCTTGGCAATTTCGGACCTGAGGGGCCAGAAACAATGCTGGCTCAGAAATTTGCAAAACCTGTTATGTTTGTTGCAGCAGCAGAAGAGACTGGAGAGAATTTGATAGGAGGTCGTGGTGATGCCTTTTGTGGTATGTTAAGTGCCTCTTACAATATGGGACTCAGAGAAATATATCTATATGTTCCTGAGTATCCTGTTGGTTTAGCTAGTGATGTTGCTGATATGATTTCAGACTTTGAAAATATTGCTCGAATAATCCTTAGCCTAAAAAAACTAAAAATAATTAGTTTTGGTCCCAGGCCTTATGATTTTTTAGCTTGTAATGCACCCATAAAACCTCTCTATAAGTTAGGAATAGAGGTAATGGAAAATTCAGAATTAGATCTTTTTGAGGCTTTTAATAAGCACAAAGATGATTCTAGGATACCTGCAATTATTCAGGAAATGGAAGAGGAATTAAATAAAGGGAATAAATATCCCGAATTGCTTTTTAAATTAGCACAGTATGAACTTACTTTAAAAGATTGGCTGGAGCATAATATTGGTGCATCTAAATTTGTGGCATTTGCCAATAAGTGCTGGCCAGCTTTCCAGACCCAATTTGGATTCGTGCCCTGTTATGTTAATTCTCGGTTTGCTTCCAGAGGAATACCAATAGCTTGTGAGACTGATATATATGGTGCCTTAAGTGAATATATCATTACTGTTGCTACTAAGTTACCGCCAGCTTTATTAGATATAAATAATACTGTACCTAAAGATATTTATGAAGAAAATAAGGATCAAGTAAAAGACTACAGATTAAATGATTTATTTATGGGATTTCACTGTGGCAATGCCCCTTCTTGTTTTTTAAAGGATGCTGAATTAAAATATCAATTAATAATGCACAGGTTACTGGAGAAGGATAAAGAGCCTGATATAACCAGGGGGACTCTGGAAGGAACAATAAGACCAGGAAGAATTACTCTCTTTAGATTACAGGGGACTGCCAGTTGTGAACTAAAAAGTTACCTAGCTGAAGGAGAAGTTCTGGACATAAATCCAAAATCTTTTGGTTGCATTGCTGTATTTGCGGTAAAAGAGATGGCTAGATTTTATCGACATATACTTATTGAAAAAAGATTTCCTCATCATACTGCAGTAGCATTCAAGCATACTGGTAAAATTTTATTTGAAGCTATGAAGATGTTGCAAATTGAGGATATTTCTTATAATCAGCCTGAATATCTACTTTATAAAAAAGAAAATCCATTTAGATAAATATGCTATGAAGGTACTGTTTAAGTTAACCTTAATTCGTGTTGAGTAGTGGAGTAGTACACTTATGGAGAGAAATGATCAATTTATACCAAAATATTATCAACTAAAAGAATATCTAAAGGATATGATTCAAAGTGGAGGCGTTTTACCCAAACAAAAATTACCTTCCGAAAGTGAACTTATCCGGCAATTTAAGATAAGCAGGCACACCGTACGCCATGCTTTTAGTGAACTGGAAAATGAAGGATTGATATATAAAGAACAGGGTAAAGGTACTTTTTGTGCTTATCGGGGGAGCAAGAAAGAGAGAAGAATAGCGGTGTTAACTACCTATATTTCCAATTATATTTTTCCATACATCATCAGGGGTATTGAAGAAATCCTATGTGAATCAGGGTTTTCCTTCAGTATAGCCAGTACGGGTAATGATAAACAAAGGGAAGAAGAATGCATGAAGAGATTATTGGAACAGGATATCTCAGGATTGATTGTGGAACCAACGAAAAGTGCTAGACCTAATGTAAATTTGAAGTACTTTCAGGAGCTGGAGCAACGTGGTGTACCATGCATCTTTCTGCATGCAACTTACCCTGATCTTGATTCTGCTTATATAATAATGGATGATGAAAAAGGCGGTTATCTTGCCACTAAATATTTATTAGAATTAGGCCATAGGAATATTGCCGGTATATTTCTCTCTGATGATTTACAGGGAGTAAGAAGACAGAGGGGATTCCTATCTGCTTTAAAGGAATATAATATTTCTATTAATAATGAGTATTTAGGTAACTATAATACTGAACAGTTGTTTTCTTATCCCTTCCACTTTTCCATGAATTTATTGAGAAAAAAGAACCGTCCTACCGCTATCGTATGCTATAATGATCAGATAACTATTCAGGTTATTGAAGCTATACGCCGTAGTAACCTGAAAATACCTGTTGATATTTCGGTAGTGGGATATGACAATTCAAATTTGGCGGTAGCAACTGAAGTTAAATTAACCACCATAAACCACCCAAAAGATGAGATGGGTAAACGAGTTGCACGTATGATTGTAGATATGATTGAAGGCAAAGAGGATAAACCATCATTTATCTATCAGCCTGAACTTATAATCAGAAGTTCATGTGCTTCGGTTTCACCAGAGCTGAGCAGAACTAAATAAATTAAATTGAAGAGAATTGCACATATGTAATTTCTAATCTGGAGTAATCAAAAATAGAAATTTTATTTGGAAAAGAATAATCTATATGCTGGGGAGGGAGATGAATAAAATATGCTGGAAAGTTTAAAAAAAGCAGTATATGAAGCTCATATCAATCTATGGGATAACAAATTGGTGATGTGGACTTCCGGAAATGTAAGTGCGCGAGATTCAGAAACTGATTTTGTTGTTATTAAACCCAGTGGAGTATCTTATAAAGACTTATCACCTTCCAATTTAGTAGTAGTTGATTTAAACGGTAATATCATTGAAGGATCCTTGAAACCCTCAGTAGATTTGGCTACCCATCTTTATGTATATAAACATATGCCTGAGGTAAATTCAGTAATCCATACTCATTCTACTTATGCCAGTGCCTTTGCAACTGTTGGTATGGAAATCCCTGTCTATCTTACTGCTATGGCTGATTTTTTTGGAGGCAAGATACCACTCGGTGAACTGGTATTAATTGGAGAAGAAGAGATTGGTAAAGAAATTATAAACAAAATAGGAAATTCCAAAGCCATAATTATGAAAAATCACGGTCCGTTTACTATTGGGAAAGATATTAAAGAATCCTTGCAGGCAGCTATCTTTTTAGAAGAAGCGGCCAAAGTTATAATTATGGCTAAAATTCTGGGAGAACCACAAATTATTCCAGGAGATATAGTGAAAACACTTCATAAAAATTATACAGAAAAATATGGACAGAAAAGGAGATAAAAGATGTCAAGCCAGTTTCTGTTGGGAACTGATATTGGTACACAGGGTACTAAAACAGTAATGGTGAATCCTGATGGCCAGATAATTTCATCAGCATTTTCAGAGTACGATGTCCTCAAACCGAAACCGACCTGGGCTGAGCAATGGCCTGATGTATGGGTAAAGGCAACCTTTGAGACTATAAGTAAGACTTTAGAGAAGTCCAGAGTAAAACCAGCCGGGATTGCCGGGATTGCCTTGAGTGGATTATACGGTGGTTCTGGTATACCGGTTAATGAGGCGATAGAGCCTATAAGACCCTGTCTTATCTGGATGGATCGACGTGCAACTGAAGAAGTTCAGTGGGTAAAGGATAATGTGGATAAAAACAAAATCTTTAATATCACCGGAAATTATGTCGATTCCTATTATGGATTTACTAAGATGATGTGGATTAGGAATAATGAGCCAGATAACTGGAAAAAAAT
Source organism: uncultured Atribacterota bacterium (assembly GCA_964433555.1). Taxonomy (GTDB): domain Bacteria; phylum Atribacterota; class Phoenicimicrobiia; order Phoenicimicrobiales; family Stramentimicrobiaceae; genus Stramentimicrobium. Next base: position 12,268 of record CAYSRG010000006.1, on the reverse strand, counting down.
CTTTCAATTTATAACTCCCAAGGATTATGTCATATATAAATTGACTGGAGAGAATATTATAGATTTTTCTTCAGCAGGAAATATTGGTGGGATATTTGATATAAAAAAGAGAATCTGGTCTGAGGAAATGTGTAATATACTTGGTATTCCCAAGTCAATGTTGCCCCAACAGATAGTAAAATCTGCTGATATTATTGGCAAAGTTTCCCGAGGAGCTTCGCAGTTATGTGGTTTACTAGAAGGAACACCGGTAATTGCTGGTGGAATAGATGCGCCGGTAGCTTCTTTAAGTGCTGGAGTCCTTGAAGAAAAAAGCCATGTAGCTATGGCTGGTACTTCCATATGCTGGGGAGTGGTACATAAAGGACAGCACCTATCTCCAAAATTAGTTAGTTTTCCCTATGTAGCTTATGACGATGAGATGATTTATACTTTTGGGGGAGCTGCAACCGCCGGAGGTATTGTCAGATGGTTTCGGGATCAATTCGGAGAAAAGGAGATGTCTGCCGAAAAAGAATTGAATATCTCAGCATATCAGCTTATGGATAAAGAAGCTGAGAAAATTACTCCCGGTTCAGAAGGGCTCTTATTATTACCATATTTTATGGGTGAGCGTTCACCCATCTGGGACCCTGATGCTAAAGGAACTATAATTGGTTTAACCTTATATCATACCAGGAACCATATCTACCGTGCAATTCTGGAAGGAGTTGCCCTTTCTTTAAGACATAACATTGAAGCTGGTTTAGAAAGTGGATTAGAGCTGGCAGAGGATTGCATAATGGTCGGTGGGGCTACTAAATCACCTCTTTGGCTTAAGATGTTTTCAGATGTAACCGGATTTCCTATTAAAACTCTCAAGCAAGATGTAGAGGCACCCTATGGAGATGCCTTGCTAGCTGGAGTTGGTACAGGGGTTTTAAACTCTTATCAGAAGATAAAAGATTGGGTACAGTTCAATAATCTCATATATCCTGATGAGAAGGTGAAAAAGATTTATGACCAGTATTTTGTAGAATATAAAAAAGCGTACGAAGTTCTAAAGGATACTATGAAAAGATTAAGTCGAATATAATAATATTTATTTAACCATTTAAAAGATGATTAAGGTTATTCCTTATCAGGGTATCAGGTTAAGCGTTTCAAGCTAAAATTAATATGATTATAATAACGTTTATTATTTAAACTGAAAAAAACTGACTACTGAAAACCTATAAAATTTATCATTTTCAGTTATACTTGAAATATATATTAACAGTAAATTTATGATAGGGGTAAGTTTATTTATAGAAGGGATGCTGGTATGGAAAAAACATTGGTTTTAATCAAACCTGAGGCTATAAAAAGAGCTCAGGTGGGTGAGATTATATCTCGATTGGAAAGAGTAGGTTTAAATTTAGAGAAAATGAAAATAATACAGCCTGCTAGGGAAATAATAGAAAAGCATTATCCAGATAAGCAAGACTGGATTAGAAATGTGGGGAGCAAAACCATAGATACTTATAAGAAATATAATTTAGATTTAAGGAAAGATCTGGGTACCAAAGATGCCCTGGAAATTGGTCAAATAATAAGAGAATGGTTAATTCAGCATTTAACTGCTAGTCCTGTGGTAGCCCTTATCTTAAGCGGTAACCATGCAGTTGAGGTAACCAGAAAAATTGTAGGAGGCACAGTTCCTCTTTTTGCGGAATTGGGATCTATCAGGGGTGATTTTTCTGCAGATTCTCCCGATTGCTCTACACCAGAAAAAAGGGTCTTATACAATTTAGTCCATGCCTCTGAATCAGTAGAAGAAGCAAGACGGGAAATTACTCTCTGGTTCGGAGATGATTAGAACAGAAGTTAACTGTCTATTATTGATAAAGGAGTTTGAACATGATTGATTTAACCATAAATGAAGAACAACTGAGAAGAACAATTAAAAGAGCTAAGGAAAAGAATATTATTATTCCCACTTTTAAGCAGATGAAAAATCCAGAGCTTATTCCTGAAGGTATCATAGAAAAACTAAAAAAGGTTGCTTTATGGGATATTGACTCTTACAATTTATTTCGCATTACCTGGAAGAATCAACCGGTAAAAGTTGGTGGACTTTTTGGTGGTGTCAATGTTTTAGAATTACCATCACAATTAACCGGTATTCCAGCGCGGATAATTGGATTGGTGGGCAAGTGGTTTCCAACTGGATCGCATAAAGTAGGAGCTACCTTTGGATGTTTGGTTCCACGATTGATAACTGGACAATTTGATCCAACTAAAGATAAAGCAGTTTGGCCTTCTACTGGTAATTACTGTCGAGGTGGAGCCTATAATGCAGACTTATTATCCTGTGAATCGATTGCCATTCTGCCGGAAGGAATGAGTAAAGAACGTTTTGAATGGCTATCACAGGTAGCAGGAGAGGTGATTGGTACACCAGGTTCAGAAAGTAATGTGAAAGAGATCTTTGACAAGTCCTGGGAATTAAAAAATACCAGGGATAATGTGGTGGTATTTAACCAGTTTGAAGAATTTGGTAACTACCTCTGGCATTATGAAGTTACCGGACAAGCGATTAAAGAGGTATTGGACCAGTTTATGAATTCCAGGGAAAGATTTAGAGGCATAGTATTAACTACAGGTTCTGCAGGTACTATAGGCTGCGGAGATTATTTAAAAGAGATATTTCCCAATAGCAAAATTGCTGCCGGAGAGGCTTTACAATGCCCGACTCTCTTAGTAAATGGATTTGGTGCTCACCGTCTGGAAGGTATTGGCGATAAGCATGTACCCTGGATTCATAATGTAAAGAATACCGACCTGGTCATTGCCGTTGATGATAACAATGCTATGGGGATCATCCGGTTGTTTAATGAACCTGCCGGAAGGGATTATTTAAAGGAGTTGAAGATAGAAGATGACATAATTGACCAATTGCCATTACTGGGAATTTCCAGCGTGGCTAATTTAATTATGGCTATTAAGTTTGCTAAATACTACGAACTTACCGAAAAAGACATTGTATTTACCGTATTTACCGATTCCATGGAGCTCTATGGTTCCAGATTAAAGGAGCTACAAGAACAGTTCGGTCCCTATGATAACCAGGATGCCGCTATTGACTACCATCGTAATCTAATGGCCTTAACTACCGATTATCTACAGGAGTTAACCTATTATGATCGAAAAAGGATTCATAATTTAAAATATTTTACTTGGATAGAACAGCAGGGTAAGGATTTAGAAGAATTGAATGCTCAGTGGTATGATTATGAGCATTATTGGGTTGATATTCGTAATCAGGTTGATAGGATTGATGAACTTATTGCTGAATTCAATAAAAAAACCGGTTTATTATAACATTAAATCTCGAATTGCGCAGTAAAAGCTTTTAAATATGTCTCGACGACCGATTACTCCCACCAGTTTATTCTGGCTGATTACCGGTAGAGTGTGTATGTTTCTATATTTCATTAAGGCGATAATTTCATCAAGATTTCCTTCAGGGCTCACGGTAATAATTTCTGTAGACATGGCAAAGCCTACCTTGGGTTGGGAATAATCAGTGCTATTGTTTTCTAACACTTCTCCGGTCTTTATCATATCCATTACCAAAAAAAGGTCATTTGCTGTTATTATACCAATTATTTCATCATTTTCTAAAACCGGAAAACCGCTGATCCTTTTACCAATCATTAATTCAGCAACATCAGCGAGGGTATCATCTTTTTTTACGGTAACAACATCTTCGGTCATAATATCTTTTGCTTTTATCTGTTTTAATCGCTCTGCCAATCTTTGCAGATTAAAAGAATGAGTATTGGTCATTTCGGTACCTCAAAAATATTATTATTAAATATATATTTCAATATCATTATTATTCAGGGAAGATATCTTTGATTTTTTTCACTAATTCCAAAATATCATATGGTTTTTCTATAAATAGATTTGCTCCAATATCATAGGTAGTTTTTTCCAGATTAATTTTACTGCTTATAATAATAACAGGAATCTTGCTAAATTCCTTATGTTTTTTTATCTCCTGTAATAATTGAATACCATTCATAGTTCCCTGCAATGTTATGGAAGAGATAATCAAATCAACCCATTTTCTTTTCAAAGTCACTATTGCTTCCACACCTTGGTACACCACATCAACAATATAATTTTCTAATTCCAGATTCCTTTTTAGTCTCTCTGCTTGCATAACATCTCCGTCTATAATAAGAATTTGTTTTTTGGTCATTTATCTCTCCATCTATTTAAGATAAAAGGTATATGTTTTATTCATATCCAACAGGTGTTCTTGGTGGCGTATATTAATTTTTTCCTGATAATTATCCGATACTGCTTTAGTAGCGGAAAGGGTAACATTAATTTTATGTTTTTCTATTTCCAGGGAATACCAGATACCTTTGTATTTTATCTTAAATTTTATACGTTTCCATTTTTTAGGAAGGTCAGGATCTATGTTTATTATACCATTAATTACATCTACACCGGCATATCTTTTCAGAGCAATATTTATGGAACCACCCATTACTCCGGTATGTATTCCTTCCGGTGTGGTTCCACCTTGAATATCATTGATATCGGAGTTTAGCACCTCACAATACCATTTCCAGGATTGTTTGGACTGCCCTAAAATATCTGCTAAATAGCAATGCACCACTTTACTGAGGGTAGAGCCATGAGAGGTTCTCTGAACATAATAGTCATAATTTTTTCTTAAAATCTCTTTATCAAATCTGTATCCCAATTGATGAAAAATATCTTCTAGTTCTGATAGAGAAAATAAATAAGGCAACATAAGAGTGTCAGCCTGCTTTGCTACTTTATAATCATTGGGAGATTTACCCTCTGCTTTTAAGATCCGATCCATTCTCTGAATGTTACCATATTTCTTTTTATAAGCCTTCCAGTTCAGTTCTGGTAGAGAAAAATAGCCATCAAACTGACTAATAATTCCTTCTTCATTTATTATCAAATTCATCTTTCTGGTAATTTCTGTCCAAACTTTTAGTTCATCTTGATTTATTTTTAATTTTTTAAGCAACTCTTCTTTTAGTTTTAGAGAGAGTATAGATGATAGCATCTCCAGTGCCCTTTGCAAGGTCCAAACAATCATTATATTGGTATAGACATTATCTTTAAAACCAGCTTCAATTGACCCTGGAAGCTTTTCATGAAACTCATCTGGTCCCATTAATCCTCTGGTATGGTATTTTTGGTCTTTTGGATCAAAATAGGATAGACTAGCCCCAAACTGGGCAATTGATAGGAATAGCTCAGCTCCATAATTACATAGAAAATTTAAATCATGTGCTATTTTCCAATGTTCCCATACACTATAAGCAATAGCAAAAGAAATATGTCTCTGATTTCGGCTATAATCAGGTCCCCATTTACCAGATTTAGGATTAAGGTGAATAATTTGTGTCTCTTCTTCTCCGCTGGAGCCGCTTTGCCACGGGAACATTGCTCCCCGGTAACCATTTTCTCGGGCATATTTTCTTGCCTGTTCTAATCTATGATAACGATAGAGTAGGGTAGATTGCGTTACCTCTGGCAAACGATAATCATAAAGCTGTAAAATATATATCTCGTCCCAAAAGATATGTCCGCGATAAGCTTCACCGGACAGACCTCTGGCAGGTATGCCCACATCTAATTTAGCATTATGGGGAGAGGCAGTTTGCACGAGATGAAAAATATGTAACCTTAGGGCCTTTTGTGAGAAGATATGGCCTTCTGTTTCTAAATCAAACATATCCCAGAGATTAGACCAAACTTCTTTTTGTGAGGCTAATAGTGATGAAAAATCAGAAACCTTTTGCACTGTTTCAATAGCACTTTTTAAGGGATTTTTGCTTTCCATATCCCGGGATGTATAAATAGAAACAATTTTTTCTACGGTATATCTCTCTTTTTTTCTTACCTGGATTTTAAATTCCTGAAAGATAGCTCTCTCTTCCTTTTTGGTATTGGTGGAAATTAATTTTACTTCGTTACCGTTATTATTGATTGATATATGAGAAGCCATAGCGATTTGTATATTTGATTGGTTGGTATTAACAGTTAAATAGATACCATCATTAGAGAATTCCCCGCTTGATCCTGCTATTAGATGCGAGGAATTTAGTTCATCATATCTTTCTACTCCCTTATTTTCAACATTACCCTCTAAACCGGAGCGAATAATAACTTCACCATCGTAATTTTCAGGAATAATGGAATATTCTTGTGCTACCAGATGCATATTGACCATGTGGACTATTCGACGGGTTTCTACAGTGGTTATCTTCCCGGAATCTTCTTTAATTTTATAATTTCTAATTAATGATGCTTCTTTCAGGTCTAATTTTTGATAATAGGAAACAATATGATGAAGAGAGGGTATTATCCATTCCTGGTCTTGACCGGTTTTAAAAGTCAGAGATAACCAGTTGGGGCAATTAACCAGATCTTCGTTAGTAATGGTTTTTCCGGCAACATCACTGTCTGATTTATTATATACACCTGCCAGGTAGGTTCCGGGGTAATGGATTCGGGAGGCAGTGGATTCGTTAAAAGTCCCCCTGGTACCCAGATAGCCATTGCCTAAAGTGCATAAAGCCTCTCTAAGTTTTTCTTGGCCTGGTTCAAATTTAAAGTATTCTAAGGACCAGGGAGAAGAACCATGATTATTATTATTGTTTTTTATAAATTGCCATAACCTGTTCAAAGAATCTTTGTACCTCTTCCGGTGATTGTAACTGAAAATCAGCAGTGGAAGCTTTTTCTGGATCATCTGATACTAAAATGGCAGTACCTCTAGTTATTACGGTACGGAAGGCATATTCATCAGTAGTATCATCTCCAATGTAGAATGCTGCTGTTGATTCCCAGGTTATATCAAGAGCATCCATAATCCATTTAACTGCTTTACCCTTATCCCAGTCTATATTGGGAAGAATTTCAAAAACTTTTTTACCTTTTAATATTCTCAACTCATCATATTTTTGTACTATATCATTTACTACCTTTTTAATCCGATGTAAATCTATTGAACTTTTTACCTTACGATAATGAACTGCTACACTAAATTTTTTCTCTTCAATCAAGACTCCATGTATATTATTTAGTTTTTCTTTTAATAGCTTTATAATTCTAGAAATCAAAGGAATAGTTTTTTTTGCATCCGGGTGAATCATACTGAAACCACCTGGTCCTTCTATATCAAAACCGTGGCTACCGGCATAAAAAATACCCTTGATTCCAACCAGATTCTGGACATCTTCTCTTAATCTACCACTTACAATTGCCACAGTATGAATGCTGGCTAAAGTCTCTACTGTTTTTTTCATATCAGGAGAAATAATAGCCAGTTCAGGGCTTTCTACAATGGGAGTTAAAGTCCCGTCATAATCTAAGAAAAAGGTCATTTTTTGCCTGGTATTGATAACAGATTTGCCGGTATGTTGATAGTAAGGATTAATAAAAATATTTTTTCCATTAAGATGTTCCCGGGGAAATATCTGGGGTGCTTTTTTCAGGTTTTCAAAACATGAGAAAAAAGATTTTGGTTTTCTTAAAAACCAGTCATTTATTAAATCAACACTTATTTCTGATAAATCAGGTACGACCAGATCTGCCCCATGTTTTGCCAATTCCTTTTCATTGTTTTCTCTGGCTACACCCAGTACCAAACCAAATCCTCCATTTCTACCAGCTTCAACTCCAGATGAGGCATCTTCCACTACCACGGAAGTTTCGGGAAGACTACCCAGGTTTTTAGCGGCGGTTATAAAAATATCTCCTTCCGGTTTCCCTTTTAGATTTAGCTTTTGAGATACAATTCCATCTACCATTGTTTCAAATAAATGCTCCAGGTGAACAGATTTTAAAACTGGGAGACAATTTTTAGAAGAAGAGGCTACTCCAACTCTAATCCCTTTATTTTTTAAATTTTTAATAAGGATGATGGTGGATTCAAAAACCTCAGCTCCTTCTTTTTGTAGCAATTTATCAAATAATTGATTTTTTTTATTACCTATTCCACAAATTGTTTCTTTATCCGGGGAGTCAGAGGGATTTCCAAAGGGAAGGTGAATATTGCGTGAAGCCAGGAAGTTTTCTACTCCTATATAGCGAGGTTTTCCATCAACATAAGTAAGATAGTCATTCTGGTAAGTAAATTCTTGAAATGGTTCCCCATTTCTTTTTGTTCTTAATTTAAGATAATCATCAAAGACTTTCTTCCAGGCATGAGCATGTACTTTAGCAGTTTTAGTTATCACTCCATCAAGGTCAAATATTACTGCATCAAAGGCAAGCCTATTTTTCATTAATTACCCCCTTTCTTTCTATTTTTTCCATTATTGTATTAAGGGAAGTAAAAGATATATAAGCTTATGAAAGATACACTATTCTAAGCAGGTTAGGTTTAGAAATCACATTTCTGAAACTACTCTTCAAATAATACTGGATTAATTATAAATTGTCAATTTAATATCTTATATAGTAGTTATTACTATTATGATATTATATGGCAATATTATTTTATAGCATCGGAATTCCATAAAAACTCTTATGCTCTAAAATATTCTTTTTCCAATTCGGGAAATATATGCTAAATTAGATATCAATATGATATAGTATACCTATAATTTTATACCTAATAGCTCTCTAGAGGAAGGATTCCCCTTAAAATAATTAAAAAAACAAAAGGGAAGGTCAATGTATAAAACAACAAAAAATAAATATATTGATTTATTGAGCTATCAACAAAAACAAAAAATCATTTATATTGTCTTTACTTTATCAATTATATTAACTTTTTTAACTACCTTATTTTTAGTTGCTGCCTATGCTGATGTGCCGTTAGTAAAACTTGGAAATGAAGTTCTGTTGGAAGATTATTTTTATCTTATTGAAGGTAAAAAGGTAGGATTAATAACCAATCAAACAGGCATAGATAGTAGAGGAGTAAGCTTTATTGATAATCTCCTTGCTACACACAGAGTAAAGCTGATAGCCCTTTTTGCTCCCGAACATGGATTGGATGGAAAAACCAGAGCCGGCGCCCAGATAAATTCTTATATTCACCCACTTTATGATATACCTGTTTACAGTCTCTATGGTAATACCAGGATGCCTACTGAGGAAATGTTATTTTCGCTGGAAGTCCTTATTTTTGATATTCAGGATATTGGAGCTCGTACTTACACTTATATGTCTACACTTCAATACTGTATAATAGCAGCGGAAAAATATAATAGATCGATAATTGTTTTGGATAGACCCAATCCACTGGGGGGATTAATTGTGGAAGGGCCAGTTTTAGAGGATAATTTTAAATCCTTTGTGGGGGTAGATAATCTGCCTATGTCCCATGGTATGACTGTAGGAGAATTGGCTCAATTCTATAATCGTAATATCGGTGCTGACTTAGTTGTAATCCCTATGGAAGGATATCATCGAGCCATGACCTTCTCTGAAACAGGGCTTCCTTTTGTCCAGACTTCACCAAATATTCCGGATCTTCAATCTGTATATGGCTATATGGCTACTGGATTAGGAGAGGGAACTGGCGTTTTTCAAAGAGACCAATTTCGATGGATAGGCGGTAAAGGACTTGATTCATACCAGTATGCTGAAGTTCTCAATAAAGCAGGACTTCCTGGAGTATGGTATATCCCTGAAGATCGTGACACAGCAGGTGGAGTACGTCTGGATATCTATGATCCTTCTGTTTTCAACCCTGCAAAAAGCGGTATTTATGCCCTGGCTTATGCCTTTATACTGGCAGATTTCCAGGTCCCAAAGAGTGTACCAGGTAATCTTATAATGTTCGATAAAATCATGGGAACCGATAAAATTGGTCTTTTCCTGGAAAGAAAAGCCACTCCCCAGCAGATAGTAGCCTATTACACTCCAGAGCTGGAAAGGTTCAAAAAAGAGAGGGAACAATACCTTATTTCTTTCTATAAGCAGCCGGATTCTTAAAAAAATATTAATAAAATAGTATTTTATGAATAAAAAAAAGGGATAAAAAGGTAAATAAAAAATTTAAAACGGATAATCTATTTCTTTTTCACTTCACATGGATTACCTTTTTTCGTAACCGTAATAATAATCATACTTATTAAATCAGGGTCCATTACCAATATCTTTTTTGCTCAGATAATATATTTAAGTATGTTAAGCCCGGCTCTTGCTGCTTTCTATATTCTATTCAATTTTTATAGCCGAGAAGAGAGGCAAAACTATTGGTTAACAGTGCTTGGTTATAAAAGGATTACCCCAAAATTGTTGGTCCTGGTAGTTATTTTTCCTTTTCTGGTGAAGTATTTTGCGGCAATGATGGCTGCTGTCTTTAATTGGGCAAGGTTACAATTCAGTATAGCCCCAGAAATGACTTTATCTTATGCTTTTTTCTTGCTTTTTTTGGTCCCAAAACTGAAGAATTAGGGTGGAGAGGTGTAGCTCTTCCAGAGCTGGTAAAAAGATATGGTTTTACCATTGCCGTGATTTTTCTAGGATTGATGTGGGCAATATGGCATCTACCTTTATTTTTTATTAAAGGAAGCTATCATTACAAATTGGGGTTGGGAAGTCCTGCTTTCTGGAATTATATGCTGAGCATTATTTCTATTTCTATCCTGTATGGAGCAGTCTATTCTAAAGCTGACAAAAGTATATTAATAATCATCTTATTTCATTATCTTGATAATTTGGCTGGGGAGACCTTTCAAATCTGCTTCAGTGCCAAAATCTGGGAAAGTATCTTCAGAGCTACGCTAGCATTATTAGTATTATTATATCAAAACAAGTTATTCCAGGGTAATTCTTTCCCCAGAAAACTCCTTTAGTAGTATCTGGTATTTTGTAATTAGTTTTTTGTATAGTACAGTTTTTTGGTTTAATCCTATGCTGGTATAAGAGGATGAGATTGCCTGAGGTTGCTACACTTCCTGAATTTACTTGCCTCGAAAACACACACAAACTGCAAACCTTATAGTAGCATCTTTATACCTTACCATTATTCTCTAAAATAGTAACACAAAAGAACTGTCCCCTTGTGTGCCTTATTAAAGATAAAGCCTGGTAAGTTCGGTAGTTAAATAGGAAAAAGCCTCATCAACTGTATCGCATAATTTAAATAATTTTAGATCTGATTTGCTGATAGTACTATATTTTATCATAGCATCGAAGTTGATAATCTGTTTCCAGTACTCTGAGCCATAGATAACAATGGGTAACTGTTTTTCTAATTTTTTAGTTTGAAGCAGAGTCAGCACTTCAAACAATTCATCCATTGTACCAAAACCACCAGGGAAAATAACCAATCCCTTTGCTAAATAAACAAACCAGAATTTACGCATAAAGAAATAATGAAATTCAAAATTAAGTTCAGGAGTAATGTATTGATTTGGGACTTGTTCCATAGGGATACTGATATTTAGACCAATTGATTTACCGCCAGCTTCCTTAGAACCTTTATTAGCTGCTTCCATCATTCCAAAACCTCCTCCCGAACAAACAACAAAGCGAGAATTTGAATTCAGTGATTTAGACCAGGTAGTCAAGCGTTTAGCTAATTCAACAGCATCCTGATAATATCTGGCAATAAAAATCTGATTTTTGGCATTTTCTAATTTTTCCAATAAGTGTTTTTTATTTTGTCTACCCTTAGCATTAATCTTTTCTTCTATTTCTTTAAGATGCCTTTCCGCTACAACAGGAGGCTTGGTTCGTGCGGAACCAAAAAAAACAATTGTATCATTAATTTTATATTTACGGAAACGTTGCATGGGCTCCAGTAATTCTGCTAAGATTCGAATGACTCTGGCATCGCTGCTATTAATAAAATCCAAATTTTTATAGGCTTTTTCTGCTTTTCTTAATTTTTTATTCATAGAATTTAATTGACTTTCTATAAGATATTTAAGGAGAATCATTCTCCTTTAAAACTATATAATTATATATCACCTTCTTTAAAGGATTTCAAGGGATAACTTCCCCGATTACCTGGTTATTTATATTTTTATAATAAATATCATTTTAGAAAAAAGTATAAACAATTATAGCAATTACATATTATATTTTAAATATAAAAAATATTTAATTTTTTCTATCTACTCTATTAAAAAAATTCAAGAGAATTATATCTTGTGATGTATTAAAACGAAATATAACACTATTTTACTTGATTAAGTCTAAGGCAAATATTATAATAAATTAAGTAAATTATACTCCTCCCCTTTAACAAAAGGATGATTTTAAGTTAGAATAAGCTCATAAT
>CAYSRG010000005.1:0-110476 GCA_964433555.1 uncultured Atribacterota bacterium | reverse complement strand
TCCTGCGGGAGAGTAGGACACTGCCGGGAATTTTTTATTGGAGGGGACATGGAAATCAGAATTATATCATTTGATGTAGATGGAACCTTAGTAGATCCCGAATATAATGATTTAATCTGGCACAAAGCCTTGCCAGAAATAGTATCAAAAAAAGAGAATATTGACTTTGACGAAGCATTAACTATAGTTCAAAAAGAGTATGACCGAGTGGGAGAAAAGGATTACCGCTGGTATGATATCAAATATTGGATTAATTTTTTCCAACTCGGCATTGATTATAAAATAATATTACAAAAATATGAGCCGAAAATTAAAATATTTTCAGATGTACCATTAATTTTAGAAAAATTATCTAAACACTATCAGCTAATCTGCACCTCCAATATGCCTCGAGAATTTATGGATATTAAAATAAAAAAAATAAAAACATATTTTCAGGAAACCTTTTCAACTCTATCAGATTACAGAGAACTCAAGAATAAAGAGGTTTACTCTCAAATAAACAAAAAACTAAAAGTAGCACCTCAACTGATGTTACATATTGGCGATCATGAAGAGCTAGACTATTTTTCTGCCCGAGAGGCAGGATGGAACGCCTTGTTAATTGACCGTTGTAGCTCAGGCTTGTATGAAAAATATCCTGATTCAGTAATTCATGACCTATCTGATATTTTTCACAAAATAGAAATCATTAGATGAGGTAAACAATGCCGGAATTACCAGAAGTAGAAACTATAAAAAGAGACCTGGAGCAAGAGGTACTTAACAAGAAAATAATTGGTATTAAGGTTAGCCTTCCCCGACTTATAAAGATTCCTACTGTAAATCAATTCAGGAAATGTCTGAAAGAAGCATTTATAAAAATGATAAAAAGGAAGGGAAAGTATATTTTATGCTTCATGAATACAGGAGACTGCCTGATTTTTCATCTGGGAATGAGTGGTTCTCTGCTGTATCAGAAAAGAAATGAGAGAGTAGTAGCAAGAGTCAATAATAAACATAACCATCTCCTTTTCATTTTTGAAGACGGTAGTAAAATGATCTATAATGATGTAAGACAGTTTGGTAAGATTTGGTTAATTAAAGAAAATTATAAATTGAGGGAAATTGAATCTCTGGGATGGGAACCACTGGAAGAAAACTTTACTTTACAAGAGTTTACCAGAACAATTCAAAGTAAAAAGGGTAATATAAAATCATTATTAATGAACCAAAAGATTATTGCTGGCATCGGTAATATCTATGCTAATGAAGTACTTTTCCTGGCTGGAATCCATCCTATGCGGAAGGGTAATTCTTTGAATAACAATGAATTATGGAAATTATACCTTTCTATTAAGAATGTCCTCAATAACGCTGTGTTGGCCAGAGGAACAACTATAGCAGATGAATCTTATCGTGATTTACAAGGAAAACCAGGAAGTTATATAGAGAAGGTTCTGGTTTATGGTAAAAAAACCGGCAAATGCCCTGTTTGTGGCAATCCTTTATCGGTAATAAGGATAGAAAATAGAAGCACTTTTCTATGCTCTTCCTGTCAAAGATAATAAGCAGGCAAAATTATACAAATAATGAATAAATATTATAATATAAAAAGAAAATTATGAATAAGGTTATTTTTTTAGGAACAAGCGCTGGCATTCCTAACCTGAAACGAAACCTGCCTGCTTTAGCCATAATTTTTAATACAACTAATGAATTCTGGTTATTTGATTGTGGAGAAGGAACACAGCGGCAGATTGGTCAGACAAATTTAAAATTATCAAAATTGACTAATATTTTTATTAGTCATTTACATGGAGATCATATCTTTGGACTCCCTGGATTGTTAGCGACCATGGGATTGCTGGGAATTAAGAAAGATATTAATATTTTTGGCCCAATGGGTCTAGAGAATTATCTTAAAAGTAGTCTGGATTATTCTTATACTCATATCCCTTATTCTTATCATATCTATTCAATAGATAAAGCGAAATTTCTCACCACTAACTTGCTCTGGGAAAACGGAGATACTGCCGTTTATTGTGCAATTCTTAATCATAATATTGATAGTTTTGGATATACCATCATCAAGAAAAATATAAAAAGAAATATACTGGTTGATAAACTATTGAGTTTGGGTATCCCCCCGGGACCAATTTATAAAAAATTTAAAGAGGATAAGATAGTTAATTTAGAAGATGGAAGAATTCTAGCTGCCAGTGATTTTATCAAAGAAACCAAAACTACCAAAAAAATGTGCTATTGTGGAGATACAATGTTTTCTCCAAATGCCGTTTCCCTCTCTAAAGGAGCAGATTTACTTATTCATGAGGCAACTTTCAGTTCAAATAGCAAGGGAAAGGCGGCTCAGAGTTATCATTCTACAGTTGAAGATGCTATTAAGGTAGCCAGTTTAGCGAAAGTAAAAAAACTGGCATTAACCCATATCAGTTCCAGATACAATGCTTCAGAAAATGAATCTGATATGTATTACGAATTCAGAGAGAACATTAACAAGAATGATCCTGAAATTATTATAGCAGAAGATTTTATGGAGATAAAAATATAGTTGTTAATTAATAAATTAGTAAAATTATGATGATTAGGTCTTGAATTTTGCTATAATTTAAGTTATCTTATATAAGTCGATCATTTTAAGTAAATTGGCATAAGAATATAAATGGGAAGGATAGGGTTTTTATAGATTGCATATTTATTTTACTGGTTGGCCCGAGAAAAAAACTATGATCTATAGGAGGTGAATAATTTGAAAGCAACCGTTGATCAGGATCTTTGTACTGGATGTGGACTCTGCGAAAGCACATGTCCCGAGGTTTTTGAATTACAAGATGATGTAGCAGTGGTTAAGGTTGATGTTGTTCCCAAAGATGCAGAAGAAGCTTGCCAACAAGCTGCTGAGGATTGTCCTGTAGAGGCTATCAGCTGTGAATAGTATTTATTAATATTTATTAAGGAAGAGGGAATAAACCTCTTCCTTAATCAAGATTTACTCCTATTACCGTTCTGTCTTTTTTTGTTTTCCTTCCTCACCTTTTTATTTAACTATATAGCTAACTTATCAAAGTCAGTAATGATTAAATAAAATGTTTTTACTATAAAGATTAATCATTAATAATAAATTTATTAATTTACCATTATTTTTTAAATCAGTATAAAATTTATTCTAAAATATACTAAATTTGGATGTTAAGTGTATAGATTAATATGATTCGAATAGTTTTATACCTCAGACAAATTAGGATTTATTAATAATGTTAGAAACAAAATAGCAAAGGAATTATAAATATTTGATTTAACTCAGTAATATACAAGGAGAAGAATTACCTTGAATATCCTGATAAAATAGAGATAAAAAAGGGAAAGTAAAAATTGATATTTCCATAAGATGGTCAGGAAAAGTCTTATATAAAATCGAAATTGGGCAAAAAAAGAGATAGGGCAGTTCAGAAGAATTCACTTCACTTATAGTGAATAAAAATTATAATTCCAGAGTGAGAATAGTAAATTAATATTATTTATTTAGTTATAACTTGAGGAGAATACAATTTATGGTAGCAAAGAAAGAAAGAGCTATCGCTCTTTATTCTGGAGGTCTGGATAGTATACTAGCTATTAAATCAATATTGGAACAGGATATTGAGGTGATAGGGGTATATTTCAGGACACCCTTTTTAAAAAAGAAACCAGATCACTATGGAGAACAATTCCTTAATGTTACTTTGTTAATTGAAGATATGAGTAAGGATTTTCAAGAAATATTGCTGAATCCCAAACATGGTTTTGGTAAAAATAAGAATCCCTGTATTGACTGCCGTATTATGATGTTTAAAAAGGCTGGGGCATTAATGGTTCGAGAGAAAGCCTCATTTATAATTAGTGGAGAAGTGCTGGGTCAGAGACCTATGACTCAAAATAAAAAAAGCTTGCTCTTAATTAGTGAAGAGTCAGGATATGGTCCAGTGATTTTAAGACCATTATCAGCCTTATTATTACCGGAAACAGAACCCGAGAGACGCCTTATAGTAGAACGGTCGCGTCTGATGGCTATCCAAGGTCGTTCCAGAAAAAAACAGATAGCCTTAGCCAGGCAATGGGGAATTCAAGACTATCCCTCACCGGCAGGAGGATGCAAATTAACCGAACCAGGTTTTGCTAATAGAATTAAAGACTTGTTAACCAAGAAAAAATATGTTTCCAATGATATTGAATTGTTAAAAGTTGGTCGGCATTTTAATATTCATGAGTATATTAAATTAGTAGTAGGTAGAAATGAAAAGGAAAATAAGATAATAATCTCTTTAGCCAATCCAGGGGATTATTTGATTAGTTCTTATACTCATAAAGGTCCTGTATCCTTATTCCGCTGTTATGATAGCTTAGTTAACAGAAGGGAAGGAATAGAAGAAATTTTAGATTTAGCTTGCAGAATAACCGCGAGGTACTGTGATAAAGAGCAAAGGTCTGATCTGGTGGATATTAATATCTGGAGAAATAACAAGATAATAAGAAAGTGCAAACAGGTATCCCCTATTTCTGAACAACTTATAGCATATTATATTATTTAATAGTATCGTAATTTTTTATAATTTTAGATACTATTAAAGAACCTTTTTTAAGGAAAGAGAATATATGTCTGCTAAATTGGATTTTAAGTATATAAAATGTAATTATCATAATACTAAAACCATATACAAAATATTATCTCTATAATGTAACCAATATCCTGAATCAAAAGTGTTACCCATGTGTTGGTTAAATAAATATATGCATTTACTAAATACCAAATACTATGTACTATATACTAATATAGGGGTTCTCAAGGGTAAAAATTCCCCTTGAATATTTATTTGAATTAGGACTACTTTATGACAAGATTTAACAGTGTTTTAGTAGCGCTTAGCGGCGGTATTGACAGTAGCGTCGCAGCCTTTTTATTAAAAGAAAAGGGATTTCAGGTAGCAGGAGTCTATTTCCGCTTGATTAATGACCGAGAATCTTTCGAACAGACCAATTCTGACCATAATAGACAGAGAGTAAAAAAAGTAACCCAAAAATTAAATATTCCTTTGTATGAGATTGATTATCAAGAAGATTTTTACAGAGTTATAATTACTGATTTTATAGAACAGTATGAAAAAGGATTTACCCCTAATCCTTGTATTTCCTGCAACGAAAAAGTGAAGTTTAAACTACTTAATGATTTTGCCGCAAAAGAGAGTTTTGACTTTATTGCTACCGGTCACTATGTCCGAGTAGAAAAAGATAACAAAGAAGGTAGGTATCTTTTAAAAAGAGGATTGGATGAAAACAAAGATCAGTCTTACTTTCTCTATAGAATAAATGAATCTATCCTCTCAAAATGTCTTTTCCCACTTGGTAATGTGAAGAAGGAAGATACAAGAAAGATTGCTCAAGAAATTGGTTTGCCAGATTATAACAGCAGAGAGAGCCAGGAAATCTGTTTTATTCCGGGAAATAATTATCGCAAACTGCTAATCAACTTTGGAAAGATAAAAAATGAAGCAGGATATTTTTTTGATTCTGCCGGCAATATCCTGGGAAGACATAAAGGTATATCCTTTTATACCATTGGGCAAAGAAGAAAAACCGGCTTATCTTTAAATTCCAGAAAATATGTTCTTAAAATTATCCCTGAGAGTAATTCAGTTATTATAGGTGATGAAATCGAATTATATCAACGAGAATTTGGAGTAATAGCAGTAAAATATGTTTCTTCTAATCCAATCTCTCTGCCAACTAGGTTATTGGTGCAAATTCGGTATAATACTCCCCCTGCCTGGGCTATGGTGTATCCCTGGAATGGTGAAAAAACGAAAATAGTATTTGATGAAGCACAAAGAGCTATAGCACCCGGTCAATCAGCGGTTTTTTACGATAAGGAAACCGTACTAGGTGGTGGTATTATCAAGCAGTTTTAAATAAGGATTTTTCCCTAAGAACAATTTACAAATTATTTTCTCTTAATTCTCAATGAAATTTATCCTTTAAATTCCGATTTCCAATTATTCTTTTCATCCCTACATTATCTATTTAACTATTATTATCTTGACAGGATTCCTTTCTGATTATATAATGTGTACAAAAATGTATACAGGATATCAATATGAAATTAATTAGGATTGGGGAGAAGGTAATTTCAGAAGATAAACTACAGAAAGAGATTACCAGAATCCTGAAATTAAGAACAGAAGGATTAACCCAGGGAGAGGCTGCTAGAAAGTTAGGCATTGAAAGAACATTTGTTTCACGACTGGAGAGTCTAGGAGAAATAAGAAAAGGGGAAAAGATTGCTCTGGTTGGCTTTCCTATTAAAAATAAGGGAGAAGTGCTTTCTCTTTCTAAAAAATATGGTATTGATTATACTTTGATATTAACACAACAGGAACGCCAAAATTTTGTTAAAAGCAGAAATAAAAACGAACTCTTTAATGATATTCTTGGTATTATCACCAGTTTGCTTGATTTTGATGTAATTATTTTTCTGGGTTCCGATAAAAGAGTTGATTTTGCAGAAAAGCTATTCCATATTCAGGTAATTGGGATTGAGATTGGTAAATCACCAATTACTGAAGACCAATATATAAATCCGGAAATAATTAAAAATGTCCTAAAAGAAGTGAAAATACTTACATTAAATGAGGAGATGAAAAAATGAAGAAGGTACTGGGTGTTAGTTTGGGTTCTTCATCTAGAGATCACAAAGCGAGAATTGATATTTTGGGGGAAGAGGTAGAAATTGAAAGAAGAGGCACTGATGGTGATACCCTTAAAATGATGCAAATATATCAAGAAAATGATGGTAAAGTAGACGTATTTGCCCTGGGAGGAACAGACTTATATATTTATTCTGGTCCTACTGGTAAAAGGTATACTATAAAAGAATCAGCCAGAATTGTTAGTGTAATTAAAAAAACACCAATTGTAGATGGAACTGGAATTAAATACGAACTGGAAAAAGATGTTATTAGATATATTAATAAAAATACCGATATTCACTTGCAAGGTAAGAAAGCATTATTATTAATCACTGTAGATCGATTTGGTCTGGCAGAAGGGCTGATTGAAGCTGGCTGCAAGATGGTCTTTGGAGATCTCATCTCCTGTCTGAACATACCTATTCCTCTTTATAATCTGGAGACACTAAGCAAAATCGCTAAGGTTGCCATTCCCATTTTGGTCAATTTACCTATTAAATACTTATATCCTACTGGCCAGAAGCAGGAAAGCAGTAATCCCAAATATGGTCGTTTTTTTAATGATGCTGATATTATTGCCGGCGATTATCTTGCTATAAGTCAGTATATGCCATCCAGAATGGAAGGGAAAATAGTCATTACCAATACCGTAACCCTACAGAATGTTAATGATTTGAAAGAAAGAGGAGTAGAATATCTTATTACTACCACTCCCCAATTTCAGGGAAGGTCTTTCGGCACTAATGTCTATCAAGCTGTCTTAGTAGCAGTTTCAGGGAAAAGACCTGAGGAGCTTACTGGTTCGGATTATCTTGATTTAGCCAGAAAATCAGGTTTTAAGCCCAGGATTGAAAAATTAAACTAATGTTAATAAAGAAAAATTTTAAAAATATTTCAGAAATATCTTAGAGTATCAGATTTTTATATAATGCCATTACACTAAGACACTCTTTTATAAATACAATATTAAAGGTTTCTCCAGGGAGCAAATTCCCCTTGGATATCCTGTTAGAAAGAAAGGAAAAAGAATGGTAATACCTTTAGAACAAAGAATCAGAGAAACAAATGAACGAGCAAGAAGGATGAAGGAAAATAAATCCTTCTTCTATTTAAAGAGTATAGAAGGAATCTCCGGTGCCAGAACTCAAATTGAAGGACGTGAAATGATTATGTTTGCCTCATACAATTATTTAGGTTTGATATCTCATCCTAGAGTAAAAGAGGCAGCAAAAAAAGCAATTGATGAGTATGGAACCGGAGCTGCAGGGGTACGTCTTTTGGCAGGGACTACCAGAGCTCATGAAGAATTAGAAGAAAAGATTGCTCAATTTAAAAAGACCGAAGACGCCATAACCTATAGCAGTGGTTATGTAACTAATTTAGCTGCTATTACTACCCTTTGCCAGAGGGGTGATTTAGTTATTATGGATAAGTTGGATCATGCCAGCATAATTGATGGTTGTTTACTATCAGGAGCTACTCATCGTAGTTTTTTACATAATAATATGAAGAGCCTGGAAAATATATTAGCACAGTCTGAAAACTATCAGAATAAGCTTATAGTGATTGATGCTGTTTATAGTATGGATGGCGATATTGCTAATTTACCTGAAATATCTCAGTTGGCTAAGAAATATAAAGCTAAACTTATGGTAGATGAAGCGCATTCTATAGGAGTTATTGGCAAGACCGGACATGGAATTGAGGAACACTTTGGCTTAGAAGATTCAGTAGATATCTTTATGGGAACTTTGAGCAAGACTATACCCTCTATTGGTGGGTATTTGGCCGGGGATAAAGATTTAATTAATTATCTTAAATTAAGCTCTCGCCCCTTCATATTTTCTGCCAGTCTTCCTCCGGTAGCTGTGATGGCCGCCAAGGCTTGTTTTGAGGTTATTGAAAGTGAGCCAGAATTAATAGAACAATTACAAAATAATATTAAACAGTTTAGAGAAGGGTTACAGAATATGGGTTACAATACTGGCAATAGTGAAACAGCGATAGTTCCTATTATGGTGGGAGATGAAGAAAAAACTCTTCAATTATGTAAAAAGGTCAATGAAGAAGGAATCTTTATCTGTCCTATCTTGTTTCCAGCTGTTCCCCGAGGGACTAATAGATTGAGAGCTCATGTGCTGGCTGTTCATTCCTCAGAAGATATCAAAAAAGCCTTGTCCATTTTTGAAAAAGCCGGCAAGTCTTTGGGGATTATCTAAATTTGAATATGGGGAGTCTAAAAGCAAATCTTTTATTCAGATTGATAATTTAAATACAGGTAAAATATCCTCCACCTACACCTAATCTGACCATGATCGATTGTGTAGAACTTATTAAACTATGAAAACCATCTTTTTAAAGATGGTTTTCATAGTTTAATCTCTTTGGGTTAAATTCATCATAACTCTGCAGCAATTGCATTCCATAGAATAAATAGTTGTATACTAGTAAATACTAAGTTCAAACATAGAGAAAAAAAAAGAAAAAAAGAAAAGCAAAAGGTGGCTAAGAAAAAGTTAAATTCCTTATAGAACTTCATAGAACCAACAATTATAAGAGTGCATTGTTTACTTGACAATAAACATTAAATATTCTATAATTCATATAAAATTAATTACAATAAAAAATTAAGGTAATTAATAGAATATATAAATTAAAGTAACTAAGGTAAGTTTAATTTCATATTATACATTTTCTTATCTTAGTTTTAATTTTATGTAAAAGGTTAAGGTGCATAAAAATGAACGAACGGAAGTTTATGCTTACTGAGGAAGGCTTGGAAAAACTAAAAAAAGAATTATATGAACTAAAGACTGTGAAAAGAAAAGAAATTGCAGAAAAGATTAGTAGTGCAGTTGCCTTTGGTGAAATTGCTGAAAATGCTGAATATCGTTCAGCTAAGAATGAGCAAGCATTTATAGAAGGACGAATTCTAACTCTAGAAAAAATCATTGAAAATAGTGAAATTATAGATAGAAGTAAAAATGACAATAATTATGTTTCTCCCGGTTCAGAAATAGTAGTGGAGGATCTCAAGAAGAAGGAAAAAATTAATTTTATCCTCGTTGATTATGTGGAATCTGATCCAAGTTCCGGGAAGATATCTATGACTTCTCCGATTGGAAAGGCAATATTAGGGAAAAAGGTCGGAGATAAAGTTAAAATTAGGGTTCCAGCTGGAAATTTACATTACAAAATTTTAGAGATAAGATAATTATTAATTATCAATTTATTGATAGATGATACTATTTAAAAAATAAATTTTTAAGATATTAAAGGAGTATTCTTCCGCTTAAAACTCTCTGAATTTACTCTCATTGCAGCATTGATTAATCTGATTTAGACATCTTTGGATGTGTCATATTTAATATCCTTCCCATAAATTAAATCGTATTTTTATTTTACTTTTAATGTGTTTCTATTATAAAATATAGCAGTATAAATAAATATTATTTGAATTTTTTATAAAAAAAGGCAATTTTTTATTTGCTGATTAAACAAGGAGTGAAAATAATTGACTGAGCAAAATAAAGAAGGAAAAAATGTCTTATCAATAAGAGAAGAAAGAATGAAAGAAATTGAAGAGTTAAGAAGACAGGGGATCGATCCTTTCGGCCAGTATTTTCCCGGAAAGGAACCAATAATAAAGGTTATTGAAAAATATAACCATATTGCTAATGATGAACCTTCCAATGAAAATATTGTGATTGCCGGGAGAATTAAAGCTCTCAGAAAACATGGAAAAGCAGTTTTCGCTGATTTGGAAGATCAGACTGGAAAGATACAGATTTATGTCAAATCAAATCTTATTGGTATTGATTCATTTGAGGTATTTAAAGATATTTCTGTGGGAGATATAGTTGGTATTACCGGTTCAGTATTTAAAACCAGAACTGGTGAGTTAACAGTAGTGGCGAGTAAATTTACTTTACTCTGTAAAACTTTACGAACTTTACCGGAGAAATGGCATGGATTAACTGATACCGAAATTAGATATCGAAAGCGTTATCTTGATTTAATAAGCAATCCTGAGACTAGAGAACTATTCATCGAAAGAAGTAAAATTATAAAATTTATTAGAAACTTTCTGGATAATAAGGGATATCTGGAAGTAGAAACCCCTGTGCTACAACCCATTCCTGGGGGAGCTACTGCTACCCCATTCATTACTCACCATTTAAGTTTGCATCGGGACCTTTATTTAAAGATAGCCCCAGAGCTTTATTTAAAGAGATTGTTAGTTGGGGGATTAGAGAAGGTCTATGAATTGAATCGTAATTTTCGTAATGAAGGAATTTCAACCAAACATAATCCAGAATTTACTATGTTAGAATTATATGAAGCCTATGCTGATTATCGGGTAATGATGGAGATAGCTGAAGAAATGATTTGTGATATCTTGAAAAGAATTAAAGGGACCTTGATCATCCAGTATCAAGGGCAAGTGCTTGATTTTACTCCTCCTTGGAAAAGGTTATCCATGTATAAAGCAATTGAAGCAGTTACTGGTATCAATCCTGATGAGGTGAAGCATAATGATTTGGGAGGTTTGATTGATAAATATCAACTGGAATTGTCTAAGAATGCGTCAAAGGGTGAAGTTATTAATGTACTATTTGAAAAAAATGTTGAGCATACCTTAATTCAGCCCACCTTTATTACTGATTATCCGGTAGAGGTTTCTCCTCTTTCTAAACAAAAGCCAGGTCATCCCCACCTGGTAGAACGTTTTGAACTTTTTATTAATTGTATGGAAATAGCCAACGCTTTTACCGAATTAAACGATCCTCTGGAACAAAAGGTGCGTTTCCTGCAACAAGCAGAGAATAAGAGCGAGGGAGAGATAGATCAAAATTTTGTAGACTATGACTATATTGAAGCATTAGAGTATGGAATGCCTCCTGCTGGAGGGATGGGTGTGGGTATTGATCGGCTAGTAATGCTTTTTACCGATCGTGACTCGATTAGAGAAGTGATACTTTTCCCTCAATTAAAAAAGAAAGAATAAATATCTAGTATTATTAAAATTTTAAAAATAAGATACTCAAAGGGAAGAATTCCCTTGAGTATATTCAAGGAATGAAATAGGAAGCTGTTGAGAATAGATAAATTCTTAAAAATAAGTAGAGTTATCAAAAGAAGAACCGAAGCAAAATATGCCTGTGATAATTATTGTGTAAAAATAAATGGCAAGATTGCTCAAGCTGGTGATACTATCAAGATTTTTGATAAAATTGAGATTCAATTCAGACACAAAGTATTAGAGATAGAGGTCTTGCGAATACCGAATGGTAATATTTCAGTTTTATCTGCCTCTCAACTGTATCGGATTAGGAGAGAAGAAAAGATTAATCTCGAATAACGGTTAGTAATTTTCTATTATAATGTTCAGTAATTAATTTAACCATAAGAAATTACCTTTTGTGAAATGGCAGTGGTGCGCTAAAACTGTTTGACCCCAAGGGTTATGTTATGTAAAGGTATTATTTTTTAATTTAAATCCAAAGTAAGTGCCAATATACTTTGTAAATCAGGTGGTCAGGTAGAAAGAAAGGTAAAAAATAAAGAGAAAAGAGGATAAAGGCAATAACTAATACAGAGCACATCTTATTCCTTCTTTTTGAGTATTTTAAAAAATGTTCCGGTGTGGAAGTATTATTTAATTTTATCTGCAGGTAAACATATGGAAGAAAGAATGATAGTTGAAAAAATCAAGCAACTTCTAAACGAACATAAAGTTGAGGAATTAAAAAATTTAGTAGGCGATCTGCATCCCAATGATTTTAGCGAGATAGCTGAAGAGCTTTCTCCCAAACAGATTGTTGAAATATTCAAATTTATCAAAGACCGAGAAAAAGTAGCTGAATATATTTCTGAATTAAATACTGAATTGCAGTCTGATTTACTCAACGCTATGGGTAAAAAACAGGCTTCTGAGATATTAAAGGGAATGGATACCGATGATGCAGTCGATTTGTTGGGAGAAATTGCTCCTGAAGAATCAAGAGAATTATTAGATTTATTGCCCAAAGAAGAAGCTGAAGAAATTGAAGAACTGATGAAATATGAGGAGAATACTGCCGGTAGTATCATGAACAATGAGTTTGTGACACTTCCGGAGCATTTGACTGTAGAACAAGCTATTCAGCATATCCGCGAAATGAGCCCCGAAGCAGAAATGATATATTATGTGTATATCCTGGCTAACAGAGATAAGTTAATTGGTGTTTTATCATTAAGGGATTTAATTGTAGCAGATTCTCATAAAAAGATATCCGAGATTATGGAAGAAGATGTCATTAGCGTTCTGGATACAGAAGATCGTGAAGTAGCTGCCAGAGTCATCTCTGATTATGATTTTTTAGCTATACCGGTTATTAATAAAAAAGGTATGATGGTTGGTATCATTACTGTTGATGATATTATTGATGTCTTAGAAGAAGAGGTAACCGAAGATATTCACAAGATGGTCGGTTCAGCTGAGGTTTATGAAGACAAATTAATTAAGACTGGATCGGCAAAAAGAGCAAGAGCAAGATTACCCTGGTTGTTAGTCTGTATGGTCGGGGAGCTTGTTTCCGGAACAGTGATTGAATTTCATTCTAATATTTTAGAGATGGTAGTTGCATTAGCTTTTTTTATTCCTATCATTATGGCTATGGGGGGAAATGTGGGAGCTCAATCCTCTACTATAACAGTAAGGGGACTAGCTACCGGTCAACTTCGGCTGGATGAGTTATGGAGGAATATCTGGGCAGAGACCAAGGTTGGTTTTCTCATTGGTACTGCAGTGGGATTGCTTATTTTTTTAGTAGCTTATTTCTGGCAAGGAAATTATACTATAGGTATTACTATTGGTTTGTCTTTATGTATCACTGTCATTCTTGCTGCTACCATGGGTACGCTATTACCTTTAGTTTTTAATTATTTAAGAATTGATCCAGCAATCGCCAGTGGACCTTTAATAACAACTATTGTTGATGTAGGTAGTTTAATAATATATTTTACCCTGGGAACCTTACTTTTTAAATATTTTGGAAAATAATTATTACTATATAGCAGGTAAATTTGATATTATAGTATTTTAATAGGGTTGTATCCTTATAAGGAGGTAATTGATGAGTAATATAGTTGACATTTATGCCCGAGAAATTCTTGATTCCAGAGGAAATCCCACCATAGAGGTAGAAGCTCATCTGGAAAGTGGATTTATGGGAATGGCTCAAATTCCTTCAGGTGCCAGTACCGGTACCTATGAAGCTGTTGAGTTACGAGATGAAGAAAAGAGAAGGTATAACGGGAAGGGTGTTTTAAAAGCAGTAAATAATGTCAATGAAATAATTGCTCCTGAGATAATAGGAATAGATGCTCTGGAGCAATGCTATATTGACCAGCTTATGATTGATCTGGATGGGTCTCCCAATAAAAGCAAATTAGGTGCTAATGCTATCCTGGGTGTTTCACTATCAGTAGCTAAGGCTGCGGCAGAATATCTGGGATTGCCTCTTTATCGTTATATTGGCGGTATTAATGCCAAGGAATTACCGGTACCATTAATGAATATTCTAAATGGAGGAAAACATGCCGATAGCGGTGTAGATATCCAGGAATTTATGATTGTGCCGGTTGGAGAGCTAAATTTTACTGAAAATTACCGTATGGCTGCTGAGACATTTCAATCTTTAAAGAAGGTATTGAAAAACAAAGGTTATAATGTTTCAGTAGGTGATGAGGGAGGTTTTGCTCCGCAATTAAAGTCCAGTAAAGAGGCATTAGAAGTGATATTGGAAGCTATAGAATTAGCTGGCTTCCAGCCAGGAAAAGACATATATATTGCCCTCGATGCGGCAGCGTCTGAGTTTTATAAAGATGGAAAGTATGTGCTAACTAGAGAGGGTGTGGAAAGAACTTCCGAAGAAATGATTGCGTATTATGAAGAGTTAGTAGAAAGATTTCCTATCATTTCCATTGAAGATGGATTAGCAGAAGACGATTGGGAAAACTGGGTCAAACTCACAAAAAGGTTGGGAAAAAAAATTCAGATTGTGGGAGATGACCTTTATGTAACAAATAAAGTTCGGTTAGAAAAGGGGATTCGGTTAGCCGCTTCTAACTCAATTCTTATTAAGCTTAATCAGATTGGTACTTTGACTGAATCACTGGATACTATTGAAATGGCAAAACGAGCTGGTTTTACCAGTATCATTTCTCACCGTTCCGGCGAAACAGAGGATACTACCATTGCGGATTTGGCAGTAGCAACCAATGTGGGACAGATTAAAACTGGTTCTCTTTGTCGAACTGATAGAATTGCTAAATATAATCAATTATTGAGGATTGAGGAAGAGTTAGTAGAACAGGCCATTTATAGGGGGAAGGGAGTTTTTCCGAAATAATGTCTTATTTAAAATCTCTTTTGGAATCTAAAATAACCTGGGCCATAATTCTATTATTAATTTTTTATATTTCCTTTGTCTTTTCAGAGAAGTATGCTCGTATTCTAGAGATAAAGTCTTATATAACTGAATTGGAGCAAGAGCTTCATGAGCTTGAAGAAGATACCAAGTTACTATCTGAGAAGATAGATTTATTAAATACCAATTCCTATGTTGAAAAAATTGCCCGGGAAGAATTAGATTTAGTTAAGCCAAATGAGATTTTATATAAATCAATAAGAAAATAACCAAGTACGAGCTGATAACTTTATGAAATCATCTAAGAATATTATAGAAGAGCTAAGCAAAAAAATATAAAGATTAATTTAAAGAAGTTCTATTGACGTCTATTATCTTTTATTTTATAATGATTTAAGTTTGCCGGAGTGGCGGAATAGGTAGACGCACAGGACTTAAAATCCTGGAAGCTGCAAGGCTTGTGCCGGTTCGATTCCGGCCTCCGGCACCTATAAAGCTTGGAAAGTTACAAATTTAACAAGCTAATAATTGACTTTGCAATTTAATGATGTTAAAATTAAAAAGCAATTTTTTAAGTAGTAGTAATAAAAAAAATAATTATTTAGCGGGGTGGAGCAGCTAGGTAGCTCGTCAGGCTCATAACCTGAAGGTCGGCGGTTCGAATCCGTCCCCCGCAACCATTTTATATAGAATCAAACCTCTATAACACTTTATTATTAGAGGTTTTATTAATATTAATTAAGTAAATTGCTATCTTTCTATAGTAATCTTCGTAAATTATCATATTGGCGGTGTAGCTCAGCTGGCTAGAGCATGCGGTTCATACCCGCAGTGTCCTGAGTTCGAATCTCAGCACCGCCACCATGTCCATGATAAATAAAAATCAAATTTTTAAAGTATTAAAATTCCCGGAATAGATTAAAGATTTTGATAATTTGGATAAATTAATAACAAAAGTAATTAAAACAATTGAAAAGTATGAAATGATAGAAGAGGGAGATAAGGTTATTGTTGCTGTTTCTGGAGGTCCCGATTCTATGTGTCTGCTCGATATCTTGAATCGGATTAAAAATCAATTCAAGATTTCTTTAGTTATCACTCATGTCCACCATGGTATTAGAAAAAATGAGGCAAATATTGAAGCACGTTTTGTTCGACTGAAATCTTTCCATTTAAATCTTCCTTTTCAACAGCTATCCGTATCTGTTCCTGAAATCGCCCGAGAAAAAGGTTTATCAATTGAACAAGCCGGTAGAGTTGTGCGCTATCAATTCTTTAAGGAATTACTGTATAGCTGTCAAGCTCAAAAAATTGCCCTGGGTCATCATGCAGATGATCAGGTAGAGACTATGCTAATGAGACTTATTCGAGGTTGTGGTTTAAGAGGATTAAGGGGTATTCCTCCTAAGAGAAGTATCTTTATCAGGCCTTTAATTGAATGTACTCGCTCAGAAATTGAAGCTTACTGTAAGAGAAGGGATATCGCTTATTGTCTCGATTCCACCAACAAAGAACCAAGGTATTTGCGTAATAAAATAAGACAGCAATTAATCCCTTTATTAAAGAAAGAGTACAATTCTGTAATAGATAAAAATTTGCTACAGTTGCAGAATATAGTTAATAATGAGCTGTATATTTGGGAAGAAATAACTGATCAGTATTATTTAAAAGCATTGAAAAAAGAAGGAGCTTCTATTACTATTCTGGACAATTATAGATTAAGAAAATGGCCTATCGCCATTCAACGCTCAGTCATTCGCAGGGTATTAAGACATTTTAAGATTTTTTTAGAGGATATTCAATTTAATCATATTGAAGCGATTAGGCAGTTGAGCCTGAAGGATGAGGGTGAAAAATTTCTTGATTTACCTGGCGATATAAGAGTAAGAAAAAGTTATCAGGAACTAATATTTAATTTGGTCCATGACATTAAAACTTCTCATAAAGAAAAAGTATTTGAAACATTAGAATATAGAATAGATCTTGGCAGAGAAACTAAAATTGCCGATTTAAACTTGAAATTTATTGTACAACAATACGACTATGACTCGTCAGATTATGAGAGAATAGTCAGTAACGTTAATAAAAATGAGATTTATTTGGATTACGATAAGATTAATCTACCACTAAAGGTTAGGAGTCGTAAACCGGGTGATCGGTTTCAACCGCTAAATAGCAATTTTTTAAAAAAAGTTAAATCTTACTTTATTGATCAAAAAATAGCCCGTTATGAGAGAGACAAAATAATGCTGGTTATTGATAATTCTAACCGTATTGTCTGGATTGCTGGCTTCCAAGTAGATGATCGGTTTAAAGTAACTAGAAAAACTAAAAAAGTATTATATATTAAACAGATTACAATCTAATTATCAATTTAAATTGGATTGTGTGATAAAATAAAAATGAGTGGAAATTAAGAAGTATTTTATGATCAAAATGAGGAATATTAAAAATGATAGAACAGGAAATGATAGAAGAGATTTTAATACCTGAAAATCAAATTCAAAAAAGAGTTGAGCAATTAGGAAATCAGATTTCCCATGATTATAAGGGGAAGGAAATATTTTGCATCGGAGTACTCAGAGGTGCTATTATATTTCTGGCTGATTTGACACGTCATGTTAGAGTGCCTATGGTAATTGATTTTATGTCTATTTCCAGCTACGGGGTATCTACTGAATCTTCCGGGGTAGTAAGGATTTTGAAAGATTTGGATGAAAATATTGAAAAGAAAGATGTATTGATTGTCGAAGATATCATAGATACCGGCCTTACCTTAGATTATTTGTTGAGAATGTTACAGTCACGAAAACCTGCCAGCTTGAAGGTATGTGCTCTACTTAATAAAAAAGAGAGAAGAAAGATCGAAGTTCCCATTGATTATTGCGGTTTTGATATACCTGATAGATTTGTTGTGGGCTATGGTCTGGATTTAAATGGTTTATACCGTAATATTCCTTATATTTTGGTTCTTAAATCAGCACATTAGCGTTATTATAGTATAATTAACAAATTAAAGAATCAATATCCAAGATTTAAATTAGTAGCAGTAGCTTTTTACTCTTTTATACTCAGCCAGGATATGCTTAGTTAGAAATGAGCATTTTCCTGGAAGTGAGCAATGTTTTAATTAGAGATTGTATTCTAAATAATAAGATATTCAACTGAATATTTTTTAACTTGGAATCCTGGCAGGCATCAGTATTACCAGGCAGGATTCGTAAAAAAGGTAGGTAAAAATCAGCGTGAAAAGAGAATAGCAATCTGTTTGTCTTTATTCTTAAAATGTGCTAAAATTACCTTGCATTTAAACTTGAAAAGTATTTTAAATAATTTATATATTAAGAGGAGAAATGAATAATTGGCGAAATTAGATCCTGATAACTTAAAGAACAGAAATTTCAAAAATGCCGGTTTATATCTGTTAATATTAATAGTGGTAATCTCTATTCTCAGTTCTTTATTCCAGCCAGTTTCTTCAATAAAAGAGATATCGTATTCTCAATTTTTAAATGAAGTTGAGAAAAATAATGTTAATAGTGTAACCATTTCTGGAAATACTATTACTGGTGTGCTCAATGACAATCAAAAATTTTCTACCTATTTACCGGATGATCCTGAATTGATGACTATTTTACGCAGTAAAAATATCAATATTGAAGCTAAGGCACCTGTAGAATTATCCTGGTGGATGCGGGTACTTTCTTCCCTTTTACCTATGGCTTTAATAATTGGAATCTGGATATTTATGATGAGACAGATGCAGGGTGGTGGAAATAAGGTAATGTCTTTTGGAAAAAGCCAGGCAAAGCTATTGGGAAAGGAAAATCCAAAGGTTACCTTTGCTGATGTAGCTGGTGTTGACGAAGCTAAGGAAGAGCTACAGGAAGTGATTGATTTTTTGAGAAATCCGGCCAAGTTTAACCAGCTAGGAGCAAAAATACCTAAAGGAGTACTTCTCTATGGTCCGCCGGGTGCCGGGAAGACCTTATTGGCAAGGGCGGTTGCTGGAGAAGCAGAGGTTGCCTTTTTTAGCATTAGTGGTTCTGATTTTGTGGAGATGTTTGTAGGAGTAGGAGCTTCCAGGGTAAGAGATTTATTTAAGCAAGCCAAAACAAATAAACCCTGCATAATCTTTATGGATGAAATTGATGCTGTTGGTCGTCATAGAGGTGCCGGTTTAGGTGGAGGACATGACGAAAGAGAACAGACTTTAAACCAACTGTTGGTTGAAATGGATGGTTTTGACCAAAATACAGGAGTCATTCTTATTGCAGCAACCAATAGGCCTGATATTCTTGATCCCGCTCTTCTTAGGCCTGGACGTTTTGATCGTCGGATAGTAGTAGACCGCCCAGATTTAATTGGACGTGAACAGATATTAAATGTTCATGCCAAAGGGAAGCCTCTGGCTAAAGATGTGGATTTGAAAGTTTTAGCTAGAAGAACACCTGGTTTTGTTGGTTCAGATTTAGCTAATTTAGTTAATGAGGCAGCACTATTAGCTTCCCGTAAGAGCAAAAAATATATCGATATGGAAGATTTTGAAGCTTCTATTGATAGAGTAATTGCGGGACCTGAAAAAAAGAGTAGAATCATGAATGAAAAAGAAAAAGAGATTGTAGCCTATCATGAATCCGGTCATGCCCTGGTTGCGAAGCTACTTCCTAATTGCGATCCGGTTCATAAGGTTTCCATTATCCCTCGAGGAAGTGCGGCTCTGGGATATACTTTACAATTACCTACTGAAGATCGCTATCTCATCAGTAAATCCGAATTGATGGAAAGATTAAGTGTCCTTTTAGCTGGTAGAGTTGCCGAAGAGATTACTTTTAAAGATATTACTACTGGGGCCCAGAACGATTTAGAAAGAGCGACCAAGATTGCCCGACAGATGGTAACTGAATTTGGAATGAGCGAATCCCTTGGTCCTATGACTCTGGGACGAAAAGAACACCAAGTCTTTTTAGGCAGAGATATCTCTGAAGATAGAAACTATAGTGATGAGGTTGCCTTTCAAATTGATAAAGAAGTGGAAAAGATTATTGAAAGTTGTTATAACAGAGCAAAAGATATACTAGTTAAAAATAAAAGAAAATTGAAGAAGATAGCGGAAAATCTGTTAAAAAAAGAAACCCTGGAAGGAGAAGAGTTAGATAATTTATTAAAGGGTGCCAAACTTGCCTCCGGACAGCAGGTTATTGTTTAAAATAATTAATAAAATATTTCTTTTTATTTAATATAATAATAATATATAATATTATAGGTGACCAATTAACTAAGCAAGTTAAAACTGATAAGCTAAAGTTTACTTGAATTTAAAATAGGAGAAAGCAAAAAGAGACAGGGAAAACAAAATAATTTAAATAGAGGGGAGGTGAAAGATTAAGGTAGTGCAATAAAATAATAAAGGATATTTATGAAAATATAAAATAGAAGGAGGAAAATGGATTGAATAAGCAATTATTATCAATAATTTTGGCTATTTCCTTAATAATGGGGGTGGCAACCATGGTTACTGCTCAGGTCCCCAATCCCGATAGAATTGTTTATGCCTTAATTGGCGGACCGGAGACTATGGATCCTCATTGGAGTTATGACACAGCGAGTGGTGAAGTTATTTTCCAGATTTACGATAACCTGATTGCTTATGATGGAGAGAGTATTGAAAAATTTGTACCAATGCTCGCCTTACAAATACCTTCAGCCGATAATGGATTAATCAAATATGGTGGTTTAGACTATATCTTCCCCATTAGATATGGTGTTCGTTTCCATAACGGCGAAATTCTGACACCGGAGGATGTGGAATACAGTTTTGAAAGAGGTATGATCTTTGACCGTGCCGGGGGCCCCTGTTGGATGCTGTTAGAACCGCTTTTAGGGATCATTAGTATCGAAGAACTTGCTGTTGAACTGGCTGGTGTAGAAAATTATGCTGATATGTTTAATGAAGATGGTGAGCTATTACCTGAATATAAAGAGGCCATGATTAAAGTCTATACTGATTATGTGGATAGAGCAGTAGAAGTTCAAGGCAATAATATTGTCTTTCATTTAGCTCAACCATATGCGCCGTTTTTGAATATCCTGGCTCATGGTGGTGGATGGTCGTCCATTATCAATAAAAAATGGTCTATTGAACAGGGAGCTTGGGATCATCAGGCAGATACCTGGTGGAATTATCATGATCCACAAAATGAGGAGGATCCACTATATAGTATAGCAAACGGTACCGGTCCCTTTAAATTGGTAAGATGGGTTCCAGAAGAAACTGTCATGCTGGAGAGATTTGATGATCATTGGAGAGGACCTGCCAAGTTAAAAGAAGTTGTCTATCAGTATATTAACGAATGGACTACCCGGAAGCTAATGCTGCAGAGGGGTGATGCAGATATCTGCTATGTCCCGGTAACCAATATGAACGAAGCTGAAACCATGGAAGGAACAGAACTAATCACTGGTTTACCCCAATTATCTAATGTTGTAACAAATATGCCCTGGCTACTAAATGCTGAAGGTAATGCTAATTTAGGAAGT
Organism: uncultured Atribacterota bacterium; assembly: GCA_964433555.1. Classification (GTDB taxonomy): domain Bacteria; phylum Atribacterota; class Phoenicimicrobiia; order Phoenicimicrobiales; family Stramentimicrobiaceae; genus Stramentimicrobium. The sequence continues at coordinate 88,803 of CAYSRG010000005.1, read as the reverse complement.
GGTAAATTAGATGGAGAGGGAATTCCGCCTGATTTCTTCTCGGATATTCACGTTCGAAGAGGATTTTCCTACCTGTTCCCCTATGATATTAATATCGAAAAATCAATGCAGGGACAGGCAAAACGCAATCCCGGACCATTTCCTGATCCATTGTATGGTTACACAGAAGATCCAGAATCTTACTATGAATTTGATATAGCAAAGGCAACAGAGGAATTCAAGTTAGCCTGGGGTGGAGAGCTCTGGGAAAAAGGATGCAAATTCAATATCTTCTATAATGAAGGGAATGATGTCCGTAAAAATGTTTGTGATATGCTTTCTACCTATGCCAGGATGGTGAATCCCAAGTTCGAGCTTACCTCGGTTGGTGTACAGTGGTCATCCTATCTGAAACAGTTCCTGGCAGAACAACTTCCCATGTACACCATCGGTTGGCTGGCGGATTATCCCCATCCTCACAACTGGGCACCCACTTACCTGGGGAGCAATGGGACATACAGTGCTTATTACGGAAAGATATATGTAGATTGGGCAAAAGAGAATATAGATCCGCTTATCGAAAAGGCACTGAAATCAGTTGATCCAGAAGAACAGAAGAGCATTTATGAAAAATTAACCAGAATGGCTCATGAACAGGCTGTGGCGCTCTATCTATACCAGCCTATCGGAATCCATGTCCAGAGAGACTGGGTCAAGGGGTGGTATTATAATCCGATAATATCTGGTATGCCACAAGGTGCTGATTTCTACTATATTTACAAAGAGTAAGTAAGATGTTAATATTATTTTCCTGTGATTGCGACTGATGTTGAGTGATTAATAAAATAAAAATGGAGTGGAAGTGATTATAATTTCCACTCCATTGTATTTTTATTAATAATGAACAACCAATGAGATTTTATGATTTATGATAGAATATAATCAATATGATTTAGGCCTTAGGTAAATTAGTATTTATTATATAAAGATATTATCTTATAAAAAAGATATTTAAAGTAATATTAAATATTAATCTTGATCTTATTTTCAGTGAATCTTAAGAGGACGGATTCTCCTTAAAAATTTATTCTTGGTAAATTTGTTATTTTTAAATTGAAAGAAGTTTTAAGTTTTCTATAAAGAGGAATGAAGAGAAAATGTTATCATACATTATAAGACGTCTCTTAATGTTGCCTTTAATTCTATTAGGAGTAAGTTTCCTGATATTCTGTCTTTTTTCGCTGTTAAGTCCCATGGAGAGATTGGCAACCTATATTAACGATCCTAGTGTCCTGAAAAATCCACAGGCAGCTCAGCGGTTGATTGATAAGTATCATCTGGATGATCAATTCCCTGCTGGTTATATTTATTGGCTGAAGTCGTTAGTAAAGCTTGATTTTGGCTGGTCTCCCACTGCCAATCAACCGGTCTGGGAGGCTATTATGCAACGTTTTCCGGCAACTTTGGAATTAGTTTTCTATTCCATTATACCGGTTATTCTGGTGGGAATCTGGTTAGGTGTTATCTCTGCGGTCCATCATAATGATTTACTGGATCAGACTATCAGGGTAACGGCTATAATTGGCTGGTCCTTACCAACCTTTATCTTCGGCTTATTGGTATTATTTATCTTTTATGGCATATTAGGGTGGTTGCCACCCGGAAGGCTAAGTACCTGGGCACAGTATGTTGTATATAGCGGTGATAGTTTTAAGAATTACACCTATTTTATTACTATTGATTCTCTTTTAAATGGACGTCTCGATATTTTCTGGGATGCAATAAAGCATTTAATTGGACCAATTATTACCCTCTCTTACATTAACTGGGCTTATTTACTTAGAATTACTCGTTCCAGTATGCTGGAAACCCTGAGAAAAGATTATATCCGTACTGCTCGAGCTAAGGGAGTAGATGAAAAAAGGGTTATCCATCAGCATGCCCGAAAGAATGCTCTAATACCTGTAGTAACCGTAGCGGGAATGATGATTGTTCAAATGCTGGGGGGTGTGGTTATCACTGAGACGGTATTTACCTATCCTGGACTGGGTTTTTGGGCTGCTTCTTCTGCGCAGCAATTGGACTATGGATCAGTCATTGGATTTGCTCTATTATTTGCCTTCATGATGGTAATAGGCAATTTAATTGTAGATATTTCTTACGCTTTAATTGATCCCCGGGTTAGATTGGAGTAATAACAAAATGTATAGAATAATTAAGAAATTACTGAGTAACACAACTTCGCTGATAGGTTTATTACTTCTTCTAATATTTGTTCTTATCGCTATTTTTGCTCCCTATATTGCTCCTCCTTTATTTCCCGATCCTTATCAAATACCTCGTATGTCCTGGGATGTAGAACCACAACCACCAGGATTTCCCATATCCGATGATATGAGATATATCTATGAAAGTTTGGGACAACCTATTGCCAGGGATAAAGCGATTTTTGGCACTGCCCAGGGTGGTTATGATATATTTTACGGATTAATCTGGGGAACCAGAACAGCCTTTCGTGTTGGGATTATCACTGTGACTTGCTCTATGTTAATTGGACTTATTGGGGGTTCGATTGCCGCTTATTTTGGCGGCTGGATAGATGAATTGTTAATGCGTTTAACCGATATCTTTTTATCCATTCCCTTTTTAGTTGCGGCAATGGTTTTGACTACAATTTTAGGAAGGGGCTTGGACAAGGTAATGATAGCACTTATTGCCTTTGGCTGGATGGGATATAGCAGGGTCATAAGAGGAAGTATTTTGTGTACCAAAGAAGAGATATATGTTATGGCAGCAAAAGCTTTAGGAGTAAAAGATTTTCGTATCATTTTCTTTCATTTACTACCCAATACCATTTTCCCAGTGTTAGTCCAGGCAAGCATGAACATCGGTTCAATGGTAGTTACTGCTGCAGCCCTCAGCTTTTTAGGAGTTGGAGCTCCTTTAGGATATGCAGATTGGGGTCAAATGGTTAGCTTTGCTCGTAATTGGATTATTGGTTCACCGGGGAAGGCTGGAGAATATTGGTATGCGGTATTTTTCCCCGGGATATTTATAGTTTTATTTGTCCTTTCCTGGAATTTAGTAGGAGATACCCTGAGAGATATTCTGGATCCGCGTCTGAGGGGTGAATTATAATGAGAGATAATAATAAACAGATAGTCCTGCAGGTAAAAAATCTAAAGACCCATTTTTTTACAGAAAATGGAATTGTAAAAGCTGTTGATGGTGTTGATTTTGAAGTATATCAAGGAGAAACCTTGGGATTGGTTGGCGAATCAGGTTGTGGTAAAAGTGTTACTGCTTTTTCTATTGTCAGATTACTGGATTATCCCGGCAAGACAGTTGAAGGTGAAATTATCTTTAAAGGGGATGATTTACTTAAGAAAAGCGATAACCAGATGCGAAAAATAAGAGGAAAAGAGATTGCCATGATTTTTCAGGAACCCATGACCTCTTTAAATCCTGTTTTTTCTATCGGTTATCAAATTTCTGAATCTTTAAAAATACATTATAAAATGAGTAATCAAGAAGCTAGAAAGAAGGCAATTGATCTTTTAGAAAAAGTAGGAATACCTATTCCGCAACAACGGGTAGATGAGTATCCCCATCAGTTAAGCGGAGGAATGAGGCAGAGAGCGATGATTGCTATGGCTCTGGCTTGTGATCCAATTTTGCTTATCGCGGATGAGCCAACCACATCTTTAGATGTTACTATTCAGGCTCAGATATTAGATTTGATGAAAAACCTTTTACAGCAGTTTAACAGCTCATTAATTATGATTACCCATGATTTAGGAGTAATAGCTGAGATTGCTGATCGTATTGCTGTTATGTATGCCGGTAAGATTATGGAATATGCTGATACCCGTACGATATTTTTTTCTCCTCTCCATCCTTATACCTTTGGATTACTTACTTCTATACCAAGATTAGATTTAGATTTAGAAAAGTTAGAATCAATACCTGGTATAGTGCCAGACCCGCTACATTTCCCTTTGGGATGCAAGTTTCATCCTCGTTGTATTTTTGCTACCGAGAAATGTAAGAAGGAAGAGCCATTACTGGAAAGAATTGAAGATAATCATATGGTTCGTTGCTGGTATGTGGATAGAGTAAAAAAAGAAGCGGAAAGGATTTCCTTTAGCAAGAGGTTAACAGCAGTTGAATAATCAATTAATATCAGTGAGAAATTTGATTAAATATTTTCCCATTAAAAAAGGTGTCTTTAGAAGAACAGTAGGCTGGATTAAAGCAGTTGATAATATTAACTTTGATATTTATAATGGGGAAACCCTGGGTCTGGTTGGTGAGTCAGGATGCGGTAAATCAACCACTGCTCTAACCATTCTCCGTTTAGAGGAACCTACCAGTGGAGAAATTATATTTCTGGGGGAAAATATTGCTATAGTAAATAAAAAGCAGATGAGAAGCTATAGAAAGGATTTACAGATTATATTTCAGGATCCCTATAGTTCTCTTGATCCTAGAATGAAGATAAAGAATATTATAGCTGAGGGATTAGTTACCCACAACCTGTTAGATAATAGAACAAGACCAAAAAGAGTCGGAGAGTTATTAGAAAGAGTAGGTATACCACCTGATTATATGGATCGTTTTCCACATGAGTTTAGTGGTGGACAAAGGCAAAGGATAGGAATTGCCCGTGCTTTAGCCTTAAATCCCAAAATAATAATTTGCGATGAAGCCGTATCAGCACTAGATGTATCTATCCGATCGCAAATAATTAATCTATTTAAAGAATTACAAAAGGAGTTTAACCTTACCTACTTATTTATTGCCCATGATTTAAGTGTTATCAAGTATATCAGTGATAGGGTTGCAGTGATGTATTTAGGTAAGATTGTAGAAATTGCACCTAAAAATATATTTTTTGATAATACTCTTCACCCTTATGCCCAGGCGCTGGTATCTGCAGTTCCGGTTCCCAATCCTAATTTCAAGAGAAAACGAATTTTATTAAAGGGTGATGTACCCAGTCCGGCTAATCCTCCAACAGGCTGTCGTTTTCATCCCAGATGCCAGAAAGTGATGGAAGTTTGCTTCAATGTGGAACCCCAGTTAAAAGAAATAGAGAAGGGACACTTTGTATCCTGCCACCTTTATTAATTATTAAACAAATAATCTACTTAAACTAATGATACTGTATCTAAAATAAATTATTCTATAATAATGTAGTTGTTATCAAATTGTTAATCCATATTTTTTATGTTAAAATAATTGGCAAAAGAATTTTTGAAATTATATTTACTTAGTAAAATTTTTGATAAAATATCAGCAACATATTATTTTTATTATCAAGATGAATTGAAAACCAAAAACGCACCACGATATACTATATACTGTATAATATATACTAATTATTGAGGGGTTTCAGGGGATGCCTCCCCTGACAATATTATGTTCGGTTTCGAGCGCCCGTAGCTCAATGGATAGAGCAGGGGCTTCCTAAGCCCCGTGTTGGAAGTTCGACTCTTCTCGGGCGCTCCATTATTATAGTAATACCATTATTAAGTAACAAAATAAATTATAAAACAGAGGAGAGGGGATAATTATATTGCTTAATAAAACTAACGATGAAATCTTAAAACAAATCATTAGAGAATCTGTTTTACAATATCTGAAAAAGAGTGAAATTGAGCTAAAAACCATTCCTGCAATTATTTTAACAACACCAAAAAATCCTACTCACGGACATCTTTCTACTAATATTGCCTTACAATTATCCGGCATAATATCAGACAATGCCAAGAAAATAGCCCAGTTTATTGTACAGGAAGTTGAAAAGAATAACCGGGAGTTGTTCGATAGAATTGTAATAGCAGGACCAGGTTTTATAAATTTCTATTTTAAAAATGACATATTGTATAATGTGTTACATGAAATTATGACCAAAAAAAGTAGATTTGGCCATTCCAATATAGGACAGGGTGAAAAGGTATTAGTTGAATATGTCAGTGTTAATCCTACCGGTCCGTTGCATGTTGGCCATGGAAAGTGTGCTGCAGTTGGAGATTCACTCTCTAGAATATTAAAGGCCGCTGGTTATGAGGTAGCAACAGAGTATTATATAAATGATCATGGCAAACAAATGGATATTCTTGGAGAATCAGTTTTGGTACGCTATAGACAATTATTAGGGGAAGAGATTGAATTCCTGGAAAATGGATATCAGGGAGATTATATAGTCACCCTGGCTCAAGAAATTAAGGATAAATATAAAGCACAGTTTAAGGGGAAAAATGATCTGAATACAATTCGTTTTTTTAAAGCTTATACCCAACAGAGAATTTTACAAGATATAAAAGAAGATTTAATCATTTTTGGAGTAGAATTTGATAATTGGTTTAGTGAAGAATCTCTTTACACTCAAAATAAGGTACAGGTGGTCATTGAGAAATTAATACAAGAGGGATTTATTTATAGTGATAAAGGTGCTCTGTGGTTTAAGTCAACTGATTTCGGAGATGAAAAAGACAGGGTCGTAACCAGAAATAATGGTGAGGCTACTTATTTTGCTTCGGATATTGCTTACCACAATGATAAATATTATAGAGGTTTTAATACTCTGATTGACATATGGGGCTCTGATCATCATGGCTATATTAAGAGGATGAAGGCTGCTATTCAAGCATTGGGTTATGATAAAGAGTCTTTTCAGGTACTATTGGTGCAATTTGTTACCCTGGTTAGAGGCGGCAACACTATTGGAATGAGTACCCGGGGTGGACAATTCGTCACTTTAAAGGATTTATTAAAAGAGGTTGGCAAAGATGTTGCTAGATATTTTTTTCTGATGTATAGCCATGACAGTCATACCGAGTTTGATCTGGATATCGCCAAATCCCAATCCATGGAAAATCCTGTTTTTTATATCCAGTATGCTTATGCACGCATATGCAGTATAATAGAAAAAGGGAAAACAAGAGATATTGTATTAGATGATAAAAAGAAAGAACTAATTGACCTGAAGCTACTAGATAAAAAGGAAGAGCTGGAAATTATTAAGAAATTATCCTCTTTTATAAAGGTGGTGGAAAGAAGCTCACTCCAGCGTAAACCCTATTTGATTGCTGGGTATTTGCATGAGTTAGCCAGCCTATTTCATAAATATTATACTGAATTTAAAGTTATTGGTAAGGAGAGGAAACTTTCTGAAGCTCGGTTATACCTAGTTAGTGCCATTAAAGTTGTTTTAGAAAACGCTTTATTCTTATTAGGGATACAGGCTCCGGAGAAAATGTAAAAACATTATTGAGGTTAGTATGAAAAGCTTTCGACTCGTTATTATTAGTGGATTATCTGGTGCTGGGAAAAGCGTTGCTATTAAGGTTTTTGAAGACATGAATTTCTTTTGTGTTGATAATATACCTCCTCAGTTAATTCCAAAATTTTCTGAGCTGTGTCTGAAGTCACAGGGGAAATTATCTAAGATAGCTTTTGTTATTGATATCAGGGGAGAGATATTTTTACGTGAATTAGAGCAATCGTTGAGAGAATTAGAAACCATGAATATTTTCCCGGAAATATTATTTCTAGAAGCCAGGGATGAAATTATTGTGAGAAGATTTGGGGAAACAAGAAGAAAACATCCTCTTCAAATATCTCACAGCATTTTAGATAATATTCAGGAAGAAAGAAAAAAACTAAATGAGCTGAAATCTAAAGCAAGTATAATAATAGATACCTCCAATTTAGATCCCAAGCAGCTCAATAGGGAGATTCGAAAATACTTTCAGAAAGAAACAATCGGTAAAATACAAATTAATTTAATATCTTTTGGTTATAAATACGGTCTGCCCATTGATGTTGATTTAGTGTTAGATGCTAGGTTTCTTCCTAATCCTTTTTATGATAGCAAACTTAGTGAACTCTCTGGAAAAGACGAAAAAGTTAAAGAATATTTACAACAATTTCCTATAACACTACAATCCATTCAGCAATTCTTTTCCTTAATTGATTTTCTCATACCATATTATATAAAAGAGGGTAAGAACTATCTATCTATTGCTATTGGTTGTACAGGAGGAAGGCATCGTTCAGTTTTTATGGTAAATGAACTTATTCATCGGTTAAGGTCGAAAGGTTATCCTGTTTTTGTAAGACATAGAGATATCAGAAAGGAAGAAAAAATATTTAAAGAGAAGTTATAAGATATAAAATGATCAAAAGAAATTACCATTTAAAATCACTATTAAAGTGGTTTTATCCCGGAATGAGAGTAAAACGTTTTTTACTCATGGTCTTATCAGGCATAATTCTTATGGCAGTAGGTTTGATTTATCTTATTGATCTCACTAGATTTTTATGGATCAAGAATCAGATAAAAAATCTATTTATTTATTATCAAATAGCTCCACATCTTTCTGGTTTAATCTTAATTATTATCGGTTCTTTGCTAATTATTTTGGGTATTTCCAATATAAATCGGTCCATTCTGAAAACTATTATACCCAAACAGGTAGATCTGGTGCCTGAAATTATTTATGAACAGAGAAAATTGGAGAAAGGACCCCGGATAGTAGTAATTGGAGGTGGAACCGGTCTTTATACCTTATTGAGAGGTTTAAAACAGTATACCAGTAATATTACTGCTGTGGTAACTGCCTTTGATAGCGGTGGTAGTTCCGGCAAATTAAGAGATGAATTGGGCGTTCTTCCGCCTGGTGATATTAGAAATTGCCTGGTAGCTCTTTCTACTGAAGAATTATTAATGAAAAAATTATTCCAATACAGATTTACCAATGGCAGTTTGCAGGGGCATAGTTTTGGCAATCTATTTATTACAGCTATGTCAGAAGTAAGTGGTGATTTTTCTAAAGCTATTGAAAAGTCGAGCGAGATACTGGCAATTAGGGGAAAGGTCATTCCTTCTTCAATTGAGAATGTCACCCTTTGTGCTCAATTAAAAAATAAACAGCTTATCAGCGGTGAAGATAAAATATCTCAGAGTAAAAATGGCATCGAAAGTATTTTTATACAACCCTCTTCAGTTTTGCCTTTACCGGAAACCATTCAAGTGATTCAAGAAGCTGATGCCATTATTCTCGGTCCGGGTAGTCTTTATACCAGTGTGATATGCAATCTGTTAGTGAAAAACATTCCAGAGGCAATTTATCAATCTGAAGCACTCAAAATTTATATCTGCAATGTTATGACCCAGCCTGGAGAAACCGATAACTATACTGTTTCAATGCATGTAAAAGAAATCATTAAATATCTACCTAACAATTGCTTAGATTATGTCTTGCTTAATAGTCAGAGATTAAGCAAGCAGGTAGCGATAAAATATAAAAAGGAGGGAGCCTTTATGGTTAAAGACGATTTACCTCCTGATTTTGATAAAAGGACAAAAGTATTGAGGCAGGAGTTGTTATCAGAATATAATTTTGCCCGGCATCATTCTGAAAGGTTAGCTAAACTGATAATAGACATTATTCATAAGGAGAAAAAATAATTGTATTTTTCACCACTGGTAAAACAAGAATTAGCTCGCATAATTCCGTCAAAAAATTATGAGCAAAAAAGTGAGCTTTTAGCCTTGATTATAATGAATGGCAGGATTGATTCCCCCGGTAAGTTATTAATTATTCTTGATAATCCAGTTATGATTAAGGTAGTTTATTTTTTAGTGAAGAGAGCTTTTCGCTACGAAGCTAAAATAGACATAATAAAGAAAAACCATAAAAAGAAGATTTATAATATATCCGTTGCTGATAAGCAAAAAATAAAATTAATGTTAAAGCAATTTCAATTAAAAAGAAATGTTCGGGGAGATTTAAGAAGAATAGGAATAGTCAGAAACAAAGAAGAAATAATAAGAAATTTTTCTGAGCAAGACTTTTTGCGAGGAGCCTTTTTAGCAGGTGGTTTTGTTAATGATCCTGAGAGAATGTATCATCTGGAGATTGCCTGTCCTTCTAAGGAGGTGGCACAAATGATTGGAGATATTTTACACCATTCCTCGTTCTCTACCAAAATAAGCTTTTGGCAAAAGAAGTGGACTGTTTATATAAAAAAGAGCGCACAAATCTTTGAATTTTTACGTTTTATCGGGGTACAGAGAGCTTTGTTAAACCTTCAAGATATTATTGCACGAAAAGATATTTTAAATACTGTAAATCGATTAGTTAATTGTGAAACAGCTAATCTAGATAAAACAATATTTTCGGCTTCCCGACAATTATTTTATATCGACTTAGTACTAAAGAACATTGGTCTGGAAAATTTATCTCCTAATCTTAGAGAGGTAATTAAAATCCGTCTAAACCATCCCTATGCCAGTATTCAGGAGCTTACTGATGCTATGGGAGGTAGCATCACTAAGTCAGGAATATATCATCGCTTGAAAAAGATTAAGCAATTGGCAGAATACTATTTACCAGCAAACTAAATTTAGCTATCAAAGAAACAAAACCAAGAATTAATACTATTTTTTGAGGTTGTTTGAAAAAAATTAATAATTAGTGATAAAATATTATTGAACTTATAATATAAATAAATTCTGGCTTAAAGCAAACTCATCTTAATCTATATTTGACTGGATAAGGGTTTATATTAACTTTATAAAAAGAAGATATTAAAGGAATTGATAAATATTAAGCTCGTGATTGACTTAGGGGTTCTCAAGGGGAAGAATTCCCCTGGAATATCCCATAGATGAATTAGTCTCATCGAAATAATAACAAAATGGTTATTTATAGTTCGTTAGAGGGAATTTTAATGGAACAAAATCTGTTTATAGAGCAGAGACAGACTTTGCATCTCTCGCCCCAAATGTACCAATCTATCAGAATATTGCAGATGAATATAATTGAATTAAACCGGTGGCTGGAAAAGGAATCCCAGGAAAATCCGGTATTGGAAGTAGATTTTGACCAGGTTTCTTATCCAGAGCGAGATGTAGCAACAAAAGTCAATAACAATGATAATAATTGGCCAGATGGCAGAGCTTTGTTAGATTACTTTTCAAGCTGGAAAGGTTCAAGAAATAATAACAATATACCCACTACAGAGCAAGAGCAAGAAATAAAAGGGCAGAATACGGTTTTAAATAAGATACCTTTAGCAGAGCATCTCTTACTGCACTTTAGAATAATGGCTAGAGATGAACTTGAATCTAAAATTGGTGAGTATCTAATTGGTAATATTGATTATAATGGTTACTTAGTGATTAGTTGTAAGGAAGCAGCGCAAGATTTAAATATTCCAGAAAAAAGGGTAAGGCAGGTTCTGGCTATAATTCAAAATTGTTCTATACCGGGATTGGGAGCTAGTAATTTGAAGGAATGTTTGCTCCTTCAATTAAAGAACCTAAGATTACCCGAAAAAGAGCTTCTCAAGAAATTAATATTGTTTTATCTAGAAGATTTATCAAAGAAAGAATTTAAGGATATCTGTCGCAAAATGGACCTGTCATATTCTGAAATACAACATTTATTGGATGTTTTAAGGAAGAATTTTGATCCAAAACCAGGTAGGATATTTTCTCGAGATAATGAAATAAATTTTTTAATACCTGATATTATTATAAGAAAAATTAATAACCAATATGAAATTTTTGAGAATAAAAATATTTTTACAGATATAAGAATTAATTCTATTTATGAGAAGATGTTGTTAGAATGTAAACAAGTGGAAAAAATTAAAAGACAGGAACCATTGTCTCAGGAAAAATTGAATGAATCTCAAAAAACTCTGGAATACTTAAGAAAGAAAATAAGCTCTGCGCGTTGGATTTTAAGATGTTTAGAACAAAGAAGAAATACCATTGATAATATAACCAGATTTATAATAAATTACCAGCAAGATTTTTTAGAAAAAGGAGTTACTCATCTGAAACCATTATCTTTAGAAAAGACTGCCGCAGCTCTGGGTTTAAATAAATCTACTGTTTCCAGGGCTATTAAGTCTAAAAAGATTCAGCTACCCAGGGGTATCTATGATATGAAATACTTCTTTTCTAAGGGTTTAGTTCAGGATAATGCAGAGATAATTTCTAACGAAAAAATTAAAAATTTAATTAGAAAATATGTTGAAAAAGAAGATATTTTTCAGCCCTATTCTGATCAAAAACTAACTGAAGTATTACAAGAAAGAGAAAGAATAAAGGTAGCACGAAGAACAGTAGCCAAGTATCGCAAATTAATGGATATACCTTCTGCAAAAATACGTAGAAGGTATAGATAAAAATAGAAAAAACAAAATATTTCACAAAAAAAGGAGGAAATATGGGTATTAAAGTAGGGATTAATGGATTTGGCAGAATTGGTAGAAATGTATTAAGAGCTGCACTTAAGGATCATGATATTGATTTTGTGGCAGTAAATGATATTACTGATGCCAAAACTCTGGCACATCTATTAAAATATGATTCGGTACATAGAATTTTAAAAGAAGATGTTGAAGTTAGTAATGATGTAATCAAAGTTGCTGGAAGAGAAATAAAGGTGTTAAAGATAAAAGATCCATCAGATTTACCCTGGAAGGAATTGGGAGTAGAAATTGTCATTGAGTCCACAGGATTATTCCGGGATAGGGATAGTGCCAGCAAGCATTTATCAGCAGGTGTCAGAAAAGTCATAATTACTGCTCCAGCTAAAGGAGAGGATATTACCATTGTTATGGGAGTAAATGAAAAAGATTATCTGTATGCAGAACATCATATTATATCAAATGCTTCCTGTACCACCAATTGCCTGGCGCCAGTAGTAAAGGTTCTACATGACACCTTCGGCATTGAAAAAGGGATAATGTCTACCATTCATTCTTATACTTCTGATCAAATGTTGTTAGATGCTCCTCACAAAAGTGATTTGCGACGCGCCAGAGCAGCAGCGCTTTCTATGGTTCCAACTACTACAGGAGCAGCAAAAGCAGTTACTCTGGTTATTCCTGAATTGAAGGGGAGATTAAACGGAATGGCTTTTAGAGTTCCTACTCCCAATGTATCTGTGGTAGATTTATCAGTATGGTTGAAAAAGGATGTAACTGTAGAGCAGATTAACCAGGCACTGAAAGAAGCTGCTCAGGGTCATCTAAAAGGTATTCTGGATTATAATGAACTACCGCTGGTTTCCAGTGACTACAATGGTAATTCTTATTCCTCTATTGTCGATGGCTTATCTACTATGGTTGTAGATGGAAATTTAGCCAAAGTAGTTTCCTGGTATGACAATGAATGGGGTTACTCCTGCAGAGTCATTGATTTGGCGAAATATATCACAAAATAATATTAAGTCATTAAGATTATATAGATTACTTATATAGGTATAGAGTAAAAATTTATATGAAAAATAGAATGTGAATTCACAGCCTCACCTTAGAAGTGGGGCTTTGAATAATTTGAGCAGGAGGATTTTGAATGCGCAAACCTTTGATTGTTGGCAATTGGAAAATGAATAAGACAGTTACTGAAAGTATTGCCTTAATAAAAGAATTGATAATTTTTGTACAGGATTATCAGGAAACAGAGGTGGTTATATGTCCACCATTTACTTCCTTATGGGCTGCCAGAGAATTGATTCAGGATACCAACATTATTTTGGGAGCTCAGAATGTCTATTTTCAGAATGAAGGAGCCTATACCGGGGAGATATCTGCCAGAATGTTACAAAATATTGGTTGTAGTTATGTTATACTTGGTCATTCAGAAAGAAGGGAGTATTTTCAGGAAAGTTCGCTGGAAGTTGCTAGAAAGGTTGGGCAGGTTCTTAATTTTGGAATTAAACCAATTATCTGTATTGGAGAAAAATTGGCAGAGAGGGAATCAGGAAAAGCACAGGATGTAGTTAGAGAAGAAATAGAAGCCATCTTTGCTATATTGAAGTCAAAAGAGGCGATAAATGTTGCATTTGCTTATGAACCTATTTGGGCTATTGGAACTGGTAAATCGGCAACTCCACAGGATGCCAGTGAAATGATTCAATATATTCGTACATTATTGGATAATAAATATGGTAAAATGATTGCTCAACAGATCAGGATTTTATATGGAGGGAGTGTTAATCCGGAGAACATAAAACCACTGATGGCTGAATCTGAAATTGATGGTGCACTGATTGGTGGAGCAAGCCTGCAGGCTAAAACATTTTCTAGATTAGTAAAATATCAAGAGTGAAAGTTTAAACTATTCTTTTAAAATTAATTACCTAACTAACTTGATGCTATGCTGTAAATATGATATTATTCATAAGCATATTAGTGATTTCATTTGTGAATTTATGATTTCAACAGATAAAATTACTTAGTAGTATAAAAAAAGGAGACAATTAACAATGCCTACATGGCTCATGTTGATTCAAATCATTATTAGTGTAATGCTTATTGGCGTAGTGTTATTCCAAACCAGAAAGGCAAGTTCGGGGGGTGGCATCTTTGGCGGAGGTACTTTTGCTGATCATAGAGGCAGAAAGGGGAAAGAAGTACTTTTACTAAAATTAACAACAGCTATAGCAGTTTTGTTTATGATTTCTTCTATCATGATTAGTATATATAAATGAATTAGTTAGAAAAAAGGAAATAGATGGATGCAAATAAGAAAATGTATACCACTGACGAAATAAAGCATTACCGAGTTGATCCTGACCGAAAATTATTTTCTGCTAATCATGAAGAAATTGAAAGAGGATTAACTACTGACATTTATTTTATTAGAGCTATGGAGCTCCTTAATTTCTTGAAACTGGATGATAAAGAGGTTACTGCAGAAATATTTGCCAGGCGAGCAGGAATTTTTGCTGGTGTACAGGAAGTATATAATTTGCTCAAAGATAAAAAGATCAAACTTTGGTCACTACAAGAAGGAGATTCATTTCAATCCAAAGAGACAGTAATGAGAATCCAGGGTCCCTATAATGAATTTGGAGTGTATGAAACAATTATATTAGGGATATTAGCCAGTAGTTCTGCCTGGGCAACTGCAGCATGGGAATGCCGTGAGGTCGCCAATGGTAAAAAAATTATCTGTTTTGGCTCGCGGCATATTCATCCAGCTGTTGCTCCTGTTATGGAAAGAGCAGCACTTATTGGAGGAGTGGATGGAGCAAGTTGTGTACTGGGAGCAAAATTGATGGGGCAAGAACCTCAAGGTACTATTCCACATACTGTAATAATAATTACCGGGGATACAGTGAAAGCAGCAAAAACTTATCATGACTGTTTTTCTCCGGATATACCCAGAGTAATTTTGATAGATACTTTCAAGGATGAGGCTGAAGAATCAATTAGGGTTGCTAATGCGTTGGGCAAGAACCTTCTGGGTGTCCGTCTTGACACTCCAAGTGAAAGAGGAGGAGTATCCCCTGATTTGGTTAAAGAGGTACGAGCACGATTAGATCAGGCAGGATATGCTCATGTTAAGATTTTTGTTTCAGGAGGAGTAACACCAGAGAGAATTGTTTTATTAAGCAAGGAAGCTGTTGATGCCTTTGGAGTGGGTAGTTACATTAGCGATGCCTCACCCATTGATATGACTCTTGATATTAAGGAAGTTGAAGGAAAGCCAATTGCCAAAAGAGGGCGGATACCTGGCAAAATAGAAAATAAAAAACTTGTGAAATTAATATAGTATAACATATACCGTATGAGGTATAAAATAAAATAGTCGTGTGTCGTGAGTATCGCGTATTAAGTAAAAATCGTATACCATAAAACGTGAGATAATAAATAATGTAAGCATGACTGTAATGATAGAATAAAACTACAAAATCAGAAGTTACATTGAATATGTAAAAACACAAAAAATCTATAAGCTATTTTAGATATTTAGTACTCAGTTTTATATTGATGATTTTAAACTAATGGTTTCGCTTAAAAACAATATACACAATGCCATCTTTTAATTAATTGCCGGGATGGCGGAATAGGTAGACGCGCCAGCTTGAGGGGCTGGTAGGCATATTGCTTGTGGGGGTTCAAATCCCCCTCCCGGCACCATAGATTCTATTTTAAGAGAAATTAAAATTTTATTATAATGATAGTTATGAAGGGGACGTTGGTGCCCTTTTTATTTTTTTGTTTTACTATTAAAGATTTAAGATAGATAAGGTCATAATTTTTACTGTAAGTAAGAAGAAAGAGAAAATAATGAGTGGAGAGATGCGGTACAGGATAAACAGGAATCTAGAGAAAAAGAGAATAAAAAATTTTGCTAAAGAAATTGCATCATCCGGTAAAAATGTGCTATACTTTTGCCAGTGTTTTGTAAAATAGAAATGAATCATAAAATTGTAAGAATGATATATTTTGGTAAGTTCTTTAACAAATCTATTTTGATAATAAGAAATAGTAAAACAACAATAAATCAAAGATTTTTTTTAGTAAACCTTACCCATTATAGTCAATCAATAAATACAGACCTATAGCGAGGTGATGTAATGATAAGTTTTATTATCACTTTTGTTTTGAGTTTTTTCGCTTATCTATTTTTAACTGCCAGTCAAGGAGAAGTTTTGGGATTATGGAGTCAAAATGAAATAATAGCCGCCCTAATTGTTGGTCTTATTGTAACTATTATCTCTGCCAGAGTATTATTTCAGAAAAAACGTTACCACCTTTTAAACCCATTAAAATGGGTTATTTTTTTGTTTTATCTGGTCGGCCCCTTTTTTTATGCTATGGCCAAAGCAAATATTGATGTTGCTTACCGCGTAATTACAGGTAAAATCAACCCAGGTATTGTAAAAATATCTCCCAAATTAAAGAGCGATGCTGCCATAACCTTACTGGCAAACTCTATTACCCTTACTCCTGGAACACTAAGTGTGGATATAGATGAAAAGAATAATGATCTTTATATCCATTGGATTAATGTCACTAATTTGAAACCTTCTATTGAAGATATTTGCGGTACTTTTCCCGAATGGGCGAGGAGGATAGCAGAATGACTCAATTGTTGAACTATTTTTTAATTACAGGAGTATTGTTAACAGTATTTATTCTAATATCTCTGTTTCGTTTGATTTCCGGTCCCACTGTACCTGATCGTGTTGTGGCTATGGATACCATTAATACTTTAATTGTAGCAGGAATGATTCTATTTGGTGCAGCTTTTGAAGAAGTTATTTATATCGATGTGGCAATAGTATATGCCTTATTATCATATATTGCTACTCTGTATATTGCTAAATATCTTGAGAGGAGGGCAAAAGATAAGTGACCATTTTATCGATTATTTTATTTTTATTTTTATTAATAGGAATATTTTTCAATGGATTGGGTTCCATTGGTTTAATGAGATTTCCTGATGTTTACACCAGATTGCATGCTGCTACAAAATGCACTACGTTTGGTTCTATATTCACATCATTGTCTGTTATCATTTTTGGTTTTTATTTTTGGAAAGTAAACGGTGATTCTAAATTCGGAGTTCTGGCATTGCATACCATAATAGCTTTGGTTTGTTTGATTATAACCAATCCTACTGGAGCTCATGCTATTGCTCGGGCAGCTTACCGCAGTGGAGTGATGCCTAAACAGGCAGTGATTGATCAATTAAAGGAGGCAAAGCTGAAATGAGCCCATTAGTAAGTATTGCTCATATTGCCGTACTGGTTGTTATGATTATTGCATCAATTTTAGCTGTAGTACTAAGGGATTTATTACCTTCAGTTATTGCCCTGGCTGCAGCCAGTTTGCTTTTGTCCTTAGAATTTTATCTTCTGCATGCTCCTGATGTAGCAATAGCAGAAGCAGGAATTGGGGCAGCTTTGACTATGGCAATTTATATTTTTGCCATCAGGGCAACAAAGAAGTAAGAGGTGAGATTATGAAAAAATCAATATTTGGTATTGCTTTTATATTATTTGTGGCTTTTATGATTCTAGCAGCCTTTGGTATGAGACCTTTTGGGGAGCCAGCTTTTAGTGAAATGGATGACTATTATATAGAAAATGCTCAGGCTGAAACAGGAGCTAATAATGTAGTAACTACCATAGTTTTCGATTACCGTGGTTTTGATACCCTGGGAGAGGCAACTGTTTTATTTACAGCAGTGGTAGGTATTGTGGCATTATTTAGGGAGGTGGCAAAATGATAGAAGAAATGTCTCGTATTGTTAGAACCATAACTACATTGATTTATGGTTTTATCGCTGTTTATGGATTTTATGTCATAATACATGGCCATCTCACTCCTGGAGGAGGTTTTCAGGGAGGAGCGATAGTAGCATCAGCTTTTGCTTTATTGTTAGTAACCTATGGCAATAAAAATACTCAAAGCTTTTTAGCAAAAGATATTCTTTCTTTGCTGGAAAGTACCGGTTTGGTTCTTTTTATCACGTTTGCATTTTTTGGATTAGGTGCAACCTTTTTTTATAATTTTCTTTCCAACAGTGGCGGATTATTCGGTTCACCAGCTACAATCGGTGTCAATCCAGGTGATCTAAATACAGGTGGTACTATAACGCTGATGAATATGGCAGTGGGTTTAGAAGTGCTGGCAGCATTAGGAGTAATTGTTCTTACCATGTCTGTTGCCGCTGAAACTATACAGAAGAAGGAGAAGCCGTGAAATGATTGGAAATTTTCCCTTTGTGGCAGTGGTAATTTTGATTGGATTAGGAATTTATACCCTGATTTTTAAGAAAAATCTAATTAAGATTGCTATCGGAATAACACTAATTGAAAATGGTACCAATTTATTTTTAATTACTTTAGGATACCGAAAGGGAGCCATAGCGCCAATTTATACACAGGCGCCAGAAGGAGTCAAAATGGTTCTTCCTACACCTCAAGCCTTAACCTTGACCAGTATTGTTATAGGAGTTGCTACAACTGCGTTGATTCTTTCTATTGCCATGATTCTTTACCAAAAATATGGCACATTAAATACAGATGAGATAAGGAGGTTAAGAGGATGAGTAGCATTTTGATGCATGCACCTGCTTTAGTAATTGCCTTGCCTCTATTAACAGCTTTTGTTACTCCTGTTATAGGTCGTTTTAATCGTAAAACAATAAGTTGGTTTGTATCCTTTATATTAGGACTAACGTTATTATTGATTATATTTATAGCTAATCAGGTCTTAACTAATGGCGCTTTGATTTATGTTTTTGGGGGAACTGAGGCAGGTTTAACATTACCATCTGGATATACGGTACCCATCAGAATTATTTTCCATATTGACGGAATGGGAATATTTATGGGATTGATAACCGCTGTTGTATCTTTTTTAGCTGCTATTTATTCAATTTCTTTTATGGAACAACATAGTGGGTTAGAAAAGTATTACACACTATTACTCTTATTGGCAACCGGGATGTTTGGTATGGAATTAACCGGAGATATTTTCAACTTTTTTGTTTTTTTAGAGATCGCTTCTATTGCTTCAGTAGCGCTGATTTCCTTTCGGAGTACTCTTGCAGGTGAACCTGCTGAGGCAGGATTTAAATATATGGTAGTTAGTTCCATATCTGCCTTAATGGTACTATTTGCTATTGGATTATTTTATGGTCAATATGATGTTTTGAATATGGCAACCATTGCCAGTGTTATGCAATTTACCCAGCTTGATAAAATAGCTTTAGTACTTTTAGTATCTGTTTTGGCAATGAAGGCAGGTTCAGTGCCCATGCATATGTGGACACCAGATGCTTATTCGGAAGCCCCTGCAGCGATTACTATGGTTCTGGTTGCTGCCAGTCAAGCTAGCCTTTATGCTCTTTTTAGAACCACATTTTCTCTCTATAATGTGACTTTAAATACGGTAACAGTTGGTTGGATTATTATTATTCTGGGTATACTTTCTATGTTTATCGGTGTTACTATGGCTATTATTCAGAAGGATATCAAGCGTTTAATGGCTTATCACGCCATTTCTCAGACTGGTTATATGCTTTTAGGAGTGGGAGTAGGCCTGGCTGTTTTAGCAAATCCGGTAGCTTTAGAAAATTTTGGAATAAAAGCAATGGAAGGTGGAATCTTTCATATTATGAACCATGCTATGTATAAAGGTTTATTATTTTTAACTGCTGGTGCCTTATTCTATAGGACAGGTACCAGAGATTTAAATAAGATGGGTGGTTTAGCTAATAACATGATGTACACTACTATCTTCTTTATAATCGGTGCAGCAGCTATTGCTGGAATACCACCCTTTAATGGTTTTGCCTCCAAGTTAATTATCTATGAGTCAGTCTATCAATTTAATCCTTTATTATCAATTATTGCTATGCTGGTTAGTATTTTAACCCTGGCTTCTTTTGTGAAAGTATTTCATAGTGCCTTTTTAGGTCCTAAACTGGAACAATATAAGTCAGTACAGGAGGTTCCTAAAAGTATGGTAGTGGCAATGGCTACCTTAGCCTGCATCATTGTATTTTTTGGATTATTTCCCGATCTCATTGTTAAACATATTGTTCATCCTGCAGTAATGGCTTTGATTAATCAGACTCACTATACCGCAACAATATTGGGAGGAATATAGTATGAATATTGGTTTATTAGAAACAGGAAGTGGTTACTGGAATGCGATAATATGGGTCTTAGTTACTATTATAGTTGGAATTGGTGTTTTATGGCTAAGAAATAAAGGTGAAGGAAGCTATAAAAAAGATACCAATCAAACAAAACCTTTCCTTTCTGGCAATCCAGAAGTAAGTAAAGAAGACTCTCATGTCGGAGCAAGCCATATCTACTGGGGATTCACTGAGGCTTTAAAGAATTATTATGAGCCCCTGATTAAACTACATACCGGGGACATTAATGATTATAGTGGATGGATTGTTTTAGTAATGGCTATTATATTTATTATAGTTGGGGTGAGTTAGCACAATGAAATTAGATAAGTATTTAGATCGTTCTTTATGGGTATTTCATTTAAATACAGGTTCTTGTAATGGTTGTGATATTGAAATTGTGGCCTTATTAACACCAAGATATGATGTGGAAAGATTTGGTATAAAACTAGTGGGAAGCCCAAAGCATGCCGATATACTATTAGTGACTGGTCCTGTCAATCGAAAGATGCTACCAAGGTTGAAACTGATATATGAACAGACTCCTGATCCCAAAGCTGTTATTGTAGTTGGCACCTGTGGTACAAGTGGCGGCGTATTTTATGATTCTTATAATATAGTGGGACCAGTGGACAAGCATATTCCTGTGGATGTATATGTACCTGGATGTCCAATAAGGCCAGAAGCAATAATTAATGGGGTCTTGAAAGCCTGGTTAAAATTAGAGAGATTAAGAGGCTCCTCTGGTGCAGAGATTGAAAAGAAAATAGAAGAGGTTAGTGCTTAAAATAAAATGAGAAGGTTCAGGTGATAATATGGAATATTATAATGCCCAAGAGTTATTATCATTTTTAGAAGAAAATTTGAAAGAAAACATTTTAGGAATTCGCCTTGAATCCAGAAAGGCAGGCATCAAGCAGGAAGAGTTTCATAATATCTGGTTAGAGGTGAAAAGAGAAAAATTCAGGGATACTGTAAAGCTATTAATGAGCTTACAATATCCTCACATTGCTATTATTTCCGGCCATGATACCGGTGAAACCATTGAACTGGTTTATCTTTTTTCCCTCTTTTATGGAGAGAAATTTAAAGAAATTTCAATTAATATCAAGGTGAGATTAGAGAGAAAGAATCCAGCTATCGAGAGTATAACTGATCTAATTCCTGGAGCTCAAACAACCGAAAGGGAAATTAAAGAGATGCTGGGAGTAGAATTCATAGGACTTCCGGATATGCGAAATATCTTTTTACCATACGATTTTCCTAAAAATGTTTTTCCCTTCCGAAAAGATCAAAAAGGCTTGGACGAACTCGTTCCAAAGGAAAGTTGAGGTGACTACAGTTGAGTAAATCTACTTATAAGGTACCTATCGGGCCTATTCATCCGTCATTGGAAGAACCAATGACCTTCAATTTTGAGATATCCGGCGAAAGAATTCAGTCGGTAGATTTAGCACCGGGTGATAATCATCGGGGTATCGAATTTATGGGTAGAAATAGAAATATTATTCAAATAATATATCTAGCAGAAAGAATTTGTGGGATATGTTCAGCTTCTCATCCCTTTGCTTTTTGTCGTGCTGTTGAAAACGCTGCCGGTATAGAGGTACCGCCCAGAGCAGAATATATTAGGGTTATTATTTCTGAGTTAGAAAGAATTCATTCTCATATTTTATGGGCAGGAGTAGCCGCACATGAGTTAGGTTTTGATTCAGTCTTATTCCTTTCCTGGAAAGTGAGAGAAGAGGTAATGGATCTACTGGAAATGCTTACTGGTAACCGGGTAAATTATGGGATGTTTATGATTGGTGGAGTCAGAAGGGACATTACAGAGCAACAAATTCCTCAGATTAGAAAAACTTTACAATATTATAAGGATGTTTATCAGAAACTAGAAGATGTTTTTCTCAAAGATCCCAGTATCGCCTTAAGGACTAAGAATGTTGGTGTTTTAACCTATGAGGAAGCACTCAATTTAGCCAGTGTTGGCCCTACCACCAGAGCTTCAGGAGTAAAAAAAGATATCAGGCAGGATCAGCCATATTCGGCTTATGCTGATTTTGATGTTCAAGCTATCACACCGGATAGTTATTCCGGTGAAGTAAATGGAGATGTTTTTGACCGTATTATTGTTCGAATATTAGAGGTTTTTCAGTCTGTTCAAATCATAGAATATTGTATCAACAACTTACCCGATGGAGAAATATTATCAGAGCCAAAAATTGCCAAGTTATTAGGTGTTTTGAAAAAAGCAAAGGGAGAAGGTGTGGGCAGACACGAAGCTCCACGTGGTGAAGTTATTCACTATGTAAAATTAAATGAATCGGAAAATCCAGAGGTGTGGAAAGCAAGGGCACCGACTTATAATAATCTAATGTCCTGGATGCCAATGTTACAGAGGCAGGAAGTAGCAGATATTCCTATTGTAATAGCTTCCATTGATCCCTGCATTGGTTGTATGGATAGAGTAACACTGGTTGATTCTAATACCTATAAAAAACAGGTGTTAACTAGAGAAGAATTAAGAAAGTTAAGTATCGAAAAAACCAGGAGGATGTTAAGATGAGTGGGAGCAGTATTTTAATCTTTATTCTCAAAATTGTTGGCGCTCTAATAATTGCCGTAATTGGTATATTGGTAGGTTTATTTTATAAGGGCATTGATCGTAAATTAGCTGCTATGATGCAATCCCGGGTAGGGCCCCCAGTTAGACAGCCTTTTCTTGATTTTTTTAAGCTAATGATAAAGGAAAATATCGTTCCCGAGAATGCTATTCCCTGGATTTTTAATGGTGCGCCAATGCTGGCTCTGGTTTCCACAATTACCATTTTATTTTATATTCCTTATGGTTCCCTGCCAGCATTGTTTGGAAATTCTGGTGATTTGATATTAATTGCCTATCTGCTGGCTATTCCAGCAATTGCCCTGGTAGCTGGTGGTTTTTCTTCAGGATCTACTTATGCCAGTATTGGAGCACAAAGAGAGATGGTTTTGATGATGAGTTATGAACTCCCTCTGGTTACTACCATTGTTGTTTTAGGGTGGAGATTAAATTTAGCCTACCCCGGATTAAAGGTTTTTTCCTTAGCAGTTTTAAGTGCTAATCCTATCTGGAGTTTAGTTGGCCCGCTGGGTTTCATCGGCGCCATATTGTTGCTCTTTACCTTAGCTATTGTAACCCCGGCAGAGTTATCCATTGTTCCTTTTGATATTCCTGAGGCAGAAACCGAACTGGCAGGAGGCATCTTGGTGGAGTATTCTGGTCGGAACTTAGCCTTATTTGAACTGGCTAATGCAGTAAAAATGATAATAATGGGAGCCTTGACTGTTGTTTTATTTTTCCCATATAATATTGCCCATTTATTTTCATTAAGTGGTTTTTTTGCCTATATTGTCGATACGTTATTCTTTTTCTTTAAATTATTCATTGTCATATTTTTTGAAGCAACCCTTATTAGAGTTGCTATAGCACGTTTAAAAATTGACCAAGCTTCAGTTGCTTATTTAGTATTTCTTTCTATAGTTGGTCTGATGGGTTTATTATTGATAGCCGTTGATTATATTATCTAATATCGAAATTTCTTTGAAGTTTTGATATTTGCTAAAGCGAATTTATTTACATAATCCATATAGAAGAAGTGTTCAGATATTCCTAAGGGGAATAATTTCCCTGGATATACTGATTATAAGATGAAAGAAATTTTTTTAAACATATTTACTTAAGTGGTTTCAAGGTCTATCTCCCCTGATTACGGGTAATATAAATGAAATGAGGTGAAAAAGAATGCCGACACCAATAGTGTTTGAGTTAATCAAACAACTTTTTCATAGACCTGCAACAAATTGTTTCCCGGTGAAATATTATCCCAGCCAAACAACTGTTACTGATCTTATTAAAAAAGTCCAGGATGGCCAGGTGAAAATAAACTCACCGGTAACAGTACCGGAGAAATTTAGAGGGAAAATAGTATATGATAGGGAAAAATGTATCGGATGTCGCTTATGTGTTAGAGTATGTCCTTCCAGGGCGATTGAATTTCTTCCGGAAGAAAAAAAGATTAAAATCAGAATTGACCGCTGTATATTTTGTGCACAGTGTAATGATGTTTGTCCGGTCAATTGTCTGAGTATGTCGGAAAATTTTCTTCTAGCAAATGAAGATCGTTTTGATTCAGAGATGATTGTCCAATAATTTAAATTAAATAAGATAAGATGAAGTATAATGATTGTTTTATAAAATACTAAGATGCTACATTTTTATGAAGTATCTTAGTATTTGATTTTTATATAGCCATTACTAACATCTTGAAAGACTGTCTTATGGTTAGATGAAATGACTTTACCACAAAAATTGGTATAGATTAATTGACTATTTTATACTCTATGTTCAAAGTGGTAAGTTGTGTTACTTAGATTATTAAGATTAAATAAAATATTGCAAAAAAAGAAAAGAGGAGAATAAAAAGCAATTTCATAAAAGTTTAGTCTAGTATAGTAGTTCTTAAAGCAATCAGTGATATAGGTATGTGCTTGCCTATACATTAAGTCAGTTTGAGATTTATAATTCTTTCTAGTCAATAGGAGAGTAAAAGGAGAAAGGATTAGGTGAAAATTGGAATAGCCTTAAGTTGATTCTTTTTCAGTAAGTTTATAAGTTGATAGCAAGCCTTTAGCACTGGTTTACTTAAATTTTCACTCATTTCAGTGGAAAGAGGTTGAATACCAATAAGTATGATTTTATGGCAATCAGGAGCCAAGTATTCTATGAGATAGGACAGTGACAGGTAATGAGTGGAAAGTTGCAGGGAAATAATTTTTTCTACGGGGATTATTCTAATACTACCTGCAATAAGATTCATTTCAACAGCATCGATAATTACCAACAGTTCAGGATGAATGTTTTTAATAACTGAAGTGTAGTTTTCTGGAGCCGATTTTCCGTCTATCACCATCCAGTTATGATGATTGAAATGTTGGGCAAGAAAAGAACCAGCACCATCATCAGACCTTAAAGAGTTACCTATCCCTAATAGACAATTTTTGGACACTGAAAATGCATTCCTTAATCTTTAAAAATTTAAATATTTTATAATTAAGTTCTTAACTCATATGATCATCGAGTCTATGCTAATATAATATCATAAAAATAAGGGCATGTAGATCATGGTTATTGTACTATGTAGTCCTGTATGAATAAAGCTGTAAAAAAGTACATCATTGGTGTAATTGAAGAATGTTTTATAGAACATAACTCAAATAGGATATTGAAATAACATAATATTGGGGTCGAATTAAACAATAATATTTGCTATTGGAGCAAAGATTATAAAAAGTTGCAGTAAAGTACAAAGGATTGTAATATTATATTATAATAAAGATATAATTTCCTTTTGTTGTTTGAATGATTTATCCTGAATGTTTTCAAAACAGAATTTTTAACAAGATTATCGGGTAAAGTTTGACAAAAAATCAATATGGATTTAAAAAATAGACAGAAGGATGGTAGGGGAATACTCCCTGACTATTTTAATTAAAGGAGGGGCATATCTTTGAGAAGAACCAGACGTATTTATAAAAGAAAAACCAGGAGTAATCTGGAAACCCTCATTATCTTAGTTGGAGCGATAGTTATCTTATCCGTTGCCTTTTATATGGCAAGGGAAAAGAGTTTCTTGCCTCCAGAGGAATTAGAATCAGAACAGCAAACTATTTCTAGAGAGGAAATGGTTAAAGTTGGTGAAGAAGAGCAAAGGGAAATTGATCAGTTAATTACTCAGGATATCCCTACTGGTGAAAGACCGACTGAATCTGACACATCTATAGCACAAAAGCCAGTAGAAAGAGAAGTTTCAAGCCAAACAACGGAGCAAATGGCTCAGAAGGAAAGTAATTCAGTACCCCGACAGACTGTGACTACACCAACACCGCCAAAACAAGAAGTTTCTGTCAGTCAGACTGAGACAGTAACTCCATCAGGTACAGTTTATACCATTCAGGTAGGTTACTTTTCCATTGAGAGCAATGCCAGGGGTTTAGCCAGAGAAATCGAAAATCATGGATTTCAGACCTTTGTTATAGAACATAATAAAGCTTTTAAAGTGCAGATAGGTGCCTACCCCTTGCGAGCACAAGCTGAAGAAGCTTCTCAGCAATTAAAGAAATTGGGTTATGAAACCTGGATTACCCAGAGATAACAATAAGAGTATTCAGACAGTCTTTCAGAGATACAACATTTAGAAAGGATAATGTCTTATTAAGATTAGTAAAAAGTACATTCCGCAAGCTACTATCGATCGATTGTCAATTTATCATAGAACCTTAGAATCTTTGATTGAAGCAAAGAGAGTTAATGAGTTTTCCACAATTTCCTCGTCCAGACTGTCAGATATAACTGGTATTAATCCCCATCAAATTAGAAAAGACTTTTCTTATTTTGGTGAATTTGGGAAAAGGGGAATTGGTTATCCTGTCCTGGAATTATTTAATAAATTAAAGGAGATATTGAAATCAAATCAAAAATGGAATTTAGTGCTCGCTGGTGCTGGCAATTTAGGGACTGCCTTCCTTCGTTATAAAGGATTCTCCAAAAGAGGCTTCATCATAAAAGCAGTATTTGATAATGATATGGCTAAAGTAGGTAAAAAAATTGGCCATATCAGGATAAGACATATCCAGGACATGGAAAAATTTCTCAAAGAGCAGAAAATACGAATTGGTATTATTACAGTACCTTCCCAATCGGCTCAGGAAGTAGCTGACCAGATGATAGCTGGAGGAGTCAGGTCAATACTTAATTTTGCTCCCATTAGTATTAAACATCCCCGGAGAATATCAATTAAACATATTGATATTGCTATTGAACTTGAAAAGCTGGTCTATTACTTATCTTAAATTTTGTAAAATTATTATTTGCCAACAGGAGTGATGTATTTAAAATAAAACTAGAGGGCGAAATAATTTATGGCCAAAAATTTAAGGACGAGTTTGACATATATTAAGGGCATGTGATAAAATGACTTGGTGTGCTTTGTGATATTTTTCACAAATTTATCTTTTGGTAGAAAGTAATATAAGAATTAATTTTTATTTATTTTAGTTATTACCTTTTCTATTTATTTAAACTTTATATTCATGAGAGTATATTATGAAAATAAAAGATATTGTCAACATATTAGATGCTGAGGTCTTGACTGGAGAAAACTTGCTAGACCAGAATATTGAGGAATTTGCAGCCAGTGATTTATTAAGTGATGTTCTTGCTTTAAGCAAGGACGATTTTTTATTATTAACTGGATTAACCTCTCAGCAGGTGGTAAGAACCGCTGAGATTGCCGGAGGGGTAGGTGTGGTTTTTGTGAGGGGGAAAGCTCCTGAACAGGAAGCAATTGGTCTAGCCCGTTCCCACCGTATCCCACTTCTAATGACCTCCAAAACAATGTTTGATGCCTGTCGAGCAATTGTTGAGGCAATTATTAGTGAAGAGAAGAAATGACAATTTTACATTCCAGAGAAAAATTAACTTTAGCCAATGAGCTGGTTTATGAGTTAAAAGTGAAAGATGCTATGACCAGTAAGGTAATATTTTTTGGTGAGCAGGCTACCTTTCGTGAGATTCAATTATCTTTGAAACAAAATAGAATTTCAGGAGTTCCCATCCTGGATGAACAGAAAAATATTATTGGTATTGTCAGTATTGATAATGTAATTACTGCTCTGGATGAAGATTATGTGAACGATACGGTAAAAGATTATATGACTAAAGATGTGATAACCATTCCTCAAAATTATTCTTTGGTTTCAGCTATAAAAAAGTTTGAAAGATATAAATTTGGTCGTTTGCCGGTAACAGGGAATGTCCATTCCCGTAAAATAGTTGGTATCATAACTATGGGAGATATTTTAAATAGACTGCTGCTAACTATTCAAACCATTGCCGAGAAAGTGGAACAAAAAGAAAACAGAAATTATCAGCTATCCGATACCTTAATTAAGAATACTCCACAGAAGCCACTTCGTTTTGAAGTCAAAAAAGCTGACTTTGATAATGCTGGCAGAGTAGCCAGTATCATAAGAACTTATTTACAAAAAATGACCATAGATAAACAGATTATGCGAAGAGTTGCCATTATTTGCTATGAGGCAGAGATGAATATCAGTATCCATTCCTTAGGGGGATATATTTCAGTAGAATTGGAACAGAATAGTATTATTATTACTGCCGTTGATTATGGTCCAGGTATTCCGGATATAGAAGAAGCAATGAAACCGGGTTTTACAACTGCTTCTGAACAGATCAGGGCTTTAGGATTTGGTGCAGGCATGGGTTTACCCAATATAAAAAAATGCGCTGATCATCTAGAATTAGAATCTTCTATGGAAACCGGTACTATTTTAAAAGCAGTTATCCATATAGGAGGATAGAGATGAAATTAAGCCAGATTATTAATAGATGTTCCTTAGAGAAGATTGTATTCTGTTCAGATGAGGAAATCAAAACAGGTTATTGTGGAGATTTAATGTCAGATGTTATTGCCCATGCCAGCAATGATAGTGTATGGATTACTATCCAAGCACATAAAAATAGTATAGCTGTAGCGCTGATCAAGGATATAAGGGCAATTATCTTTACCAATAATGTAGAAATAAACCAGGAATTGATAGAAAAAGCCAGGGAAGAACAGATTAATCTATTGAGAACTGAAAAAAATTCTTTTCAAATATGTGGTCTATTGTACCAGATGCTGGGAGGCAAATCTGATCAAGATTGATTTACATATTCACTCTTCTCTTTCAGCGTGCGCGGAAAATATTATGTCACCACAAAACATATTGAAAAAGGCAGAAAAAAGCGGACTAAACTTAATTGCTATTACTGATCACAATGCGGTTGCCCATTCGATTTTAATTAGAAAAATTAATAAAATAAGCTCAGTTAATATTATTCTCGGGATTGAGCTGACTACCCGGGAAGAGATTCATATATTGGGTTATTTCCCAGATGAATATAGTATGAGAGAGATGGAGAAGAAGATAAGTGATTGTCTGCCAAAAATGAAAAATAAACCTTCTTTTTTTGGTGACCAGCTAATCTATGATGAAAAAGGAGAGATAGTTGAAATAGATTATATGTTAAGGCAAAATGCTTTACAAATCAGCTTAGATGAGTTAATTGACTACATTCATTTTCTGGGTGGAATAGCAATACCGGCTCATATTAATAGAGATTATTGCAGTTTAATGAGCCAGATAGGTTTTTTAGATCCTACTAGTAATTTTGATGCAGTAGAAGTATCAAGATTTGAATGGATAAATAAGAAATATGAAATTGGAGACTTACTGGAAGGATTCCCAGTAATTAGCGGTTCAGATAGCCACTTTTTGGAAGATATTGGAACATTTTTTTTGGAAGTAAAAGATGATAATCATATAATAGATTTTAGCTCATTGCAAGATTTTCTAAGGAAGACCGGAAATGAAAAATATAGCGGACCATTTCTTTGATATTATAGAAAATTCAGTTAATGCCGGGGCTAATGAAGTTATTGTGAAAATAACTTATACTAAAAGTATTTTTTTTTGTAGCATTTCCGATAATGGGAAAGGAATTATTGGGCAGGAAGTATTAGATCCTTTTATAACTTCCAGGAAGACCAGAAGGGTTGGATTGGGTCTCCCCTTATTAAAAAGAACGGCAGAGGATACCGGCGGATATTTAAAGATAAGAAGGATAAATAAAAAAGGAGGGACTGCTCTTCAATTTAAGATAGACATGTCTCATATTGATGCCAAACCCTTTGGTGATTTGGCCTGGACTTTTACAGATATATTTTTTGCCTGGCCGGAGATTAATCTTAAATTATTTATTACCAAAGAGGATAGAGAGGAACTGATTTTAGATTTCCTGGAATTACGAAATGAAATTGCTAAGGGATTAAAAAATTATATAAATATAAGAAAACATATTTATGAGGTATCACAAAAAGAATTTAAAAAAATAGATATTAGGTAACTTATTTTTAAGGTATTAATATTATTCAATATAAATTAATGTTTGGAGAGGAGGAGCTATGAAAAATTTTGAAGAACTAAAGATAATGCGGGAGAAGGTAAAGAAAGATTTAAAGCTTAGATCGGGAAAGCATCGTGTCAAGATAGTAGTAGGAATGGGTAGTTGTGGAATAGCTGCTGGGGCTAGAGAAACAATGAATGAATTCTTGGAATTGATTGAAAAAAGCAAAAAAACGGATATTATTATTACTGCTTCAGGATGTTTTGGTTTTTGCGCCCAAGAACCTATGATTCATGTATATGTAGAAGAAGATAGACCGGTAACTTATCGCAATGTTGATGTAGAGGCAGCAAGGATAATTTTTAATGAACATGTTTTAAATAATAGAGTAGTAGAAAAATATTTATTTTCAAAGGGGAAAAAATAATGAGTGAAACAGCTATCATTAAAAATGATGAATGCACTGTTGAAGAAAAGTACCAGGAATTAGGGAGTTTTATTAGAGATAATAAAGAGAAAAAGGGCTATTTAATCCCAGTCTTGTATAAAGCACAATCCTTGTTTGGTTATTTACCTTCAGAAGTCCAAGAATTCGTTGCTGAGGAGATGAATATTTCTGTTAGTGAAGTATTTGGAGTAGTTACATTTTATTCTTATTTCAAAACACAGCCTGTAGGTCGGCACACTATTACAATCTGTATGGGAACAGCTTGTTATGTCAGAGGTGCTAAAAAGATTCTGGAGGCATTAGAAAATAAATTGGGTATAAAGATAGGCGAAACAACAGAAGATCTGAGATTTACTTTAGGAGAACAACGTTGTTTTGGGTCATGCGGAATGGCTCCAGTTATTATGGTTGACAATGAAGTTCATGGTCGGTTAACTCCCAGTAAATTAGACGCAATTTTAGAGAGATACAAATAGTTTAATAAGGAGTAGATTAATTATGAATAATATAAGAATCCAGCTTCTTCTATGTCATGGTACTTCTTGTATGTCTAATGGTTCAGTAAGGGTTAGAGAAGCGTTGGAAGTGGCATTAAAAGAGGCTAATCTGGAAAAAGAGGTAGAAATTATTACCACTGGATGTATGGGTATATGTGAACTGGGACCCATTATGGTTGTTTATCCTGATGGAGTGTTTTATCAACAATTAAAACCAGAGGATGCCCGGGAAATTGTACAGGAACATATCTTAAAAGGCAGAGTAGTGCAGCGGCTTTTTTATAAAAAGCCAAAAACAGAAGAATTAGTAGCTATGATAGAAGATATTGATTTCTTTAAATTACAGAGAAAAATTGCTCGCCGAAACTGTGGAATTATTGATGTTAATACCATTGATGATTATATCGGTGCCGATGGTTTTATGGCTTTGGGGAAGGCTTTGACAGAGATGACTCCCCAGCAAGTAATTGATGAGATTAAAAAATCCGGGTTGAGAGGTAGAGGCGGTGCCGGTTTTCCAACTGGATTGAAGTGGGAATTTGCGGCAAGAGCTTCTGGTAAACAAAAATATATTTTATGTAATGCAGACGAAGGTGATCCCGGTGCATTTATGGATCGTAGTATGCTGGAAGGAGACTCCTATAGTGTATTAGAAGCTATGATGATTGGCGGTTATGCTATTGGAGCTAACCAGGGATATATTTATGTGCGGGCTGAATATCCCTTAGCTATTGAAAGGCTAAAAATTGCCATCAAAGAGATGAGGAACCATCAGCTACTGGGCAAGAATATCCTGGGGACTGGTTTTGATTTTGATGTAGAAATTAGAATGGGTGCAGGAGCATTTGTTTGTGGTGAGGAAACTGCTTTAATGCGCTCTATTGAAGGCAAGAGGGGAGAACCCAGGCCAAGACCCCCCTTCCCTGCTAATAAAGGATTATTTGAATCCCCTACTGTTTTAAATAATGTAGAAACATTGGCTAATATACCTTATATAATTTTATATGGAGCTGAAAATTTTGCTTCTGTTGGAACTGAAAAGAGTAAAGGAACTAAGATATTTGCTCTGGCTGGAAATATTAACAATACCGGTTTAATCGAAGTTCCTATAGGTATTACCCTAGGTGAAATTGTTTATAATATCGGTGGAGGGATTCCGGGAAATAAAAAATTTAAAGCTGTTCAAATTGGCGGTCCGTCTGGTGGTTGCATTCCGGCACAACATCTAAATACCATAGTTGATTATGAAACATTAAAAGAACTGGGTGCCATTATGGGCTCAGGTGGATTGATAGTAATGGATGAAGATACCTGTATGGTCGATATAGCCCGTTATTTCATGGAGTTTATTCAGGATGAATCTTGTGGTAAATGCACTCCTTGTCGTGAAGGTACCAGGGTGATGCTGGAGATATTGACCAGGATTTGTGAAGGTAAAGGCAAGATGGAAGATTTAGATACGCTGGAAGAATTATCTTATCGAATTAAAGATACAGCTCTTTGTGGATTAGGGCAAACTGCCCCCAATCCGATTTTATCCACATTAAGATACTTCAGGCATGAGTATATCGAGCATATTAGAGATAAGAAATGTAGAGCAGGAGTATGTGCAGAATTAGTATATGCACCTTGTAATAATTCCTGTCCTGCTTCAGTTAATGTACCGGCATATCTGGCTTATACCAAAGAGGGTCAATATAAAAAAGCAATGCAGGCACACTTAAGAACAAATCCTTTTCCAGCGGTATGCGGAAGAGTGTGCCCTGCTTTCTGTGAATCCAGATGTCGAAGAAAGGATATCGATGATGCCATAAATATTCGTGCTGTTAAACGATTTATGGCCGATCAGGTTGATAATTATCTGGATTGTTTCCCAGAAAAAAATAATAAAAATGGTAAAAAAGTTGCCATTATCGGTGGCGGTCCTTCTGGACTTTCCAATGCTTATTTTCTAACTATGTTAGGATATGAAACAACAGTATTTGAAGCACAGCCCAAAGCAGGTGGAATGTTAACCTATGCTATCCCATCTTATCGTTTACCAAAGAATATTGTGGAAAAAGAGATCCAAGCCCTGGTAGATTATGGAGTTAAGATACGAACAAATACCAGGATTGGAGAGGATATAACTTTAGATCAGCTGAGAAAAGAAGGTTACCAGGCATTCTATATTTCTGCTGGTGCCTGGGACTGCATTATGCCTGAGATGGACAACCTAGACGATTCCAGGATTTTTAGCGGTTTGGAATTCTTATCTAAGTTTAATAGAAAGGAAAAGCTTGATATTGGCAAAGAGGTAATAGTAATTGGTGGTGGTAATTCTGCCATTGATGCCGCTAGAACTGCTAAAAGGCTTGGAGCAAAGGTTACCATTGTTTATCGAAGAACCAGAGAAGAAATGCCTGCTGATGAAGCTGAAGTTAATGAAGCTGAAAGAGAAGGTATAAATATTTCTTTACTACAAAATATAAAGTCAGTGAAATCAAACAAAGATTCCCTGGAAGTAGAGTTAGTGAATATGAAATTAGGCAATTATGATGCTTCTGGTCGGCGTAGACCCATTGAAATTAAAGAATCTACTTTTATCAAGAAAGTCGATTGTTTAATCTTATCTATTGGACAAAAACCTGCTATTTCAGATTTATTCCATAATGAAGAAATTATTATTAATCGCGATCAAACTATTCCCACTGAAAAAGGAGTAACCAAAATACAAGATGTTTTTGCCGGTGGTGATGTGGCATTAGGTCCTGCTACTGTAGTTGAGGCAATAGGAGAAGCACAGAATGCTGCTGAAGCTATTGATTTTTATTTAACTGGTAAGAAAAGAGCTTATCCCTGGAGAATAAAAGATCCAATTAACGTAGATTTTGATCCCGAAGCAGATCCAGTAGATTATGCACGTTCTCAAGTCCATCTCCTTCCGATTCAAGATAGAGGAGTTCATAACGAGGTAGAGAAAACATGGAATAAAGAGATAACCTGTCGAGAAAGCAGCAGGTGCTTACGTTGTGAATATCGAGAGGACTAATATTGAAAGAAAGGATTGAAATAAAATTAAAATGAAAGATACAGGAGTAAAAAAGGAAAAAATAGCGATGCCGTTGGTACAGGTAACGATAAATGACAAAAAAATTATGGCAGATCCTGATTCAACAATCCTGGATGCAGCAACTAAGGCAGGCATAATAATTCCCACATTATGTGCTATGCCAGAAATCAATCATTATCCAGGCTCCTGTCGTATATGTGTGGTAGAGGTTAAAGGTCATCCCTGTCTGGTTGCCTCATGCGTATATCCGGTACAGGAAGGTATGGTTGTATATACTCATAGTGAAAGAGTAATAAACGCTCGCCGAGCTGTATTAGAATTATTATTAACTACGCATCCCCTGGATTGCATGACCTGTGAGAAGAATGGTGAATGTGATTTGCAGGACTTAGCTTATGAAATGGGGATTAAAGAATCCGGTTTTGGCAGAAGTGAAAGAAATCTTCCTATCGATGAAAGCAATCCTTTTATTTTAAGAGATTTGAATAAATGCATTCTTTGTCGAAGATGTGTAGAGATATGTAACGAGATTCAGCAATCAAGAGCTATTGGATTTGGATATCGTGGTACAAAAACAGAAGTCATTGCCGGATTGGGCAATAAATTAGGACATGAAACAAAAATTACTATTGGTTCAGAAGAAAATCCCGATTATTCTAATTGTGTTTCTTGTGGACAGTGCGTTGCTGTATGCCCTGTTGGAGCATTAACTGATAAGGCAGCTATAGGAAAAGGAAGAGCCTGGGAATTTGAAAAAGTTCATACTACCTGTAATTACTGCGGATGCGGATGCGGATTTGACCTGAATATTAAAGATGGCAAGGTAGTTAAGGTTACTTCCAATCCTGATAGTGTTGTAAATGGCATTAATCTCTGTGTGAAAGGGCGTTTTGGAAATGATTATATTCATAGAGAAGATCGCTTAAAAACTCCCTTAATCAGGAAAAATGGTAAATTAGAACCAGCTTCCTGGGATGAAGCACTGCAGTTAATCAGTGATAAATTTCAAGAGATTAAAAAAGAAAGCGGACAAGATAGCTTAGCGGTTCTTTCTTCAGCCAAATGTACTAATGAAGAAAACTATCTACTAATGAAATTTGCCAGGGCAGTCCTGGGAACCAATAATGTTGACCATTGTGCCCGACTTTGCCATTCAGCCACCGTTGCTGGCTTGGCTCAATCCTTTGGCAGTGGTGCCATGACTAATTCTATTAAGGAAATTGCCCATGCCTCGGTTATCTATTTAACTGGTTCCAACACTACTGAGAACCATCCTATCATTGCTCTGGAAATAAAAAAAGCGGTAACTAAAAATGGAGCAAAATTAATTTTAGCTGATCCTAGAGAAATAGAATTAGCTAAATATGCTACTCTCTGGTTAAGGCATAGACCAGGAACAGATGTAGCTCTATTTAATGGTTTGATGAATGTCATAATTACTGAGGGATTGGAAGATAAGGAATTTATTAAAGAAAGAACCGAAGATTATGAAAAAATGAAGGAAGTGGTTCTTAAGTATAATCCAGAAATAGTAGCGAAGATTACCGGAGTACCTGCTGAAGATATTAGAAAAGCAGCAAGAATTTATGCTAAAGGTCCTAATACTTCTTTAATTTATTCCATGGGGATTACCCAACATACTAGCGGCACTGATAATGTTCTTTCAACTGCCAATATAGCGATGTTAACTGGTAATATAGGGAAGGAGAGTTCAGGAGTAAATCCCTTAAGGGGACAAAGCAATGTTCAGGGTGCTTGTGATATGGGAGCTTTGCCCAATGTGTATTCCGGTTATCAGGCCGTAGTGGATCCCGCAGTTCAAGAGAAGTTTTCTAAAGCCTGGCAGGCAGATTTATCTAACAAGGTTGGATTGACAGTTGTTGAAATACTCAACGCTGCTTATGAAGGCAAAGTTAGAGGGATATTGGTCATGGCAGAAAATCCAGCTATGTCAGATCCTGATTTAAACCATGCCCGTGAAGCTTTAAAGAAAGTTGATTTTTTAGTCGTATCAGATATGTTTATGACTGAAACAGCTGAAATAGCTGATGTAGTATTACCCGGTGCTAGTTTTGCTGAGAAAGATGGCACTATTACTAATACTGAGAGAAGAGTACAAAGATTCCATAAAGCTATTGAACCCATAGGGGAATCAAAACCGGAATGGCAGATAATCTGTGAACTAGCCCAGAAAATGGGATATAATAATATGAGCTACAATAGCCCTGCTGAAATTATGGAAGAAATTGCTCAACTCACTCCAATTTATAGAGGGATACTCTACCCAAGATTGGAAAAGGGAAGTTTACAATGGCCTTGTCCAGATGCCAACCATCCTGGGACAAGGTTCCTGCATGAGGATAAGTTTACTAGAGGAAAGGGAAAATTCTTCCCAGTTGAATTTAGAGAGGCTGCCGAACTTCCTGATGAAGAATATCCTTTAATCTTTACTACTGGAAGAGTATTATATCACTTCCATACCGGTACAGTTACCCGAAAATCTAAGGGTCTAAGCGAAGTATATAAAGAAGCATTAGTTGAGATTAGTCCTCAGGATGCCAGCCAATTGAGTATAAAAGATGGTGAAATGGTTGAAGTTGCCTCTCGAAGAGGAAAGATTCAGGCAAAGGCTAAGGTTACTGAAAAATCTGATAATGGTGTAGTATTCATGAGTTTCCATTTCCATGAAGCTGCTGCTAATTTATTAACCATTGCAGCCCTTGATCCAGTTTCTAAGATACCAGAATATAAAGTGTGTGCTGTTAAGATTAAAAAGATATCCTGAAAATAAATATTATCAAAAAAGGAGGATACTAAGTTGAGTACAGAGAAAGATAAAATTCAATCAGTGCAAGATGTAACAACACCATGTAACCCACCAGGTGCAATTGCTAATGCTTTTTGCACTATTGGTAAGAACAAGGCTGGTCTATCATGGAGTAAAATGATTATCTTGGGTATTCTAGCTGGTGCTTATATCAGTTTTGGTGCGCAACTGGCTACTATGGTTACTTATGATGCAGTAAAATATGTAGGTGATGGGATTACCAAATTTCTATTTGGTAGTGTCTTTTCAGTTGGTCTTATGCTGGTTGTTATTGCCGGGGCAGAATTATTTACCGGAAATAATTTAATAGTGGTGGGCACTTTAAACAAGAATGTTTCAGTAGGAAAATTGTTAAACAGCTGGGTCTGGGTATATATAGCAAACTTTATTGGTTCTCTTCTGGTAGTATGGCTAATGTATAATGCTCAGCTCTGGCAGACCGGAAATTTTGCTGTAGGGGCAAAGGCTTTGGCCATAGCCAATGGTAAGGTTAATCTAACCTGGAGTGCAGCCATAGCACGAGGAATTCTCTGTAACTGGCTGGTATGTCTGGCAGTATGGATGGCAGTAGCAGCTAAGGATGTTCCTGGTAAAATTCTTGGTATCTATTTCCCCATTATGGCTTTTGTAGCCAGTGGTTTTGAGCATAGTATTGCCAATATGTATTTTGTACCTATGGGTATTATGCTAAAAAACAATACTTCAGTAGTAGCAGCAGCAGGATTAACGGATCAGCTTAGCCGATTGAATTGGGGGAGTTTTTTATTTAATAATTTATTACCAGTAACTATAGGCAATATAATTGGCGGAGCTTTCTTTGTAGCTACTATATATTGGTATGTTTATTTAAGAGAGAATAAATAACATATAAAACATATAGAACAGAAATAATTAAATGAATTCAGGGCTATACTGGTAAGAATAGGTATAGCCCTTTTTAACTTAGTTATAATATGCACTCATGCTGATTTTATTCCTTATTATTGATTTAGATTAGTGAGTATAATAATGGATACAGAGAAAAAATATACTGCTATTTCAGTTATAGTATTAGCAGGCGGTAGAAGCAGTAGAATAGGTTTAGGTAAAGATAAAGGCTATCTAAAATTTAGGGGTACCATCCTTATAAAGCGAGTTATTTTAAATATTCTTTCTCTAGAAGGAATTACTGAGCAAGATATTATTATTGTGGGACCCAGAGATAGATTTCCCCAATATAAGTTAACTGTAGAGGATATCTACCCCCAAAAAGGGCCATTAGGAGGGATTTTTTCAGGTTTACAATATTCCAAAACATTTTATAATCTAGTTATAGGATATGATATGCCCTTTATTGAGAAAAGATTGGTGGAATATATGATAGAAAATATGGAAGGTTATGATATAGTAATTCCCACTCATGGCAAGGAATTATTCGAACCTTTATGTGCCATTTATAGTAAAAATTGCCTGAAAATAATTAAACAGAATCTAAAAAAGGGTACACTGGCGATAAGAGATATTTTTCCCTTTTTAAAAATTCGCCGGATTACCGAAATGGAAATCAGAAGATGTGATCCAGAATTACATTCTTTTTTTAATATTAACTTTCAAGGTGATTTTATTGAAGCAGAGAAATTGGAAATAGACCGGAGAAAAAAGAATGTTAACAAATAATAAGGGTGCTGAAACTGAAATAATCCAGGTTAACAAATATGAGAGAAATAAGGTTATTGATTTAGTAGCTAAAGAGGAAACTTTAAATGTTTATGTTAATCAGAAATACATTGTTACCTTAAATTGCAGTCCGGGTAATTTGAAATATTTAGCAACAGGATTTCTATACAGTGCAGGCATTGTGAAGGATAAGCGTGAAATAATTTCAACTAAAACAGGAAAGAAAGGAATATATTTCCAGATTAATAATTCTTTATTTTTGCCGGATAAAATATACAGTGCTAATCTTATTAATCAAATTAAGCAGACAGTATCAGGAAAAAGAGAACCCCTTTCTGTTGATAATAGTAGCAAACTCAATATCAGCACTATTTATTTGCTCATCACTCTTATGCAGGAAAAAGCTGAATTTTTTAAGTTAAGTGGCGGCGTACATAGTTGTGGTTTGGCTGATCATAATGGTTGTATTGTTCTATTTTGCGAAGATATAAGCCGTTATAATACAATAGACAGAATTTTAGGAGAGGCTCTCTTAAAGAATATTAATACAGATGATAAGATAATTTTAACTTCCTGTCGTATTACTTCTGGAATTATGCAGAAAATTATAAAGGGAAATATTCCTATTGTTATTTCCCGATCTGCTCCTACTGATTATGCTATTCAACTGGCGGATAAGCAAGGAGTCACTCTTATTGGATTTGCTCGTGGGGAAAGAATGAATATTTATACCTATCCTGAACGAATTAATAATTAAGGTCAGTTTGAAGATTTATCTATGCTGTTGGTAAACAGTACAATGAATTGATAAAGGGATTAAAAGTGAATAAATTCATACTATCCATTGATCCAGGTAGAAAAAAGTGCGGTATAGCACTGGTGGATTACAAATTAAGATATGTAGCAGGTGAGGTTGTAAACAATGAGGGATTGATGGGCCGGGTAAAAAATTATTTAGGGAAATACCAGATTAAAAGCATAGTAGTGGGAAGTGGAACAAATTCAGAAAATATTATTGCAGTTATCAAGAAAAATTTTCCGGAGTTATTTATCACTGTAATAACAGAAGAAGATACTACCAGATTAGCAAGGAGATATTTCTTTGAATATAATCCGCCAACCGGCTGGTTAAAACTTATTCCTATTTCTCTTCGCATACCTCCTCGGCCTTATGACGATTTTGCTGCCTATGTAATTGCCAGAAGATTTTTCTCTGATTATCAACATAATAATAAGGCTTAATGCCATTCTTTAATCAACTTCATATCGTATAATGTATAGTGTAAGAAAAATATAGTATCAGATTTTAATATTTAATAAAATAGAACTAAAAGTAATAATGGGTATCAAAGACAAAAAATATTAAATGCTAACTATTTTAACCAAAAACCTTTAACCAAAAACCATTGTACTTAAATATATTTCGGGGAAAAGATGAAAATAAGATACAAGCTTACTATATATGGCATTGTTCAGGGAGTAGGTTTTCGTCCCTTTATTCATAAATTGGTAAAAAAATATAATTTATATGGATGGATTTGTAACTCCAATCAGGGAGTAGAAATGGAAATTGAAGGAGAGGAATCTGATGGTAGGAAATTTTTAAAAGAATTAAAAAATCATCTCCCTCCCTTAGCCCTTATTGATGATATCAGAATTGAAAGGTTATCCCCTATTGGATATTCCAAATTTGTCATAAAGAAGAGCAAATCCAACCATAGACATCCTGTTATTCTTATGCCTCCCGATATTTCTATTTGTGAGGATTGTATAACAGAACTGAATGATCCTTCTAACCGACGTTATCATTACCCTTTTATTAATTGTACCAATTGTGGTCCCCGTTTTACTATTATTGAAGATATGCCTTACGATAGGGATAAGACTACTATGAAAAATTTTGTTATGTGTACTGATTGTTATAACGAGTATCATGATTTAGAAAACCGTCGCTATCATGCCCAACCCAATGCCTGTCCAGTTTGTGGCCCACAAGTTTCTCTTTATACGGGTAACCAGAAAGTTGTTACGCAGGACCCTATCCAAGAGGCGCAAAAGAGATTGAGAGGAGGAGAAGTGGGCGTAATAAAAGGACTAGGAGGGTTTCATCTGAGCTGTGATGCTCAGAATAAGGAAGCCGTATCCAGAATTAGAGAAATAAAGAAAAGAGACCAAAAACCTTTTGCTTTGATGGCTGAAAGTATATCCAAAATAACAAATTTTTGTTATGTATCAGAGCTGGCTCGGAAATATTTAGAGAGTAAGGAGAAGCCCATCGTACTTTTAAAAAAGAAAAGAAGTTGCCATTTATCACCAGATATTGCTCCTGGCAATGCCTATCTTGGCTTTATGTTACCTTATACCCCCTTACATATTTTATTATTACAAAAGAGTAGCCTGGTCCTGGTTATGACCAGTGCTAATTTCAGCGATGAACCAATTATCATTCAAAATGAAGAAGCATTTCAGAAATTGG
Organism: uncultured Atribacterota bacterium; assembly: GCA_964433555.1. GTDB lineage: Bacteria > Atribacterota > Phoenicimicrobiia > Phoenicimicrobiales > Stramentimicrobiaceae > Stramentimicrobium. Next base: position 47,383 of record CAYSRG010000005.1, on the reverse strand, counting down.
TACAGCAGGTTGACTTTTTACTTCTTCATAATCGACAGATTTACAATCGCTGTGATGATTCTGTTTTAAAGATAACTGCTCATCATTCTATCTTTATTAGAAGGTCAAGAGGTTATGCCCCATTCCCCATTGTGCTCCCGGAGGAGACCGAATCTATACTGGCCTTAGGTCCAGAAGAAAAGAATACAGTATGTCTTACTCGTGATCGTTATGCCTTTCCCAGTCAGCATCTGGGTGATTTGAAAAACAGGGATAGCTTCCAGGCATATCAGGAAGCCATCAAACGTCTGATTCGGGTATTTCAATTTAAACCGAAGGTTATTGCCTGTGATTTACATCCTGATTATCTTTCTACTCATTATGCTGAGGAGTTATCTCAGCAATTCAGAGTGCCTTTGTTGAAGATTCAACATCATCATGCCCATATTGCCAGCTGTACAGCTGAAAACCATATATCTGAAAAGGTGATTGGAGTAGCCTTGGATGGTACCGGTTTTGGTCTGGACGGTGCTATCTGGGGAGGTGAATTCCTGGTGGTTTCACCGAAGGATTGCTTGAGAGTGGGTCATCTAAAATATATTGCTATGCCCGGGGGAGAGCAGGCTATACATCAACCCTGGAGGATGGCTTTTAGTTATCTTTACCCCCTTTTCGGACAAGAGGCTGATTCTATTCACTCAATATTAGGGGAAGGAAGAGAGAAAAAAGAATTTCAGTTGCTGAAGCAGATGATAGATAAAAGGATTAATTCACCTCTTACCTCCAGCTGCGGCAGGTTGTTTGATGCAGTGGCCTCTCTAATTGGACTAAGAGATGAGGTGGATTTTGAAGGGCAAGCTGCTATGGAGCTGGAAGCTTTATGTCAGACTAAATACAAGGATAATTATAATTATAAAATTACCAGAGAAATTACCGGCTTGGTGGTAGATACTGGAGAAATGTTTCTACAGATAATTAATGATTTAGAAAGAAAAATTCCTTTACCCAGAATTGCCACTCAGTTCCATAACACAGTTGCTGATATTATTCTTTCCTTATGTGTTAAAATAAAAAAGGAATTTAATATCAATTATGTCGCTTTAAGCGGAGGAGTTTTTCAGAATAGCTTTCTTTTAACTCAAACTATGAAAAAATTAAAAAAGGAAAACTTTAAAGTATTAATACATAAAAAATTACCGCCTAACGATGCCTGTATTGCCCTGGGGCAGGCGGTAGTCGTTAATGCGCGTATCAAGTCTGGTAAAATGATATGTGGTTTTCAAGAGTGTAAATGAGATCTTTGAGAAAGTAAAAGAGGTATTTGTATGTGTCTGGCTATCCCTGGTAAGATAATAAAAAAAATAAATTGTGAAGAGGCAGAGGTTCTGTTAGGGAATATAAAAAAGTCGGTTAGGATTGACCTTTTACCTGAAATTGAAGAAGGAGATTATGTGCTTATTCATGCTGGATATGCCATTACTAAAATCAACTCCCGGGAGGCAAATGAGATAAATCAAATCTGGGAGGAAATACAGTCTTGAAGTATTTCGATGAATATAGGGATAAAAGGCTTTGCCAATCAATAATAGAAAGAATGAAGGAACTGACAACAGAAGATATTAATATAATGGAAGTTTGCGGCACTCATACTATGTCTATTTTTCGTTCTGGCATAAAAGACCTTTTGCCGGAAAATATTCATTTAATTTCAGGTCCTGGTTGTCCGGTATGTGTCACTCCCATATCTGATATCAATCATATGATTGCTCTGGCTAGAATGGATCGAGCAATAATAGCAACTTTTGGAGATATGATTAATGTACCTGGTAGTTCTTCCAGCTTGAAGAGGGAAAAAGCAGACGGAGCTGATGTCAGAGTGATTTATTCACCCCTCCAAGCACTGGAAATTGCCCGGGAATTTCCACAGAGACAGATTATTTTAGTTGGAATTGGATTTGAGACAACTATACCTTTGCTAGCCAGTATTGTTCTGGAAGCAAAAAAGAAAGCGATTACCAATTTTTATCTCCTAAGTCTAACCAAGCTTATGCCTCCTATTATAAGAGCACTTTTACAGAGTCAGGAGGTAAAAATTGATGGGATGCTCTGTCCCGGTCATGTCAGCACTATTATTGGGGCTAAACCCTATCAATTTATTCCAGACTGTTACCATATTGCCTGTGTAATTGCTGGCTTTGAACCAATCGATATTTTAATAGCAATCTATCATCTCATCCTGCAGAAGATTAAAGGTATACCGCAGGTAGAAAATAAATACCGGAGAGCGGTGAGGGAAGAAGGTAATCTGATTGCCCTTAATTTAATAACTCAGGTTTTTTCTACTGTCGATAGTGAATGGAGAGGCATAGGAATTGTAGCTGACAGCGGTTTAGATTTAAAATCCGAATATTCTGATCTAAATGCCCGTAATTTTTTAGTTAAAGTAGAAACAACCAAAGAAAATAATCAATGTAGATGTGGAGATGTCTTGAGAGGTGTGGCTACACCCTTACAATGCCCACTTTTCCAGAAATTATGTACACCTGAGCATCCGGTGGGCGCCTGTATGGTCTCCAGTGAGGGAGTTTGTGCAGCATATTACAAATATAGTTCAGTATAATATTATAAATATAGGAATAATTAAAAAAGTTTAATTACAGTAGTCAGTTTAAATAAATCAATACCAGTAATATTCACTGATGTGTTTCTAATTTATTAGAACACTGCGGCAATAATAAAAAATAGTGAAATATGGAATATTATTTTTCTTGCTTATTTATCCGGTTCTGAAACTAAAAACTAAAAACTGTAAACCAATTCGGTAAAATATAGTGATAAACTAAAAGAGTTTGCCATGTTCTCTAAAGAAAGGATAAACGATGACCGACCAAATAATAACTCTGGATTATGGTAGTGGAGGTAAATTAACTAACCAGTTAATTCGTTCTCTATTTTTAAAATATTTTAATAATCCAATCTTGAATAAACTGCACGATGGAGCAGTTTTACCACCAACCAATAAAAAAATAGCCTTTTCTACAGACTCTTACACTGTGAGCCCCATATTTTTTAAAGGTGGGAATATCGGACATCTAGCAATACATGGGACCATAAATGATATAGCCATGTGTGGAGCTATCCCAAAATACCTCAGTGTATCTTTTATTATTGAAGAGGGTATTTCAATGCAAATTCTGGAACAAATAACCCGTAGCATGGCTGAATCGGCAAAAAAAACAGGCATTCAGATAGTTACCGGAGATACCAAGGTTGTCAATAAAGGAGATGTTGATGGTATATTTATAAATACCACAGGAATAGGTTATATTGATTCAGATGTTCACATTCATCCCGGGAGAGCACAGATTAATGATGTAATTATTATCAATGGACCTATCGGAAATCATGGTATTAGCATTCTGGCTTCTCGAGAAAACCTTCAGCTTGAAGAGAGTATCATAAGCGACACAGCTCCCCTGGCTGATTTAGTACAAGAGATGCTATCTATAACCAAGGAAATACATGTATTACGTGATCCTACCAGAGGCGGACTGGCTACTGCTTTAAATGAAATTGCCCAATCTTCTCAGGTGGAAATAGAAATTGAAGAAGAGCAAATTCCTATTGAGGAAACAGTAAAAGATACCTGTAAAATTCTGGGTTATGATCCTCTTTATTTAGCCAATGAGGGAAAGTTAATTGCCTTTTTACCAGAGCAATTTGCCGAAGAAGTAGTACAGAAGATTAAGACCAGCAGGCATGGAAAGCAATCGGCTATTATCGGTAGAGTAATTGCTCAGGGAAGATCAGAAGTGTCTCTAAAAACTGATATTGGTGGAAAAAGAATAGTGGGGATGCTTAGTGGAGAACAACTCCCCAGAATTTGCTAAAGCTTTATATAACAAAGATAAAAAGGTTTTGGTAAATTTTCATATATGACTATTATGTTTTCACTAATAATTTTTTAGTAATTACTAGTATAAAAAAGGAGCTGAACTATAATGGGCCAAAAAAATGAGAGTGCCCCAGTAGCATTAGCCAGGAAAAGCATTATTTATTACTTGCAAAACAGAAAAAAAATGATTTCACCTGATGATCTGCCTCGAGAGCTAATGGAGAAGCAGGCAGGAGTTTTTATTTCATTAAAAAAAGAGGAAAGGTTAAGAGGTTGTATTGGTACTTTTCTTGCTACAAAAAGTAATATTGCTTTAGAGATTATTGAAAATGCAGTAAGTGCCGCTATGCATGATCCCAGATTTTCTCCTGTCACTCCAGATGAAGTAGATAAATTATCAATTTCAGTAGATATTCTTTCCAATCCAGAAGAAGTAAAAGATATAAAACAGCTAAATCCTAAAAAATATGGTGTTATAGTCAGTTGTGGATTTAAAAAAGGCCTTTTATTACCAGATTTGGAAGGAGTAGATACTGTAGAGCAGCAAATTGATATTGCCAGACAAAAAGCAGGAATATATGTGGGTGAAGATTTTACAATTGAAAGGTTTGAGGTAAAAAGATACTATTAAACTGCCAATTGCATTTAGTCTTATATTACTATTCAGTCAATTTTATGAGATTCATTTATAAATTAAAAAATAAGAAGTAAAACAAGAGTTATAACACTAACCTTTTAGAAGATTTCCTTATTTTTTCATGTTGGAATTATTATGCATTCCTTTTTTAAAACCTGCTTTCTGATGCGAATCAGTAAAGATATCTAAAGTAGAAATAGATTGAAACTACAAACAGGTCAATAATGACTAAAGGGAAGGAAATCTTAAAAAAATGCCAGAAGTAAATAGGTTGATTGTTCTTCTCTGCAATTTTAGCCACAATTAAATTTGAAGCTGTCCCGATTAGGGTGCCATTAGCGCCAATATTTGCACCCAGGGCTATAGTAATCCAGATAACCGGAGCGGTAGCAGGAAATTCTTTGACGATATGTTCAATGATAGGAATAGCAATATTAACAATAGGTATATTATCTAGAAATGAAGAGAGAAAAGTAGTTGATATTAGAAATAAATAATGAAGGTATTGAAAATCAGCTCTACTTAACTGAATAATTTTATTTGTTAATATATCTATTATTCCATGTTCTTCCATGGTACCAGCCAATACATTTAATCCAATCAGAAAAAATATAATTCCCCAATCTATCTGAGAGAGAATAAAATCAGTAGATTTTTCAGGTGTTAAAAAGAATAGTATAAGGGAAATAAAAAGAATAATAACTGCCAGATCAGCTGCTATTCTATGAGAAAAAAGCATTAGAATAATACCGATAATTACCAGGATTACGATTTTTTTGAACAGAATATGATCGGTAATACATTCACTCTCCTTAACTTCATTTAAGCGAGATAATAGATGTTCCGGTATTTTACTTTCTAATAGTTTTTTACTAAAAATGATTTTGAAGTAATAGATATTTACTATGGTGAGAATTACTGCTACCGGAAGAGCATGGTAAATAAAATCAAGATAAGAAAAGTGAGCTGCTGAGCCAATCATGATATTTGTTGGTGTTCCTAAGTAAGTAGCCATACCACCTATATTGGCAGAAATAATTTCAGATATCAAGAAAGGTAGTGGAGATATTCCCAGGATAGAGGTCAATGCTATAGTAATATTAGCCATAAATAAGACTGTGGTGATTTCATCAAAGAAGGAAGACAGGATTCCAGTTAAGAGGGATAATAAAATAAGCAATAGCCAGGGATTCCCATGACTATGTCGCATTACTTTGATTGCTAAAAATTGAAACATCCCGCTATCTTTAGCAATGTTGGTAAAAATTATTACTCCAATAATAATACCTAATTTATTAAAATCAATATAACTAATGGCTTTTTCAAAAGAGATGAGGCCGACAAGAATTACTAAAATTGCCCCAAAAAAAGATGAAGTGGTTCGTATTCGTCGATTGGTAAAAATAAAGAAATAGACTATACTGATAATTATAATGGTTAAAATTAGTTGATTCATGAATCAGAACACCACCTGAGAATCGATTGTGGTTCGACCATAGAATCTTACCTTGCTCTCTTGATCTGAGATAATTTTTATTAATAAGTTTGCCTTATTAGCTATTATTTTCAAAATAAATATTTACTAAAAATATCAGGCAAATAATGGTTCTGGTATTTTTTGCCTGGAAAAAATCATGAAATTGTCAAAGTTGGATTGCTAAACAAATGGAATGTATTATATAATTACGCCAGATCCATTTGAGGCTTTGAAATATAGTCTAAAAATATAATAACATAAAAAATCATTTACGGTAGAAAGAAATATTATTTTTTTGTATTTTAGAAAACATGTTATCATTATTTCATAGTAGGGGAAATTTTTTGAATTTCCCCTACTATGAAATAATCTTTTTTAAATAAACTAAATAAGGTACAATAATGCTATATTTGATTCTAAGGGTATATAATTTCTAAAATTATTATAACTCAGGTATAAATGGAATTTATCATATAATATTTTTAAGACAAGGTATTCAGGGAAGGTACCCCTGATACACCTCAAAGGAAATAATTTATTTCAGTATTGAAGATTACCTTCTTTTAAGGTGTTCATGACTAAATAAAACGGTTTAAGTATCTTAAATCACCTGTTATACAGGTGAATGTCTGTTAATTTATATTCCTGAAAAGCAGAAAATTAATTATATATTATTATAATAAAATCTTAACTAAAAGAGGCTCTATACATGTTCAACCTTTCTCTTTCTCTTACTCTTTCCCGAAACATTGGTATTGATTTGGGTACCAGTACCACCTTAGTATATGTAAAGGGAAAGGGGATTATTCTGGAAGAACCTTCCGTAGTGGCTTATCAAAAAAATAGCAATCGTATTTTGAAAGTGGGGAAAGAAGCGAAGTCTATGATTGGGAGAACACCGAGAGGTATTTATACTATTCGCCCTTTACAGCATGGCGTGATTGCTAATTTTGAAGTAACTGCTGAAATGCTGCGCTATTTCATTGAAAAAATATTCGCCCGTTATCAATTTATCAAGCCTTCTATTACTATCTGTGTTCCCTCTGGTGTTACTGAAGTTGAAAAAAGAGCAGTGTCGGAGGTTGCTTATGAATGTGGTTCACGAAGAGTATTTTTAATTGAAGAGCCTATTGCCGCGGCTATTGGTGCGGGATTACCTATTTTTGAACCCATGGGTAACTTAATTATTGATATGGGTGGTGGTACTTCAGAGGTAGCGGTAATTTCTTTGGGAGGGATTGTGGTAAACGAAATAACCAAAGTTGCTGGCGATTATTTAAATCAACAAATAATCAAGTATATTAAAGATAACCATGGGCTTTTCATAGGAGATTTAACTGCTGAGGATTTAAAAATTGCACTTTCCAAAAACAACGCTCAGAAAGAACAAGATTATTTTGAGGTAAGAGGCAGAGATCGTCTCAGTGGTTTACCTATTAGAATCAGATTAACCAAGGATGAATTAAGAGAGGCTCTCTATGATTCAGTCGAAGTAATAGCCAATACAGTGAAGATGGCTTTAGAAAAAACACCTCCAGAACTTGTTTCTGATATCATAAATAAAGGATTAATTATGACCGGAGGGGGAGCTTTATTATCTGATTTAGATAAAATCCTTCAGGAACAAATAAAAATTCCCGTTTTTATATCCAAGGAACCACTGTATTGTGTGGTAAAAGGAACTGGAGAAGCGTTAGAAAATTTTGACAGATATAATAGGATTCTCATAAGAACCTCCAGGAGTAAATGATTACTAAATCAGATGGTTTATGCTTTTAAAGTCACCTATAAAAAGGGTGTGCTATTCACTTTCATATAAAAAGGGTAGAATAAATAGGAGTATTTTTCATTGAGAAAGCTTTCTAAAGAGAGAAGGGCATTTATCTTGTTTTTATGCCTTTCGTTATTATCAGCTCTGCTTATCACTGTTGACTATCATGGTAAGGGGGTTTTGGGATTATTAAAAGATATAGGATTTTTAGTCCTGAAGCCAGTTAATTATACTGTTCAGAATGTAGTAAACCGATTCGAAAAGTATTTTCAAATATTTACTCAAACTGAGAGTATACATCAAAAAAATTGGCAATTACAGCAGGAAAACCGGGAGATTTTACATGAGAACGCCATTTTGAAAGAAAAATTGGCTGCCTATGAGCAAATAGCAAAAATGGTGCAATTTAAGGAATATTATAATTATGAAATGATTCCAGCTCAGGTGATTGGCAGAGAACCGAGTAACTGGTTTCACAGTGTAATTATTGATATGGGGAGTAAAGATGGAGTTGAGATAGATATGGGAGTTGCTACCTATAGGGGTTTGGTAGGTAAAGTGATTCAGGTAGGACACAACACCTCAGAGGTAATTTTATTGATAGATCAAGGTTGTTCAATGGGTGCTCTGATTCAAAGGACCAGAGAAATTGGAGTAATAAAAGGAGGGACTGAAAGCGCCTATTGTTATCTTGATTATATTGCTCACGATGCGGATGTTCAGATTAATGATATTGTAGTTACCTCTGGTATGGGCAGTTCAGTGCCAAAGGGAATTATCATTGGTCGGATTGTAGCTGTGAGAAAGGAAAAACACGACCTTTTTCAAAGAATTTTAATCAAACCAGAAGTTGACTTTAATAAATTGGAAGAAGTTTATATAGTAAAACTTCCGGAATATGAATAACAAAGGTGGAGATAATTTATAAGGCATGGGTATGGTTGAGTCAATAAAAATGGATAATGGTCTTCAAATAATTTCCTGTTTGATGCCACATATGCAGTCTGTCTCAATTGTAGTAGGGATTAAATCCGGTTCTATCTATGAAACAAAACATCAACAGGGTATTTCTCATTTCATTGAACATATGCTTTTTAAAGGTACTGAGAAGAGAAAGAATACCTTAGAAATATCTCAGGCTATTGAGCAGTTAGGTGGAGAAATTAATGCTTCTACTTCGGAGGAATGCACCTTTATTTACAGTAAGGTATTACATAGGAATTTTGCTGATGCCTTTGAAGTGTTGGTCGACATATTGAATAATTCACTTTTTAGAGCAGAGGATATTCGCCAGGAAAAAAAAGTAGTCATTGAAGAGATTAATAAATATCAGGATATTCCAGAGGATTGGATCGTATTTTTAATTAATAGTTTAATGTGGAAGGATACAGCATTGGGACAAAATGTTTTAGGAGAGAAGGGGACTATCAAAAGATTTAACCGTAAATTATTATTACTATATTTTCAAGAAATGTATCAGCCTCGAAATATGGTAATTAGTATTACCGGCAATATTTCTCCAAAGGCAATTACTATTATGCTAGAAAAATTTCCTTTTCTTGCCAGGAAAGGCATGCCCAGAATAGTTTCCACCATTGGTGGAGCAGTATCTCAAATTCCTGAGTTAAAACTAATAAACAAAAGGGTCAAACAAGCCCATCTCTGCTTTGGTTTTGAAGGCATTTCCCGGTTTCATCGTGATAAAATTGCTATGGATTTGCTAAATATAATTTTGGGAGCTGGCTTGAGTTCCAGGTTATTTCAGGAGGTTCGTGTTAAAGAAGGACTTGCTTATGATATACATTCCTATCCCCAATATTTTGATCAAACAGGTTCATTTAATATCTACGCTGGAGTAATTGCTGATGGATTAACGCATAGTATTCAAAAAATCTTAGATGAGCTAAAAAAAATTAAAGAAAAGCATATTTCTCATACTGAATTAAAAATAGCCCAGGAAATGTATAAGGGAAGCATTTTGATGGGACTGGAAAATACATTAAGCTTTGCTTTTCGCTTGGGAAGTTATGCTCTATTATACGATAAAGAATATAACTACCAGGAGATCATTGACCGTATAGAAAGTGTCCAGGCAGAGGATATCAGAAAATTAGCGGAAAATATATTTCAAAACCATAAGATAAAACTGGTCATCTTTTCACCCAGTGAAATGAAAATCAGAAAGGACAGTTTGCTCGCCATCTTAAAAGTATAAAAAGTAGGAGCAATCAATGCCGCTGGATTTAAGAGTAGGAGATATAGTTAAATTAAAAAAGAAACATCCCTGTGGAGGATATCATTGGGAGATAACCAGGACTGGAATTGATATTGGATTAAGATGTCTTTGTTGTGGTAGAAAGGTATTGGTTCCCAGAGCAAAGATTGAAAGAAGGATTAGACTGATAATTAAAAGAGATTGAGTAAAAGATTATTTTAGAAAATTTATTGTAATATAAATCTTGATATATAAAATACTGAATGTTATAATGATAAAGCATTTTTCCTTGCTCCTAACCGAAATACCGGGGAGGGGCTATTATGACCAGAAGGAGGTGAGTAAATGCGTAATTACGAATTAATGATTTTATTTGATCCCAATCTGCAGGAAGAGGACGTAAAGGCTTTACTTGACAAAATCCGCCAAACGATAACTACCAATCAAGGGAAAATAATCAAAACAAATCAATGGGGCAAAAGAAAATTAGCTTATGAAATTAAAAAATTTCAGGAAGCCCTCTATGCAATCATTGATTTTGAATTGGAACCAGAGCTTATAGCTAATATTGAAAACAGCATTAGATTTGAAGAAAAGATATTAAGGTATCTTCTGGTTCTTGGCTCAGAAAAAGTGGTTAAACCCCAGAATGAAAAACCGCAAGTAGAAAAATAGGTCTTAATTTACTTTAGTAAGGTAATTTTAATAGTAAACATTTAGATTATTTAAGATATCAAGATATGGAAAACAGGAAGGAAATGGTGAATGATAAGAAGGAATAATTATAGAGGATTACGAGTAAGAAAAAAGATTTGCTACTTTTGTGCTGAAAAAAAAGAAGCAGACTATAAAGATGTCGAACTTTTAAATCGTTTTATAAGTGATCAGGGGAAGATTTTGCCACGTAGAGTTACTGGAAATTGTGCTAAACATCAGAGAACCCTGGCTGCGGCAATAAAAAGAGCAAGAGAGGTTGCCCTGCTCCCCTTTGTTAATCGTTAGAAAACATTTTAATTCAGACAGTAGAGGAGAAACAGAAGGGATTGTTTGATTATTGAGAGATAATATGCCAACTAAATCAATTGTTGAAGGTGCTTTTCTTTCAGCGATTACAGCATTATTATTTTTAGCCAGCCTTTATATTCCTTTGCTGGGAACTTTAATTAGTTTCTTATGCCCTTTACCGATAGTTATTTTATGTTTACGACATAATGTAAAAGTTGCTTTGCTTGCACTTTTTATTTCTTTCTTTCTAGTTACTTTAATGGCTGGACCCTTTCAGGGCTTGATTGCGGTATTGGGTTTTGGGATACTGGGAATTGCTTTAGGTATAGCTATAAAAAGAAAATTCTCAGTAGTTGAAATACTTCTAATAGGGAGTATTACTTCTTTTATATCTAAAATACTATTAATGTTTATTGGATTATGGCTGGTGGGAGTTAATCCGTTATTACTTGGGGTGGAACAGCTCGATCAGAGCATCAATCAAAGTCTATCTTTTTATCAAAATATTAACATCAGTCCTGAACAGTTAGAAACTCTTAAAAATTCTCTTTTACAGTCATTAGAATTGATAAAGATAGCTTTTCCAGCAATGCTAATACTTGCATCAGTGTTTGATTCCATAATCAATTATTGGGTAGCAGGGAAGATATTAAAGAGATTTGGATATTTACTCCACCCCTTTACCCCATTTCATCAATGGAGGGTTGGGCACTCCTTTTTTTGGAGTTATATGCTGGGGATGTTTCTGCTTATCATAAATGCTAGATATAATTTACCTGTATTGGAAAGGGTGGGCGTAAATATTCAAATATTATTCTCTATAATTTTTTTGATTACTGGTTTAGCCCTGGTATCTTATATATTTTATTATTACAAGATTAAACCCTTTTTCTTCTGGGTAACCTGTTTTTTGATCTTTTTTCTACCCTTTCTATCTTTAGCGGTTACCTGGATAGGAATACTCGATGTTTGGTTTGATTTTCGCAGATTATTATTTCCGGGGAAGAAAACTGATTGAAGAAAAAATAATAAGGAAAGAAAAATAAAAGTTTAGGGAAATATTTTTCCCGAGAACCATAGGGAGGTACAGTCTATGAAGGTTATATTAAAAGAAGATATTGATAATTTGGGGTATACTGGGGATGTAGTAGAGGTTAATAGGGGGTATGCTCGAAATTTTTTATTTCCCAGAGGTTTGGCCATTGAATATTCCAGTGGTAATTTGAAATCCATTGAACATCTCAAGAAGAAAGAATGGGAAAAAAGAAATCGAGAAATATTGGAAGCAAAAGAATTAGCAGAGAAGCTTAATCAGCTGGAAATAGTTTTTACAGTGAAAGCAGGTAAAGATGGAAAATTATTTGGATCTATCACCCATAAAGATATTGCCCAGTATTTGGAAGATAATTGTCAGATAGAGATTGACCGTAAAAAAATTGAGCATAATGAACCTATGAAAAAAATTGGAAACTATCAGGTGAGCGTTCGTTTACATAAAGAAGTAAATGCCCAGTTAAGTATTAAGATAATTCCTGAGGAGGAAATGAAGAAGGAATAAGAGGTTCCCACTGAGGAAAAACAAGAGGAAGATAAAATAGAACAGAAAGATAAGGAATAATAAAAACTTCCACACAGATAAGACAGATAAGAGAGAAATAGGAGAAAAAAGATGGAATTAACCAGAAGTGTTCCCCAAAATATTAGTGCGGAACAAGCTACTTTAGGCTCTATTCTTTTAGAAAAGGATTCCATATTAAATTGCATTGAGATCTTACAACCGGAAGATTTTTATAAAAGCGCCCATCAAATAATTTATCAATGTGCTCTTGATTTATTTGAAAAGAACCAAGCAGTAGATTTAGTAACTCTAACGGAAGAGCTAAAAAAAATGAAGCAGTTGGATGAAGTGGGAGGCGCTTCTTACCTGGCAACTTTAATGAGCAGTGTCCCTACTGCTGCCAATGTCGTTTATTATGCCAAAATCGTGGAAGAAAAGGCAATTTTAAGAAAATTAATTAATCATGCTACCCAGATTGTTACTATGGGCTATGAAGAACAGGAAGAGGCACGGGTATTACTGGATAAGGCGGAAAACCTTATTTTTGATGTATCTCAACAAAAAATTAAGAATTTTTTTAGCCCCCTTAAGGATTTGCTAACAGAGAGTTTTGAAAAGATTGAAGATTTATATCATAGTGGAAATTTTATCACCGGGGTTCCTTCTGGTTTTATAAAATTTGATGAATTAACCACTGGTTTTCAACCTTCAGAGTTGATAATCGTTGCCGGAAGACCATCTATGGGAAAAACAGCTTTTTGCCTGAATATTGCTCAATTTGCCGCTATGCAGCATAAGGTTCCAGTGGCTATTTTTAGTTTGGAAATGTCTAAATCACAAATAGTACAGAGAATGTTATGCTCAGAGGCTCGTATTGATACCCATGCTTTGCGCAGGGGGATAATGCCGGAAGAAGACTGGCCTAAATTATCTCTGGCTGCTGGCCGATTATCCGCTGCACCTATCTTTGTTGATGATACTGCAGGAATATCACCATTGGAAATTAAAGCAAAAGCCCGAAGATTAAAAGCTAAACATGAATTGGGTCTTATTCTTATTGATTATCTTCAGCTAATTCAGACGGGACTAAAAATTGAAAACCGTCAGCAAGAAATATCACAAATTTCCCGATCTCTAAAAGGCCTTGCCCGGGAATTAAATGTTCCGGTAATAGCGGTATCACAATTATCAAGAGCTGTAGAACAACGATCTAATCAACGACCCCGTCTTTCGGATTTAAGGGAGAGCGGAGCTTTAGAACAGGATGCTGATGTTGTAGCATTTATATATCGAGAAGAATATTATAAACAAAAAAGTAGTAAAAAGGGAATTGCCGAGGTGATTATCAGCAAGCAAAGAAATGGACCTACTGGGACTGTAGAATTAGCTTTCTTAAAAGAATATACCCGTTTTGAGAACTTAGCCAGAATACCAGAAGAAGTTGAATAAGAAATAGGAACTAGTATTTGAAATAAGCATTTTTTGAAATTTCGTTGACACTTTTTCTAAAATATAGTACCATTGTAAAGCAATAAAAAAGAATAAGTAATAAAGGAGCCTATTTGCGGGCCGTTAGCTCAGTTGGTAGAGCATCTGACTCTTAATCAGAGGGTCGCAGGTTCGAGGCCTGCACGGCCTACCAGGTATTATGCCTCCATCGTCTAGGGGTTCAGGACACCGCCCTTTCACGGCGGCGACAGGGGTTCAAATCCCCTTGGAGGCACCTCCTTTTATCTTAGAGTAATGGGCGGATAGCTCAGTCGGCAGAGCACCTGCTTCACATGTAGGGGGTCACAGGTTCAAGTCCTGTTCCGCCTACCATTATTTTGTTCTTCAGAATTTCTACCATAATAACATCAGAAATACTCTAATTAAAAAGAGAAGCTAATAAAAGCTTTCTTTTTGCGAATATTGTGATAAGAAGTTTTAGTTGTCTTAGCTATTTATAATAGCTTATGACAGCGTATGTTCAGACCATAGTAAAGATAAAGTCAATTTTGGTTCAGCCTATCTTCCTCTCTGCTATAGCTAAACTAAGAAAAATTAAGAAAAATGAAATAAGAAGTTATAGTCTGGCTCATTGTTATAATATACTTGCTGCACCTTTCGGAGGATTTGAATTTTGTGAATTTGAAGAACAATTCCTCAATCTTAACTTATTTTGTTTAGTGAAATTAAAGAAGGAAGATTTTATGGATTAGCAAAAAACAAGAGATGGAAGAAAAAGCGATTTTATGGTAAAGTATTATACCGTAGAGAAAAAATATGGTCAGGCTATTTCCTGAATCACCTTATCTATAAAGCAAATTTTCCTTAAGTAAGAAAGGAAGAGATTAGGTGTTTTCAGGATAATATTTTGGTAGTAAGATGGTGTTAGAAAAAGAGCAAGGCTGTCTTATTTGTTAATATAAAAACTAATCTTATTAAGCCGGCGTAGCTCAATTGGCAGAGCAACGGAATCGTAATCCGTAGGTTGTCTGTTCGACTCAGATCGCCGGCTCCATTAATTTTCCATCAAAGATATTTATAACATAAGTTTTTAGATAAGGAACAAAATATGCTAGATTAGATTATAAGATATTGTATATATTTACTATAATTTTTTGTACCTTAGGGCAAAAGATTTGTGATTATGATAAAGTATTAAATACAAGATTTCCAGGTAGAGTATTAGGGAAAAATAGATGAAAGAAATAGATAGAGAGGTTTATAGGGAGCTTGCTCCCCTGATAATTTTGAGGTAAAAGTTCATGTCCATATCGCCGCCTACTTCCTTCCTTTCTCTTAAAAAAATAAGGGAATATATGATAAAATATGAATTTCGACCCCTAAAAAAGTTTGGACAAAATTTCCTTATAGATTATAATATTACCACTATTATTGTTAAATCTTTAAGCTTACAAAAAAAGGAAGCGGTATTGGAAATTGGTACCGGTTTAGGCGCGTTAACTTTAGCCTTAATTCCTGCCGTGCAACACGTTTTTTCCTTTGAAAAAGACACCCGTCTTAAACCAATATTAGATGACCTACTCTCTCCATATAGTAATTCTGTTACGGTATTATATCAGGATATTTTAACTTTTGATTTAGCTCACTTTCTGAGCCTAAAAAAACAGGAAGGCTATCACATCGAAAAATTAGTTGGAAACCTACCTTATTCCATCTCCCTCCCTTTATTGAGAAAGATAATGGATATGAGGAGCCTATTGAAAATTGCAGTAGTAATGGTACAGAAGGAAGTAGCCGAGCGCATGTTAGCAAAACCTGGAAGTAAGAATTATGGTCTACTATCAGTGATGTCAAATTATTATACCAGGATTGATAAATTACATCTGGTAAAGCCTAATGTTTTTTTCCCCAAACCAGAAGTAGAATCCTTGCTGATTAAAATACATTTTTTACAGAAACCGAATATTAAAGTGATAGACGAAGATCTATTTTTTGATATAGTTCGTGCTATTTTTCAGCATAGAAGAAAAAGTCTTGCTAATGCTCTTAAATTATATTTTGGAAAAAGCCTGGAAAAGTATATGCTGGAAAAAATATTAGAAGAAGCAGGAATTAATCCAAATCAAAGAGGAGAAACTCTATCTTTAGAAGAATATCCGGAACTTACCAAAGCTATAAAAAACATTATAAATTAGTTTTTGTTGAAATCTGCAATAAAGCATGATAGTTAAGCAGTTTAAATTAGACCTCATTTGCTTAATTATTTTAGCCAGGCTTTAATTATATAATGAGTAAATAGTAAGTATTGGCAATTTAAAATGTAGTTTCATTATTCTTAACCAAAAACCAATAACGAAATATCAGAAACCAAATAACTATCTGATGACTGAATACAAATGACTGACAACTAATCCAGTTATAATTGTTAAATATTTGTAAAAAATAAAAAGTTTTTGACAAATAACTATTTTGCATGATAAAATTTGACAAGCTCTGAAAAAGGAATGACTTTAAAAAGTTAATAAGTTTATGATGGCACAAAGGTTATTGATTGCAACAATAAGAGTAGGAGAGTTCCTAAGCTGGTTATATGAATTAATTTCAGCACAGCAATTATTTTTTGCTGTGTTTATTTTTTAACAGAAAGGCCTGATCTATTTAGGACTTCTCAAGGAGAAAAATTCTTCTTGGGAATCTGAAGGAACAAGAAAACCCAACGCTATTAACTTTAGGATTGATGATATATTACATACTAAAATGCGATATAACAGGAGGTAAATGAAAATATGTAGCAGTGGGAGATTATTTTGTTGAAAGTTGGAAAATAATAAATATTATTTGTAATCAGCTTAGATATTAACTGAATTTTAAAGTGTGGTATTGTAAATAGTAACTAGATAACAGAAAAAACAAAAAACGAAAAGGCGGTGTAAGCAAGTGCAAGTTACTGATGTTAGAATTAGAAGAATACAGACTGATGGAAAACTGAGAGCGTATGTTTCTATTACTTTTGATGACTCCTTTGTAGTTCATGATTTGAGAATTATTGATGGAAGAAAGGGAATGTTTGTTGCAATGCCCAGTAAACTCTTGCCTAATGGAAATCATAAGGATATAGCTCATCCTATAAATACAGAAGTCAGAGAAATGATTCAGACCGCTGTATTAAAAGAATACGAAGCAACTGAGCAGGAAGATAAGGCAAGCAGTGAATCTCCAAAAGATGATGAAGTAAAGAGCAGTAGCGCTGAGCTTTCAGATGATTCTGAATCATCCGAACAATAAGAAATTAGATTTAGTTTGCTTAAAATATTGATTGGTTTATTATAATATTAGTAGGCTAAATTTAATTTAAAATGGTCAGGAGAATAAGAAGGGCAACAATAAGTGATTCTCCTGACTAAAAAATCTAATAAGAAATGAGCATATAGTAGTATCGGAAATACTCTTTAATTTCGATACTACTATAAAAATATTTTGAACAAGAAATAATATATGCTCTGTTGCTCCGTTGTATTTTAGGATAGTGTGATTGTTATAACTATTGCACTTTAAGTAAAAATTAGATTTATCAAAGAAAAGACATTAAAGACAGGTCTTAGGATTGACCAATATTAAATTTGAGGTTAATTTAAGAAATTCTCAAGGGGAAGCATTCCCTTTGAACATTAATTGAATGGGGTGTAGCCAAGCGGTAAGGCAAGGGACTTTGGCTCCCTCATCGGAGGTTCGAATCCTTCCACCCCAGCCAGATATGGTCTATTTTTATTTATCCAAATTTTCTGATATAAAAATTTATTTTACCTCAGCCAAATAATTTCTTTTCTGAATTTTCATAAAAAAATTTTGGCAGGATAATGCTATGAGAGCTATTACATCGGTTATATTGGCAGCTGGTCAGGGAAAAAGAATGAAATCCACACTTCCCAAAGTTTTGCATCCCTTAGCAGGAAAACCTATGATATTTTATTCTTTAGAGCTAGCCAGGTCTTTAGGAATTGAAAAGAGAATTATAGTATTTGGTCATCAGATGGAAAAAATCAAAGAAGCGGTAAAAGATATTGATAAAGAGGCAATTTATGTTCACCAGAAACAACAATTAGGTACTGCTCAGGCTTTGCAGGAAGTTGAACCATACTTAGCTGATTTTTGTGGTATTATTTTAGTTTTATCTGCTGATGTTCCATTATTGAAGCAAACTACCATCCAGAAAATCATCACTTTCCATCACAACAGTTCAGCTTGTTGTACTCTATTGACGGTAAAATTAAAAAATCCGGAAGGTTATGGAAGAATAATACGAAATGAAGCCGGAGAAGTTATAAAGATTATAGAACAACGCGATGCAAATGAAGAGCAGAAGCAAATTAAGGAGATTAATGGGGGAATATACTGTTTTAACAGTAGAGAATTATTTACAGCCTTAACTGTAGTGAAAAAAAATAATTATCAAAAAGAATATTATTTAACGGATGTTGTTAAAATAATGAAAGATAAGGGATGTCCTATTGAAAGTATTGCCGTAGAGGATCCAATTGAAATAACAGGAATAAATACCCAACAAGACCTAGCCTATACATCTCAAATAGTTTATCAGAGGAATGCAAAGGAGCATATGGAAGAAGGTGTAACTATTATTTCACCTGGTAACACTTTTATTGACAGCCAGGTAAAAATAGGTAAAGGAACTATTATATACCCTTTTACTATTATAACTGCTGGAAGTCAGATAGGCAGTAACTGTCATATCGGTCCTTATTCCCATGTTGTACAAAGCTACATTGGCGACCAAACCAGAGTTTTTTCTTCTATAATTGAAGAAAGCCAAATTGGGAATAATACTAACATTGGTCCTTATGCCCATATTAGACCGGAAAGTATCATTGGAAATGAAGTAAAAATTGGTAACTATGTTGAGATTAAAAAAACATTTATTGATAAAGGTAGTAAAGTTGGACATCTAACTTACCTGGGGGATGCCACTTTGGGGAAAAAGGTTAACATCGGTGCCGGTACTATAACCTGTAATTTTGACGGTATAAGAAAGAATCCCACTACTATTGAAGATGGTGTTTTTATTGGCAGTAATAATTCCCTTGTTGCCCCGGTAATTATTAGTAAAGGCTCCTATACCGCTGCCGGTTCTACTATAACCGGTAATGTTCCTCCCCGAAGCTTAGGAATTGCCCGATCCAGGCAAAAAAATATTATTGGCTGGGTTAATAAGAAAAAGAAAACAGCGCAAAAGCAAAATAAGAAGAAAGAAAAATGATGAAAAGATAAGGAGGCAATAATGTGATTCCGTGTGATAATAGAGAACTACAGATATTTTCTGGAAACGCTAATCCAGCATTAGCTAAAGAAATTGTTGCTCATCTGGGAACTCAACTTGGTAAAGCTGAAGTGTCAAGATTTCCCGATGGAGAATTACATGTGGAGATTGATGAAAATGTCAGAGGACAGGATGTGTTTGTGATTCAACCCACCTGTCATCCGGTACATGATCATCTGATGGAACTTCTGGTAATGATTGATGCACTTCATCGAGCCTCTGCGGGAAGAATTACAGCGGTAATACCATATTATAGCTATGCCAGACAGGATAGAAAAACCAGACCAAGGGAACCGATAACTGCTAAGCTGGTTGCTAATTTATTAGTTGAAGCAGGTGCCAATCGTATTTTGACTATGGATTTACATGCCGGACAGATTCAGGGATTTTTTGATATCCCAGTTGACCACCTAGAGGCTGCCCCGATTCTGGCAGATTATTTTAAAATGAAAGATTTGTCTAATGCAGTAGTAGTTTCTCCAGATGTGGGGGGAACAACGAGAGCAAGAAACTTTGCCGGTTATTTAAATAAACCGATTGCTATTATTGATAAATACAGAGCTTCTGATACTCATGTTGAAATAATGCATATAGTCGGTAATGTTCAGGGAAAGACCGCAATTATCGTAGATGATATGATTGATACTGCCGGTTCTATTATTAAAGGAAGCCAGGCAGTACTAAATGCTGGAGCGAGAGAGATTTTTGTTTGTGCAACTCATCCTATTTTTGCTGATCCTGCCAGAGAACGTCTGGAAAAGTACTGGCAAGAAAAATTGTTTAAGGAAGTAGTAGTAACCAATACTATTCCTATCCCTCCCGAAAAACAATTACCCTGTATCGAAGTATTGTCAGTTTCAGAATTATTTTCAGAAGCAATTAAGCGTATTCATTATAATCAATCTATAAGCGCACTATTTAGATAATAACTGAACAAGTCAACTGGATAATTATTTTATAATATTTTAGAGTATCAGAATTACAAAAACCAGATGCTCTCTAAGATAAATATTTTAAAAATATTTTAACCAGGTATTATGTTAATTTTAAAGAAAATCAATATGTATCAAAAGAAGGGATAGAGGCAGTCAGGGGAGTTCACTCCTCTGATAATCTTAAGTAAAATCATTAATTTAGAAAAAGAATTACTGCGGAGGTAAACGGATTATGAAACGAATTCAGTTACAAGTAGAAACCAGAAAGAAAAGTGGAAAAGAGGATAGTAAAAGACTTAGAAAAACAGGATATGTTCCAGGTATTTTTTATTCTCCTCATGATAAAAATAATATTTTATTAAAAATACTAGAGAAAGAACTTTTCCGATTTTTATCTGATAAAAAACATGCACATGGAATCATAGATTTAAAGATAAAAACAGATGATGAGAAGGAAATAACCCGTTTAGCGTTAATGAAGGATTTCCAGTATGACTCTTTACTGAAAAGAATCAATCACTTTGATTTTTATGGTGTTACCATGAAAGAAAAAGTAACCCTGGAAGTTCCTATTATTCTGGAAGGAGAACCTAAGGGAGTTAAAGAAGGCGGTATACTGGATATCTCTTTGAGAGAGGTAGAAGTAGAATGTCTGCCAGTAGATGCACCGGAAGCAATAACTATTGATATCAGTGAAATGAGTTTTAATGATGTTATCACTTTGCAAGACGTTGTTTTACCAAAAGGTGTTAAACTGTTAACTGATATCAATCGGACTATTGCCTCAGTTGTTGCTCCCAGTAAAGTAGAGGAGAAAGTACCCGAAGAAGAGGCTGAAGAAGTAACAGAAGGAGCTCCTGAAGCAAAGATTAAAACTAAAGAGGCAAAAGCAGAAGAAGAAAAGGAAGAAAAAGAATAGATATACTGTCAGATTTAAACAAAATTTAACTAAGGTTGTAATGACGTGAATATAATTGTGGGTTTGGGTAATCCAGGAACTCAATATCAAAACACCAGACATAATATTGGATTTCAAGTTCTAAAAAGATTAGCCATTAGGTTTACTGACCGTAATCTGAAATGGAAAAAGAAATTTTTAGCACACATTCTCTATCACAGATTTTTGGAGCAGGAAATTATTTTGGTTAAACCGCAAACCTTTATGAATCTTAGTGGTAGATCGGTAAGAGAAATTGTAGCTTATTATAATATTAGCTATAATCAATTACTAATTATCTATGATGATTTCCATCTTCCTCTGGGAATTATAAGGATTAGAAAAAGGGGAAGCTCAGGTGGGCATAACGGAATGGATTCTATAATAAATAGTCTGGAATCAGAAGATATTCCGCGTTTGAGAATTGGAATAAGAAATGATAAGCTGTTAGAGAATTTAGATTATTCTGATTTTGTATTATCTAATTTCTTACCTGAAGAGAAAGATTTGGTAGAGAATACTATTACCCATGCGGTACAGGCAGTAGAAGATATTTTGAACAAAGGTTATAATTTTGCTATGAGAGAATATAACGGATCAGATTTAAACAATTAAAAACTTCAGTAGCAAGGATTTAAAAAATCTAATTAAATCTGCTTGAATAGAAAGATAAAACAGGTAGGTGAGATGATTAAAAGGATCGCTGTTTTAACCAGTGGTGGAGATTCACCAGGAATGAATGCAGCTATCCGGGCGGTTGTTCGCACTGGAATATATTATGAATTGGAAGTTTGGGGAATACCATGCGGATATCAGGGATTATTAGATAAAAAATTTCTTCCCCTTAACTTAAAAAGCGTAGGTGGCATTATGCAGCATGGTGGTACTTTATTGATGACTTCACGTAGTGAAGAATTTAAAACTGAATCCGGAGTAAATAAAGCTGCCTGCATTTTAAAAGAAAATAAGATAGATGCTCTGATAGTTATCGGTGGTGATGGCTCACTGGCTGGTGCCCTGGACCTATATCAACAGGAGGGAATTGCTGTAGTTGGAATACCGGCTAGTATTGATAATGACCTTTATGGTACTGATATGTCTATTGGTGTTGATACAGCATTAAATACAGTTATTTCTGCGATAGATAAAATAAAGGATACCGCTTCATCTCATCGCCGGGCATTTATTATTGAGGTGATGGGCAGAAATTCAGGATACCTTGCTTTAATGGGTGGTATTGCTGGTGGTGTTGAAGCAGTAATTATTCCGGAATTTCCTGCTGATTTGGAGGAAATAAGTAATAAGTTAAGACAGGGTTATAAAAGAGGTAAAACTCACTGTATTGTCATTGTAGCTGAAGGAGCGGGTAGCGCATATGAAACCGGAAAATACATGGAAGATAAGGTTGGCTTTGAAATGAGAGTAACCGTACTTGGCTATTTACAAAGAGGTGGTTTTCCCTCAGCATTTGACCGCATCTTAGGCAGCCGATTAGGAGCAGATGCAGTAGAACAAGTACTGAAAAAACAGTATCATCATATGGTAGGTTTAACTGGCAATGATATTAGAGTGATTGCTCTGGAAGAAGTATTATCTAACCAGAGGAAATTACGCGAATCCCTATACCAGTTAGCTGCTGTTTTAGCCCGCTAATATTAAACAATTTGAATAGAATAAAGGTGAGTTAGGAATTCTTTCTTGTTGCTATTCTAACAAATTAGCCATATAATGAAAAATCCATTTAGGCTTTGATTATGTTCAAAGCCTTTTCTTTTCAGAGTGAAATAATATGAAAATAATCAAATTGTGGGATCAACATATTATCTATAGCCAATTTCTTGAAGATTTCCGAACCAGGAATAAGAGACCTTTAAGTATCAAGGGATTGCATGGTAGTGCCCTTTCCTTCTTTATTTCTTCCCTGGCTTTAAAAGGTGAGTTAAACCGCGTATTACTTTGTTTAACTGATAATATTACTGAAGCAATGCGTTTATATCAGGATTTGTTAGCTTTTACTGGTTGGCAGGAGAATAATCCCGTTTTTATCTTTCCACCTCATGAGGTTTTACCTTATGAAGATCTGTCTCATGATTTCCAGATTGTAAAGCAGAGAATAAAGGTTTTGTCTACCTTACTGCACCTATTCCAATCCAATAAAGATGGAAAAGATAATTATCCCTTTCCCTTAATTATTATCAGTACTTATCGGGCTATTCTTCCTAAAATAATGTCTTGTAACAAGTTTTACCAGCAGCACCTTAAGTTACAGCGAGAAGGTCAACTAAAAGTGGAATGCTTTCTAAAATTTCTTATAGAACAGGGCTATCACTCCTCAGGTATGATTGAAACACAAGGGCAATTCAGTCAACGAGGTGGAATTATTGATGTATTCCCTCCTACTGAGGAAAATCCTTTAAGAATAGAGTTAGACGGAGATAGAATTGCTTCCCTTCGTTTTTTTGATCCGGGATCACAACGATCTATTAAAAAGATTGAGGAAATTCTACTGCTTCCCCAAAGAGAACTAAGTCCAGCATTAGATGAAAAAGAGAAAGAAACGAATTCCTTTTTTGATTATTTACCTCATCAAACCGATATTTTTATTCATCAATTTTCGGATTTTGAAAAAAATGTTCAGGATTTTGAAAAGGAAAGCGAGAAATCTTTTCTGGCTAAAAAGGATGATCGTAAAGATCTATTACCTCCGGAGTATTACTACTTAACCTGGAATCAGGTCAATGAATTGCTTTATCAAAAACAGAGATTGTTAACAATAGAATCTTGGTTAGAGCAAAAGGATTCTACTCCAGGTCAAAAAATATTTAAGGATTATCCGTTTTTTCCAATAGAAACAAAACCTGCTGAGAATTATTTTGGCAATCTGGAATTCTTTTTTAAAGATATAAAGAAAAGTCAGGAGGAAAAGCAAAATATTCTGGTTTTAGCCAGCAATAAAGGCCGGGCTTTACGGCTGGTAGAAATATTTGAAGACCGGGGATTTAGAGATTATCAAATAATGGCTTTGCCTGAAGTAGATTTATATCCTGGAAAGGTATGTTTGAGTTATGGACAGGTTAATTATGGTTTTTTCATCCCTGCTCTTAATCTTTCCGTTATTACTGAACAGGAGATCTTTGGCAAGCAGAGAGATAAAAGCTATAAACCACGAAAATTTCAAGGCCAACCTTTTTATCAATTAGATGAATTAAAAATAGGAGATTTTGTAGTTCATATAAACCATGGCATTGGACAATATGCTGGAATTAAATCGCGTAGTACAGATGGTATCAGACGGGATTACCTTTTAATTAAATATGCTGCTGATGATGAACTTTATGTCCCAATTGAACAATTGTCTATGGTTCATAAATATATTGGGGTGGGAGGAAATCCACCCAGGCTTAATCGCTTGGGAGATAGTACCTGGAGAATAACGAAAAGAAGAGTGAGAGAGTCTATTCAAAAAGCGGCACTAGAATTATTTGAGTTATACCGAAAGAGAAGGAGTATTCAAGGTTTCTCTTTTTCTTCCGATACGGTATGGCAACAGGAATTAGAGATGGCTTTCCCCTTTGAGGAGACACCTGATCAGGAAAAAGCCTTTCAGGATGTCAAAAAGGATATGGAGTCAGCTCAACCTATGGAACGTCTGATATGTGGAGATGTGGGTTATGGTAAAACCGAAATAGCTATCAGGGCTGCTTTTAAAGCGGTTATGGATAGCAAACAGGTGGCAGTACTGGCTCCTACTACTATTCTGGCACAGCAACACTGGGAAAATTTTACCGAAAGGATGAAGGCTTTCCCAGTTAGAATCGAAATGCTTTCCAGATTTAAATCTAAAAAGGAACAGCAAGAAATAGTTGTTGATTTAAAAAAAGGTGATATTGACATTATTATTGGAACTCATCGTCTTGTTCAGCCAGATGTAGTCTTCAGAGATCTCGGTTTATTGGTAGTTGATGAAGAACAACGTTTTGGGGTAATTCATAAAGAACGGATAAAAAAAATAAGAGAACAGGTTGACTCTCTTACTTTAACAGCTACCCCAATTCCAAGAACACTATATTTATCATTAACTGGAATTAGAGAGATGAGTATTATTAATACTCCACCAGAGTTGCGTTTACCAATAATTACTTTTTTCAAACCCAAGACAGATGACACTATCAGAGAAGCAATTAGACGAGAACTAGAAAGAGGCGGTCAGGTATATTATGTTTATAATCGGGTTCAGGATATTGATTATATTGCTGAAAAGTTAAATCTTCTCATCCCGGAGGCAAAAGTAGTCATTGCTCATGGTCAAATGCCTGAAGAAAAACTGGAAAATATAATGATAGATTTTCTAAACCGATATTATGATGTTTTAATCTGTACCACAATTATTGAAATAGGTCTGGATATACCCAATGTTAATACTATCATTATTGATGATGCTCATCAGTTTGGTTTATCCCAGCTATATCAACTTAGAGGAAGAGTTGGTCGCAGTAATCGAAGGGCTTATGCCTATCTGCTTTATCCCACTCAAAAGATATTGAGCGATAATGCCAGAAAACGGTTAGAGGCTATTAAGGAATTTAGTGATTTAGGTTCAGGTTTCCGACTGGCAATGCGTGATTTAGAGATAAGAGGAGCTGGTAATTTACTGGGTAAAGAACAGCATGGCTTTGTAAGTGAAGTAGGTTTCAATTATTACTGCCAGTTGCTGGAAGAGAGTATTAATCAGCTTCGCCAGATTGAGACTGTCAGCACTATAGAACAGGAACCAGAACCAGAAATTGAAGCAAAGCTGGATAGTTATATTCCAGAGTATTATATTTCCAATCCTGAATTAAGAATAAGTTATTATCAAAGGCTAAGTCAAATAAAAACGGAGAAAGAACTAAATGATTTAAGAAGGGAACTACAGGATGTCTATGGCATTTATCCAGGAGAGGTTGAAAATCTATTACTGTTAGTTCAACTGAAATTAAAGTTAAAAAATCAAGGAGTGACCAACATCAGGATAACTAATCGCTATGTTTCTATTAAATACCAAATAGGTTTTCCTTTGGAGAGTAAAATTAAAAATGCCCTAAAGATTGAAACCAGAAAGAATATAAGCTACTCTCAGAGAGGTCGTTATTATGAATTAAAAATGATTTTCCAGGAGACTGATAATTTAGTCCATTCCCATAGCATTCTCCATCAATATTTATCTTTTTTAAAGACAGTTATTCCTGAAACAGTGTAACCTATGTCCTGAATCAAAAGTGTTACCTATATGTTGGTTAATTAAATAGTTAAATACTGGATACCAAATGCTAACTACCAACTACTGACGACTAAATTGACGATATACAATATACTTAGTACGGTATACTATATCTATAGTAATTCACTACGATATACTATATACTGAGTAACGGGGTTCTCAAGGGGAAGGATTCCCCTTGAATATCCTTGATATAATATGATTGAGAATATTGCCAATATTTTTATAAAAATTTTATATTTAATTT
Source organism: uncultured Atribacterota bacterium (assembly GCA_964433555.1). Lineage (GTDB taxonomy): Bacteria > Atribacterota > Phoenicimicrobiia > Phoenicimicrobiales > Stramentimicrobiaceae > Stramentimicrobium. The sequence goes on along the minus strand of CAYSRG010000005.1, from coordinate 20,686 downwards.
AAATGTTATTAAAACTTTTTTAATATAATGTAATTATAATTATCTTAAAATAAAATAATAGGTAGACATTAAAAGGCTGTTTGGACAGATCAGGAAGGAGAACCTTTTTTAATGTTCCAGAAAGAGAAAGAATTATTTTCGGAATTAATTTCTATTGTTACTCAACTCAGAGGTCCCCAGGGTTGTCTCTGGGATAAAAAACAAACCCTGAGCTCCATGGTGATTAATATCCTGGAGGAAGCGCAAGAAATAAAAGAAGCTGTAGAGAATGAAAATTCTCAAAATTTATGTGAGGAACTGGGAGATTTGTTAATGGATATTTTGCTGGAGATACAGATAGCCAGAGAAGAAGGGCTATTTGATTATCAACAGGTATTAAATGGTGCTAAAGAAAAATTTATCCGTCGCCACCCTCATGTTTTTAGCAATGTTCAAGTTAATAGCGCTGAAGAGGCGCTTGCAGTCTGGAAGAAGATGAAACAGATGGAAAGAGAAAGTAACAATGAATAGTATAAAAAAGATCACTTTCATTTTTATTGTTAAATTCTGAAGGAGGTTTATTTATGAATAAGTTAATAGCATTTACAAGAGGTAAATCATGCCGGTTATCAATATTTATTTTATTAATAATATATATATTTTTAATTTTTTTAGAAATGGCTCATTCGGCAGAAAGTCTCAGCTTGGATATAGAAGAATGTATTAGAATTGCTTTGGAGAACAATCTGGGATATCGTATTTCCCAGAGTAAAGTAGAAGTAAAAGAGGAGCAGGTAAAAGAAACCAAAGGAGCTACTAAAATAAGTGCCAAATTTCAGGGTGGTTATATCAGAATGAATGAAGCTCCCGATATGGAAAGTATTGCCGAAGGCGATTTTAGTTATCTTTATTCCTCTGGTTATGGAGTTCCTCTTATCTCAGTTAATGTTTCCAAGGTATTGTACAGTGGTGGTAAGCTAAAAACTCTTGTTGAACTTGCTGAAGCGGAACAATCTATTGCTGCTAATGAACTGGAAGCAAATAAACAGGAACTTATTTATAGAGTAACCGAAGCTTATTATCGGGTATTACAGGCAGAAGGACTAAAGAGAGTAAGCGAGCAGGCTTTAACCCAGATTAAGGCACATCTGGAGACCTCCCAGTCACTACTGGCAGAAGGAATGATTGCTCCCATTGATTTAAACCGGATTAATTCTCAGCTATCTCACCTGGAACATAATTTAATTAAAGCAGAAAATGGTTATATGCTGGCAGTATATAATTTAAATTCCATTATGGGAATTGCCCTGGAGACTATCATTCAATTACAGGATAGTCTTTCTTATGAAGCTTGCGAGATTACCCTGGAGGAAGCATTGGAAACAGCCTGGCAATGCCGACCTGAAATACACAATATTAATCAACAGAGAATTATAATGGAAGGAATGGTAGATATAGCCAAAAGCAATAGAAGACCACAGATAGTTATGAATATGGAATCAGGATTAACTGGCTGGCAGGTAGCAGTAATAGGAGAAGTACCTATCTTTGATGGTGGAGTAAATAAATCAAAAATAAAACAGGCTGAAATAAATTTATCCCAGGTTGAGCAAAGTAGAAAACAGGTTGAACAGTTAATAGAATTTGAAGCGCGTTCTGCCTTTCTAAATATGAAGGAAGCAGAGAAATTAGTTAAAGTAACCGAACAGGGTATTAAGGATTCTATGGAGAGTTTTCGCATTGCCCAGGTAAAATATAATGAGGGCATTGCTACCAATATCGAAGTAATTGATGCTCAAAGTGCTTTAATTGAAGCAGAAACTAACCATCTCAACGCTTTGCATGATTATAATACCAGCAGAGCAGCTTTGATAAAGGCTATGGGATTATGGAATTATTAAAAAATTATTGTTTAACTATATATTTATTACTTATTTAGCATTTATTAATACTCTAGCAAAATAGTTTTAGCAGAAAGATTATGATATAATAACTGAATATTTTACAGATATGCAAAGTAAGAAGTTATATTGCTTAAACATATTCAGTAAAAAAGGATTAATTCATATCGAGCTGAAGAATAATTTTAGAGATTTTCAAGGGGAAGAATTTCCATTGTATAACTAAAAGATAATGGCAAGTGGTAACAATTTACTGAATAAAATTATGCTATTAAGACTAAGAGAGGAATTTATTATATGAGAATTACCAAACGCAAAGTTTTTTATGCAATTATTATCATATTTGTGGGATTGCTTATCATACCAATAGCAAATCGTTTTTACCAGCAGAGGCAAGAAATAGCTACAATCCCTCAGACACAACCAGATAGGATAGTGCCAGTACAGGTTGCCAGGGTTCAAGGGGGCGATATTAAATCATTCTTTACTGTAAGTGGATTGGTAGAACCTAAAGAAATAGTTAGAGTATACGCAAAGAGTATTGGACAGGTAAAGGAATTATCGGTTAAGGAAGGTGATACTGTACAAAAAAATGATATATTAATGCGTCTGGATGATGAACAGATTAGATTACAGGTAGCTCAGGCCAAAGCTACTCTTGATGCGGCTCAGGCTTCTTTAGAAAAGGTCAAAACCGGTGCCAGGCCTCAGGAAATAAGTCAAGCAGAAGCAGCAGTTCGTCAAGCCAAGATAAGTAGAGATAGCGCAGAAGAAAATTATTTACGTATGCAAAAACTTTTTTCTGAAGGTGCTGTTTCAGAACAGCAGCATGACCAGGCTAAAAATCAATTCGAGATTGCTGAAGCTCAGTATCAGGTAGCAAATGAGAGTTACAAGCTGGTTATGGAAGGTGCCTCTGAACAGGATCTCAGATCGGTAGAGGCACAGGTTAGACAGGCTCAATCTGCTTTAGAAATGACTCAATCTCAACTAAATAATACTGTGGTTAAAGCTCCCATCAGTGGAAAAGTGACATCAATTAATGCCAAAATTGGAGAACTGGTTTCCTCCGCAATACCTCTTTTAGCTATTGTGGATACCAGCGAATTGTATGTAACAACGGGAATATCTGAAAAAGATATTGCTTCCATACAATTAGGACAAAAAGCTGAAATATTTATTGATGCTTTCTCACAAAAAGTGTTTTCCGGAGAAATTACTAGTAAAGGGGTGATGGTTGATCCTGCTAGTAAAACGATGGAAGTTAAAATAAAACTAAATAACCCTGATACAGAGATACCACCTGGCGTTTTTGCCAGGGCTAATATAGCAATCAGGGAAATTAAGGATACCCTTATTATTCCGGATACCGCTTTAACTAGGAAAAAAGATGGGATTTATGTATTTGTCTTAAATGGAGATATTGTTGAACAAAGAGAAGTTGTTACCGGAATTAGCCAGGGTAATCAGGTTGAGATTCTACAAGGTCTGCATAAGGATGAAGAAATTGTTATTTCCGGAAATATAACACTTCAAGGTGGGGAGAAAATCAGGGTTATCAACCGGGAGGATATGCAGCAGTGAACTTGCCAAAAATTTCAGTTAATAGACCAGTTACTATATTAATGTTGTTTATTACCCTCATTGTGATTGGCATTATTTCTTATCAGGGATTAGGTCTTGATTTGCTTCCTGATTTATCCTTTCCTGTTTCAGCAGTTATAGTTTCTTATCCAGGTGTTGCCCCGGAAGAAATAGAAACGCTTATTACTATTCCCTTAGAAGAAGCCGTAAGTACTATGAATCAGGTTGATACGGTTAATTCCTATTCGCAGGAGGGGAGCTCAATAATACTGCTTTCTTTTCAATGGGGAACTGATATGGACATTGCATCTTTGGAAATAAGAGAAAAAATAGATATGGTAAAAAGTATGCTCCCCAGTGATGCTAGTGATCCCATTATATTCAAAGCAGATCCGTCTATGATGCCGATGATGATATTGGGTATGGGTTCAGAGCAATATGAACTTAATGAATTGGAAAAATTTGCTCAGGATATTGTTAAACCAAGACTGGAAAGATTGGAAGGAATAGCCCAGGCTTCAGTAAGTGGAGGATTAGAAAGAGAAATATTAGTTTCCTTAAATAGTGAAAAAATCCGTGCGAATCAGTTGACATTAGATCAAATTGTTATGTCTTTAAGAAGTGAAAATATCAATTTACCGGCTGGAACTGTTCGTGATGGTACTATTGATTTGTTAATTAGAACCCTGGGACGATTTGAAAGCATTGAAGATATTCGCAATGTAGTGATTACTAATTTGCAGGGAAATCAAGTCTATTTAAAGGATATTGCTCAAATAACAGATACCTTCAAAGAAAAAAATTCAATAAATTATATTAATGGATTGCCCAGTGTGGCCTTCAGTATTCAGAAAGAATCTGGAGCAAACACGGTAATTGTTGCCAACAGGATTAACCATGAATTGAAACGAATAGAAGAGCTGCTTCCGGGCGATATTCAGATTATAAATATATATGATTCTTCTGATTTCATTAAAAAAACTATTTCTGAAGTGACCAATACTCTCCTTTTTGGAGCTGTTCTGGCTATTCTGGTATTATATCTATTTTTACGCAGCATAAGTGGCACAATTATTATCGGATTAGCTATACCTATTTCAGTAATTTCTACTTTTACCCTACTATATTTTTCCAATTTAACGCTAAACATGATGACACTCGGTGGACTGGCATTAGGAATAGGAATGCTGGTTGATAATGGCATAGTTGTTTCGGAAAATATTTATCGACAACGGGAGATGGGGAAAAATGCGTTACTAGCATCTCAGGAAGGTGCTAACGAGGTTAGTCAAGCCATTACAGCTTCCACTCTGACTACCATCGCGGTTTTTTTGCCAGTAGCTTATGTTTCTGGAATAGCCGGAGAATTGTTTAAATCAATGGGTTTAACAATAACCTTTTCACTGCTTATGTCTTTATTTGTTGCACTGACTTTAATCCCCATGCTTTCTTCAAAATTGATAAGAAGAACACTGAAGCCGACAAAATCTTTATCTTCGTCTATGGAAAAGAATAATAATCCAGCTAATGATAATCATGAAGCTGATAGTGCAGTTGGTACCGAGTATATTGAAGGGAGAGGCCGATTATTTAATTTTATAAATAGAATTTATGGAAATCTTATTCGAGGTTCTTTACGTCATCGTGGCATGGTAACCATATTTGCCTTTATAATATTAATAATATCTTTTCTTCTCGTGCCAATAATTGGGACAGAATTTTTTCCTTCTGTAGACCAGGGTTCTTTCAATATTAATATATCCTTACCGGTGGGTACGAATCTTGAGGTTACCAGGGAAGTTGTAGAAGATATTGAAAGAATTACCCAGAGCATTCCTGAAGTTAAAAATATCTTCACTGGTATTGGTGGAGAAGGAATGGGAATGGGTATGGGCGGAGGTGGTAACAATTCCGGGTCCCTAATGGTTAGCTTAACTGACCAGTCTGAAAGAGAAAGAGGAATCAAAGAAATTATTGCTGATTTACGCAGCCGAATAAGTGATTATCCCGATACAAAAATTAATATCGGTGAACAAGGAATGTCTTTTTCTACCAGCTCCCCTCTTTCTATAAAGATTACTGGTGATTCAATTGAAGAGTTAGATTATACTGCAAAGATAATTATAGACATATTAAGTGAAGTAGAGGGAATATATGATTTGAAAAGTAGTGTTGAGGAGGTTCGACCCGAACTCCATATTAATATTGATAGAGAAAAGGCTAATTTATATGGTTTAAGCGCTGGACAAATTGCTACTAATATCCAGGATGCCGTTTTAGGAAAAGTTGCTAGTTATTATCAGGAAGGCGGAGACCAGTTTGATATCAGGGTAAATTTGGACAAAAGCGATTTAGAAAATATTCAGCAATTAGAAAATTTATATATAAGCTCAGGATATGGATTGCAGATTCCTCTAAAGGAAATTGCTAAAGTAGTCTCCGGAATCGGTCCTCAGGTAATAAACAGAGAAAATCAGCAAAGAATGGTTACCGTCACAGGCAATATAAGCGGTCGTTTCCTGGGACATGTTATTCCGGATGCCCAGAAAAAATTGGAGGCAATTGTGTTACCAGAAGGTTATAATTATACTTTTGCGGGTGAAAATGAGGAGATGATAGAGTCATTCCAAAGCCTTTTCTTTGCCTTAATTCTTTCTATATTTTTAGTTTATATGATTATTGCTGCCCAATTTGAATCATTATTATTTCCATTTGCAGTCATTCTTTCTATTCCTTTTTCACTGATTGGGGTTATTTTGGCGCTATTAATTACTGATATCAGCTTTAATGTCCTTTCATTTCTCGGTTTGATTATGTTAGCTGGTATTGTGGTAAATAATGCAATTGTACTAATAGATTATATCAATCAGTTAAGGAAAAAAGGATTAGAACGTAATGAAGCGGTTATTCAGGGTGGAAAAATACGTTTAAGACCAATATTAATGACTACTTTAACAACGGTCTTAGCTATGTTGCCGATGGCTATTGCTGCAGGGGAAGGCGCTGAAATGAGAGCCCCTATGGCTGTAACAATTATTGGAGGATTAACATCTTCAACTTTCTTAACCCTTATTGTGGTACCAATTTTTTATACTTATCTTGATGATTTAGCAAAAAAATTACATATTCAATTTTAGTTTACCAGAGGGAATTATTCTAATTAGCAGCATAAGCCATAAGCTATATGGTACCTTGCCACCTATTTTAAATATTTATAGACCATTCTGAATCTCATTTTGGTAAAATTAATAATTTTTCTGAAATAATTTTCTTAGAATTGGTTTAGATATTTTAAGATATGTTATATAATAGAAAAAGTGAAAACTTTTTATTAAAGGAATGATTGAGAGGAATAAATATCCAGGAGGAAAAAGAGTTGAGAAATAGAACAATAAATAAATGTTTTTTATTTTTTATCATATCTTTTTTATTACCTTTCCTATTTTTTAATATAGCACTAGCTCAGAATAATGGGAAAATTACTGCCATCGTTGTACGCGATAATGAACATATCGATACCAAATTTATAGTGTCTCTAATTTCTTCCGATATTGGAGATCTGTTTTCTAAAGATAAAGTTCAGGCTGATATGAAAGCAATCTTTGATTTGGGTTATTTCCAGGATGTCCAGGTTAAGTTAGAACCGTTTCGAGATGGTTATCGAGTCGTCTTTCAAGTTAAGGAAAATGCAATTATAGATGATATTGTCATTGAAGGAAGTACTATTTTAGCAGTTCAGGAAATTAAAGATGTTATGGTCTTAAGCAAGGGACAGGTATTTTCTCAAAAGATATTACAGAATGACCTGGATAGAATTTCTCAATTATATAAAGAGAGAGGATTAATATTAGCTCAGCTGGAAGAAATTGATTTTAATCAGAATACTGGCGTGCTTTTAATTAAACTGGCTGAAGGGGTAATAGAAGAAATAAAGATTAGCGGCAATGAGAAGACAGTTGATAAGGTCATAAGGAGAGAAATAAATATTGAATCCGGAGAGTTATTTGATTTTAGTAAAGTAAAAGAATCATTACAGGAAGTTTATAATCTTGGATTTTTTGAAGATGTTGCCATGAGGTTAGAGCCGGGCAGCCAGGAACACTTGATTGTAGTAGTAATAGAGGTGAAAGAAAAAAGTACCGGTCTATTTGGAGGTGGAGGAGGTTATAGCACAGGTGAGGGATTATTTGCCTATGCCAGTATTAAAGAATCTAATCTTTTTGGACGAGGTCAGAGCATTGAGGCAAAGCTGGAAGTGGGTACCAGGACTACTTATAGCTTTTCCTTCTATGAACCCTGGTTGGGAAATACCCCTACTTTTTTTGGTTTAGATGTTTATGATTCCTTCATGGAAGTGAATAAAAAAATTGATGATATTGATTCAAAATATGAAATGGAACGAATAGGCGGTAAGCTCACTTTTGGACGAGAGTTTAAAGAACACTTTAAAGTTGGCTTGGAGTTAAAGACTGAGGATGCTAGTTATCAATTAATATCCGGTAAGTTACCTGATAATATTCAGGAAGGACTAACCAATAGTTTCCGACCGATATTGATTTACGATACCCGAGATGACAGATTTAATCCAACAGAAGGATGGTATGGTACTGCTTCTATTCAAAGTGCTGGTGGGATACTGGGAGGAGATTATGACTACCGTAAATATGATTTAGATTTGCGTACTTATCTTTCTACTGACATATTTGAAGAAGACCGAGCAGATGACACCACTATCACCGGTACCATCAATCAGGGTGTACTGGCGATGAGAATGGTAGTCGGCGTTGGTGATACTTCTTTACCCTCTTTTGCTAAATACGAAGTCGGAGGATTAGGCACTATAAGGGGCTATGATTATAAAGAATTCTCAGGAGATACTTCTCTTATTTTTAACATTGAATATCGTTTTCCTCTAGCGGAGAATTTACAAGCAGTTATCTTTGCTGATTGGGGTAATGCCTGGGATTTTGGTGAATCTATTACTATAGGTGATTTGAAGTTTGGTAAAGGAGTGGGAATACGCTTTGATACCTTCCTGGGACCAATCAGTATTGATTATGGTTTTGGAGAAGATGAGGAGGGTAAGGCTTATTTCAGCATTGGTCACACTTTCTAATTTATAATGTGTATATATTTAATTTTAAGGAATAACCTAGTATAAATTATTTTTGTTTTTATTTGTTATTTTAAGAAACCGTAACCGTATTAGTATAAATACTTGATTAATAATTATATTTGAAAAATTCTATGGTATTTAACATATAAATTAAGGAGGAAGATAGCATATGACTTTTAACTTGAAGGCAAGAATAGTGGGCAGATACAAAGTAGCTTTTTTATTAACAGCAATTGCTTTTTTATTAACTTTTTTCACCATAGGTGCTTTAGCTCAGAATGTTGGTTATGTTAGTTTGGCTAAAGTAACTGCCAGTCATCCTAATACCGAAAAAATAAATCAGTTAAACCAAGAATTAAGAACAGAATTACAGACCAGGCAGGAAAAACTCAATCAAGAAGGAAAAGGACTGGAAGAGACAGAACTTAAAAAATTGGAGGAGAAATTTAATGCAGAATGGGAACCGGTAAAACAGAAGATATTAGCACAGATGCAAGCTTTACAGGCAGAAAGGAATTCAGATATCCTGCAAGCAATAAAGGCTGTTGGGGAAAAAGGTAAGTATCAAGTAATTATTAATAGTGAAGTTCCAGTATTTACCGGAAATGACCTCAATGAATACCCAGTCATTTTATATGGTGGTGAGCATCTGACGCAGGATGTAATTGCTGAAATTCAGAGGATTACCTCCAGCAAATAAATCATTATTTTAGATAAAGGTTTATTTAATTAGCTTGCAGTTAGTTATCAATCAATTTTCGGGAGAAGCATTTGGAAAATTTGGAAAAAATATGGACCGAACAACTGGTTAAGATTTATCGCAGACGCAAAGTTGTTGATGAAGTTAATATAGAAATCAATAGAGGAGAGGTAGTTGGTTTACTCGGTTCTAATGGAGCCGGGAAAACAACTACCTTTTATATGATAACTGGATTAATTCGTCCGGATAAGGGAAAGGTGTTTTTTAGAGGCAAAGATATTACTCACATACCAATGTTTCAACGGTCACGGATGGGATTAGGGTATCTCGCTCAGGAACCTTCTATTTTTCGGAAATTAACTGTTGAGGAAAACATTTTGTTAATTCTGGAAGCCCTTGGTATAGAACGTACCGAAAGAGAAAAAAGATGTTCTAAAATGTTACAGGAGTTAGAAATTAAACACTTAGCTGATTATAAGGGCTATATGCTTTCCGGTGGTGAGAGACGAAGAGTAGAAATTGCACGTACTCTGGCCAGTTCACCATCCTTTATACTGCTGGATGAACCTTTTACTGGCATAGATCCTATTGCGGTTTATGATATTCAGGAAATTATTGGCTACTTAAAAGAAAAGGGACTGGGTATTCTAATTACTGACCACAATGTTAGGGAGACCATGAAGATTACTGATCGTACTTATATTATGCATGATGGAAAAATATTGGCTTCTGGTGATCCTTCTGAAGTAGCCAGTTCAGAAATAACCCGAAAATATTATCTTGGTGAACGTTTTGCCTTATAAAATCTGTATTGAGTATCGAGTATGTAGTATATAGTAAATATAAATAATTTTGTACAAATAATTATTTCCCATGAGTTAGGTTATATAAGAGAAGAGCTAAAAGGGGAAATGGTAGAGAAAATTCAATATATTTGCAAAATGGCTTCCAGATTAATTAAAAAATTAGATTAAAGTATTATATTATTTTGTTATCTTTGGTTTTTTACTCTTAGCTCGATAATGTGTTAGTAGTTAGTTATTTGTATTTAGTGAAAGACAAGATTCAAGAAATTAATTTTCTCTTCTTCTCTTCTCTTGGACTCGATATTCGATACTATATACTCAATACTAATAATAAAGGGGTTTCAGGGGAGATTTCCCCTGACTAAATTATACTAATAATTTAAATTTGTTTTTATAAAAAGTTATTTTTGGGAAAAATATAAACATACCTAAAAAATTTTTACCAACGACTATATACTAATAATAAAGGGGTTTCAGGGGAGATTTCCCCTGACTAAATTATGTATAGCATAATCTTAATATTAACTTTAATCCTTATCAGTGGAGTCATAGCTTATATTGGGGATTTAACTGGTTTCCGTATTGGTAAGAAGAAAATAAGTATTTTTGGTCTACGTCCCCATCGGACTGCTGTTTTTATAACTATCTTAACAGGTATAATTATTTCTATTCTTACCCTATCAATTTTATCTATACTTTCCAATGACGTTCGTACTGCTTTGTTTGGTATGGATGAACTGCGTCAGAAGCAAAACGAACTTACCCAGGAGATAAGGGTAAGAAACACAATGCTGGAAGAGGCTCGAAAAGAATTAGAGGAGAGAACCTTAGAGTTGGAAGAATTAGAAGGGGAGTTTCACAAGTTAAACAGTCAGATTGAATTACAAACCACACAATTAGAATCCCTGATAGAGGTTAGGCAAAGGTTAACTGAAGAAAGGGATAATCTCCAACAGGAAATTATTGATTTACAGGAAACAGTAAAGGCTCTTTACTCCGGAATTAGCTGGTTAAGAAGTGGAGATATAATTATAGATCAAGGTGAAGAAATCGCTATGACTATCATCAAAGGTGGAATTCCACAGGAACAGATAGAAAGAGACCTGCTTAATCTTATTAGTCAGGCGACTAGAAAAGTATTGGAACTGGGAGCTGAACCAGATGAAAAAAACGAACAGGTACTTATAATTTCTAAAAGTGAATTTGATGATTTAATTCAGAAGATTAGCCAGAGGCAGGAAGAATTAATTGTACGCTTACTGGCTTCCATGAATGTTATTAGGGGTGAAATAGTTATTGCCAACTTTGCTGTTCTGGAAAATAAGTTGGTTTTTAAAGAAAATGAGGTTATTTTAGTAGAGGAGATTCCGGCTATAAGTGATCCCAACGAAGCCGAAAATAAATTATTTTCTATCTTGCGTAAGGTCAATCTTAAAGCAGTACAGGAAGGTATTATCCCGGAGCCACGTACCAGTTTAGTGGGTACCATTTCTGCTGTTAATCTTTTTGAGAGCGTCAGGAATATTGTCCAGAGTGAAACCACTATGCAGATAAAGGTGATTGCTCTTTCTGATACCTGGACTACTGGTCCCTTTAAAGTGAGAATTGAAGGAACAAAAATTATCCATTAATTTCATTAATTTTGGTATAAAGGCATTTAGAGGTTATCAGTTATCAGTTTTTAGTTTTTAGTGAAGAACAGATTAATGTTTCCAGGTGTCAGTTTGCAGTCAAAGACTAAATTATGTTATTAAATTGTATTATAATTTATAATTACTCAATGCAAAAAAAATAATTTTTTTCTATATATATTATGGAATACACCATATGCACGATACAATAGGTTAAACGATTATTTAATGGAAGTAAATCCGGGCTAGTAATCAAATTGAATTCATTTAACCCAAATATTAATATATTAATAAAAAAGAAATATAAAAATATAAATTTTATATAGAAAAGCTTGACATTCATAAATTTACCATTCTATAATAATAACAAATGTTCTTTGGTAAAATATTGCTTGCGGTAATTTACTATATTAATTAATGCAAAAAGATTTGTATCATTTCAATTTGTGAATAAAGCGGGAAGAAAGGAGGTGAAAAAGAAATTGGTGCCTGCTTTATTTATGTAGAAATGGTACAAACATCCATCTTAATTCTTTTAAGAAAACATCTTAGTGAGGAAACGAAGGATACTCAACTAATAGGTGTTTTAAAAGAGAATTAAGCTGGAAATATAAAAAAACCAAGGAGAAAACATGAAAAAATTATCATTAGTATTACTACTTATTTTTGTTTTTGCTATTCCAGTTTTAGCTAATCCGTTTGTTGATGTTCCTTTAACACATTGGGCTTATGATGCAGTTCAGACATTAGCGGCTAAAGGTGTTGTCATTGGTTATCCTGATGGAACCTTTGGCGGTCAGAGAACATTAACCCGTTACGAATTTGCCGAAGCAACTGCAAGATTATTAGCTTACATGGAACAGTATGGAGGTCTTGCAGAAGACGTAGAAATCCTATCCAAACTTGCTGTGGAATTTGCCGATGAATTAGCCAGCCTGGGTGTTACCGTAGCTGATCTGGAAGCAACTGTTGGCGAACATAGTGAAGCTGTTGCTGCTATGAAAGAATTAGTTGACAAACATGAAAGATTCTTTGAACCGGTTAAAATCACTGGAACCTGGAAAGCTGACTATAGTAAGGATGTTTTTGATTTATCCGGGGATCCACTGGCACCTGCAACATTAACAGATCGAGTTGATCTCAAATTTGCTGCTGAAATTAATCCTGAAACAACTGCTGAAGTTCAACTAAGAATTGATAACGTTCTTAATGGCCCGGTAACCATTACTCCTCGTAAATATAATTTAAAATATGCTGGAGACTGGAGCTTATGGATTTCTACTGATATTAAACCGGATAACATTGCATTAGGCTTACTATACGATTTCGGTGAGTTAGAAGAATTCCCGGGTGTCTGGGCTCAGTGGGAATGGGATACCGATGAAGATCTTGGTACCTGGACTGCATTTATGGATGTAGAAGACTTCTACTTCTTGAATGTTTCCTTTAATGTTGGCGATGATGACGATGTACCAATTGGTGTAACAGCCGGTTATGACAATTTAGCAGGACTGTTATTCGGCGGCGCAGATGTTGCCTTTGATTTAACTGATGAAGATGATGATGATCAAGTAGGCTTAGCCTTAGAAGGCGCTGTAGCTAGCGATCTAACCAATGTATACTTTGGAGCAGCTGCTAAAGTAACTGCTACCTTAGGTGAAGATGATGATATAGACTTAGCTGTAACAGGTTGGTACACTCAACCCGGATTTGATCTTACTAACAGCAAGTACAATCCTGATGAAATTGGTGTGACTGTTGCTCTTGGATTTATGTTGACTGACGAAGAAGACGATCTCCAGATTAAAGTTACTCCAAAATGGGATTACAGAATGGATGCAGCTTTTGCTACTCTGAAGAGAAACAGAATTGGCTTACAGTTAGACTTTACTGGTATTGATGAAGATAATCCGGATGAAGAAGCCTACATTTTTGCACAATATAGACTGGAAAACGGCGACATTTACTTAGAAGGTGAGTACCTGAACCTGAATCTCGGTGATGAAGATGAATTTATGCTTAATGCATACGGAGATTACTTATTCTCTGCAGTACCTGATTTCACAGCTATGGCTAACTTGACTTACACCTTCCCCGATGATCCGATGCAGTTCATTGTTGAAGGTCGATTGGATGCTGACGGTGCTGCCCTTTACAGTGCAGAAGCTCAGTTGAAATACGATGTAGCTGAAAACACTGTCTTAAAAGTCGGTGTAGAAATGAATGACTGGGATGCTGACATAGCTGATTGGTCAGATGATGATGAGTGGGTCATTCTGTCTGATACAACCAAAATCTATGCTGGAGTCGAAGTCAAATTCTAATCATTACCGAATTGTCTTAACTTGAATAACAAGCCTCCGGGATTTCCCGGAGGCTTTTCTTTTTTCATTGCTTAATACCTGTATAATTGAGGTAGCATTTATTTAGTTTAGAGCTTTAGTTTTTCGTAATAAAGAATAAACTCAAAGTATACCTTTCATACTAGATCATACTAAAGTTTTATTCGTATTATGCTTAAGCATTAGATATGGAATAATACCATAATTTGCGCTATAATAAATTATGAATAAGTATTAGCTATAAAAGTGGGAATTTATTTATTTTCAGTTTAAAGTTTTCAGTTAATGATGTTTAGATAGAATTATTATTTAAGTTAAATATAAAATAGACTTTTTATTTAAAAAGAAAAATGTCATATTATAAAAATTAAAAGTATGGAAATATGCACATTTATTGACTTTAGAAATATATCAATTAACTAATAATTTTCCTCAAAATGAAAGATACAATTTTATATCACAAATAGGAAGAGCCGCTATCTCAATTCCAACAAATATAGCTGAAGGATGTGGGCAAATTGATAATGGTAATTTAATTAGATTCTTAGGGATAACAAGGGGTTCACCTTTTAAATTTTAATATTTAATATTATTAGCAAAAAATCTTAGCTATCTTAAATAAGGAAGAATATTGTAAAATAGATGAAAAAGTCAAACTACTATTTAATATGATTATAAATTTAATCATATTTGACAATATTGATTGAATTTCCATAACTATACCAATTGCAAATAAGTTTCAAAAGATATATTATTATTTTAGTTTTATTACTAAAAACTAAAAACGAAAAACCAAAACTTTATTAAAAAAACAAACTAACGACTAAATACTATTAATTGAGGTGAATCAAATGTTTGTAAAGAAAAGAATATCCATTTTTTTAACCGTTGTTTTTCTTTTATCAATTATTTTGCCCCAGATTGCTTTAGCACAAACCTCTGCTGATATTGCCGTTATTGAAGATTTAGCCCAGATTGAATTGCGTGTCTTTGGTGAAGTTAAAGATGATGCCCTGCTTAGTAGAGTAGAATTTCTGGAAAAGGAACTTGTAGGCAGGACACTACCTGGAATTCTGAAAGATAGGGTAAAACAGCTTAAAGATTTTATAGTTATCGGTACACCAGATGAGCCTTCTTTATCCTTTAAAGTTAATTCCGCTCAGTGGACTTTGCAGGATGAAATTACCGATGAGCCATTGTTGAGCAAAATAGAAAACCTGGAAATAAAAATCTTTGGAGAACTGTCCGAAGAGGTCCTTGCTATGAGGGCTGAAAAAATATTTACTGTTTGTTTCCCTGAAGGAAGGCCTAATATTCAAGATATCACCATTCCTGCCGGTACCTTAATCCCGATAGTTTTATTGGAAAGTATTGGTTCCAAAAAGAGTGATGATGGCGATATATTTGAATATCAAGTAACTGAGGATATTGTCTATTCTGGCTCTGTTATTATTCCCAAAAATACAGTAGCCAGGGGAGAAGTGATTAAAGCAAAAAAAGCTTCCGTTTTACTGAAAAAGGGAAAACTGGAAATTGATTTTAAGTCAATTGAAGCTTTGGATGGAACAAATATTAGATTAATTATGGGAGAGGCAGCAGAAGAAGAAAATTCCAGGTTGGGGATTGCTATTGGTGCCAGTATTGCCGGATTGATTATCCTGAGTAATCCCATAGGTCTGGTGGTTGGAGCTTTAATTCCAGGTAAAAATATAACCTTAAAAGAAGGAACCAAGATATACCTGGAAGTAGCCACTGACACCAAAGTCATTTCCTTAGCACAATAGTTCGTAAAATAGTTGGAAGAAACGTTTTACTGTATACTTTTAAATCAATACAAGAAATTGCTTTTAATAGGCTTTTATCAGCAATTTAAGAAATAACCCATAAAAAAAGATGAAGTAATTGATCTGAAAATTACTTCATCTTTTTCATTCTTAACAGAACAATTATCCAATGATACTACCAGATATAAGATGTAAAAATTTTAATAGTATTAGTTCCCAGATAAAAAGTTAGAGTTCCCCAGCTATCATAGAGGTAATCAGTGCTGATTGCATAGAAGGAATGATCACCAGCAGTGATTGGATAGAAAATTCCGATACCGCTCCAATTGGTTTTTCCCAGATAAGTACCGGTAGAAGGATTTCCGTCCAAATAGACAAAATATTGATAATGATCTTGAACTATGATTTTTACACTGTTTATCCCTATTGGTGGTACAACAATACAGCCTGTCAGAATGCTACATGAGAAGCCGATGGCAAGAATCACTAGAATTATTTTAACGAGGAATATTTTTTCATTTGTTTGCCCTTGCTGATTGAATAACTTGAATTGACTGATGAAACTTCATGGATAAATTCCTTTTAGTATGTGAATAGTCAAGAACGATTATCTTATCGTGGTTCAGGCTTGCTGAATAAAACATGAAGAGCAGGTTATTTTTAACTCTGCTCTTCCTGACAATTTCATATTTTTAACCAGACAACTTCAATGACCTGACTGTCACTTTTTAACATAGACATTAATCGTCGTTATTTCACCAGCGGTAATATTTGGGAACCTGTACTTTGAATACTCTTCATCATCAGATATAACAAAAATGGTTTGTATCCCAGTAGGAATATCATAGAATGTTCCGGAATTCTGTCCAGCAATGGAACTGCCGGAAGTCATTCCCAGATAATCCCCGGTGGATTGATTCCCACCTATGTAGACATTATATACCCATCCTGGATCATCCATAATCACTACTTTTAACGTGCCGGTTGTGACCGCAGGCGCCTCCGGATAAAGATAAACAAAGGTTGTTGAACCGGTAGATACATATTCTCTGACATAATCATAACCAAAAGACTTGCCCATCACGTCAATTGCTTCAAAATTATGATAGCCGGCTTGAACATCGTATAGGGTATAAGTACCGGATAGAACATCTGAAAATTTAATGACATCATCCATTCTCAGGTCATATTCATAACTACCGTAGACCTCTATCTTTACAGTGCCGGTATTTATTGGCGGGATGGGAATAATTTCGACACAGCCTGTCAATCCCAGGGATAAGATTGCAACCATCAGGATTGCCAAAAAAAACTTATTCATATGCTTTCTGTTCATGATATCATCTCCTTCGTAATTGTTGTTTATTATTGTTATTGTTAAATTACTTGACTACTCAAAATTAAGCAGAAATCGTTTGGTTAATTTATTATAGAGGGAAAAAGGCTAAATGACAAATAGTGGCTTCACCATGAGATTTTAGTATTCAAAGATACTGAATGAGGAATTCAGCGGATAAACTTGAACATTCTGACTGATACGTATTGACCTGACCCATTGGGAGATAAAAAGATAGGCTTCCTGCAAACCAATTAGACTGTCTAAGTTGGTATCAGCTGGAACATTAAAATTAAGACTGCATCCTTCATAAAGCCCCTGCGTAAAGACACCGAAAGGTTCACTATTCTCAGGATATAGTTCATAACTGGACTGATATAAGCTACTTGAGGTCAGAACTTGATATTCATTGGAGGTCAGCAGGTCTTTGGATAGTAGAGTTTTTTTAAAGGCATCGATAACTGACTCATTAAACATAAATAGATATTCTTCCGATCTGTCAGTTTCGATAACATCTCTAATAACATCCTTACCAATAAAACCACCGGAATGACAGGAATCAATCATGACGACCTTGATTCCCGGAATAGTACTCAGAACAGCTTCTAATTCATCTACGCTGATTGCAGTGGATATATCCCCATTAAAATCAGCCGGGCATAAATAGGATAGCTGATTTAATAATGCACCGTGACCGGTGAAATAGAAATAGGATATATCATTTCCAGCAGCTCCGGAAAAAGTGGATTGAATTTTCTGGAAAATATTGGTCTTAGTAGCCTGAGTATTTTTCAATTCAGCAATCTTAGAAAAGCTGATTTCACCTGTCTCAAAACGGCAATCATAAAACATTTCTTTCATTTTATTCACATCATATGGGGGAGCCAGGAGGTCTCCTTCCGGTCCATAGTTGATATAATCACCGATGCCGATAGCCAATGCCCGGTAGGTCGGTTGATCGGCAATACTTTGGCTTACGGTAACTGCTATTGTATCGCTTTTTGTAATATTTCCTTCAACATAAGTAACAGTTATGATAGAAGTACCCGGAGAATTCCCGGTTACCATTCCGGAACCGGTGATGCTGACAAAAGAATTATTGACATCAAAACTGCATTGCTCAGGATTAATCAATTTTTCAGTTCCACTGTCGTAATAAGCAGTAATGGAAGCAATTGGTTTGGATTCTCCGATATCAAGTATCATGGTAGCTGGGAGTACAGTAATATTAACCAGATTTCCTGAATTTGGATTTAATTCACTAACTGTTACTGCGATATTATCGCTCTTTGTAATGCCTGCTTCAGTGTAGGCAATCCAAACAGTTGTCCGTCCTTCTAAAAGAGCTATAATCTGTCCATTCTGGTTTATGGTGGCTGTAAATGGATTTGTACTGTAAATGCTGCACTGGTTAGCTGAAATATTAACATGGCTATCGTCAGAATAGTAGGCGGTAATGGAATCAATGTTACCGGTTTCACCATTATAAAGAGATAGTGTATCCGGTTTTACTTCTATGCTGAGCAGACTTTTTGTACCGGGAAAGGAAAAATAAGGATTAAGTGTTAAGGCAACATTGATCTGAGTTGTCTGATTGGGATAAACCTGTACAAAATTATTACTGTTCAGATAGCCGTCAAGTTTAAAAGTGACGAGGTAACTTCCTGGTATAATGTTTTTTATTAATTTTGGAGAAGTGAATCCGGTATCAGAACCATCCAGAAAAATGGTTGCGCCGGATGGCTCGGAATTGACCTGCATATTTCCATATCCTGATGAATTATAGGGGGGTATGGAAGGCATTGTACATGCATTGATGGCCAATGTAAGTAATATTACAAGAAACAAATGGAAAATAGTAAAGCTATATTTTATATGTTTTTCTTTACAAAATAAATACATGAAAAACCAATTTCCCGATATGTTTGTTTAAAAAATAATGATTCTATCTTTTATGATAGTTAAATTAAAAGAGCAGTTTGATCTGTAAATAAAAATGATAGATCATTCGCAGTAAACTGCTCTTTAATTAGTTGATTTATCAAAAATTGAATAATACCTTTAAAGAACAAATTTTTTCTTTGTTCTGTCCACTAATATTAAAAGAACTGACTAAAGATTATATTTGTATATGGGGGATAAAAGAACTCAGTATGACTAACCCATCCAAATTCATCCTCTAAGCGGATTGCAGCTCCTGCAGGTACTCCGCTGATATTAGCAGCACCCCATGGTATTAAATATGATCCAGAAGGAATACCATTTATGACTACATTTCCAAAACAATCTCCACAACCAGAGATGACTTTAATGGTATAGGTTGTTGGAGTTGTCGGAGGTGTTGGAGGTGAAACTGTTCCGGCACAGCTTGTTAGCAGTAGAACAACACTAAATAATAGAACAAAATAAAAAACTTTTTTTAGAATAAGTTTATTCATTTCTATAATCTCCTTTTCTTGGGTAAAATAAAATAATAAAGAACTTTTAAAAACTAAGGTTCATCCTTGCTTGCTGAATAGTAGAAAATCCTTTTTTGTCTTCTATAATCACCGTCCTTTCGTATGATTTATTTTAATAATAACAAGAATGAATTGAAGTATATCACATTTTTTAAAAACAGATATTCATATTTACGATACTAATCAGTATAAATATTGACCTTATTATACCCGTTTCTGATGGTTTGCCATTTATCACCATAACGACCTAAAAATGAAGTATCCTGTGCTTCAAAATGATGATAACCCGGACCAATACTATATAGTGTCAGTTCTCCAGAGCTATTGGTTGTACCAAAATAGCTACCATCCACATAAATCTCATAAGTCCAGTTATCATTCACAATCTCTATCTCCACAATCGGATTATCAATTACAATTAAACACCCACTAAGAAAAAGAGCAAAGAGAGAAATCGCAAATATTCCCAATAACAGTTTTATATTTTGTCTTTTTTTCATACCCTGTTCCTTTCCTTATAAAATTATACCCGTATATTAAATATTATAAATTATATTTTTTTAGGACACAATAGGAAGAAATGAAATATATTTTACCATTTCTGACTGTCATATTATATTATTCCCTAATAAAATAATAGTTAGACAAATTTTTAAAAAATAATCATAATGTCACAGGGACGATTGTTCCTGCTCAGTAATTAAGTAACTTTTTTGGTATAATTTCATTACCAAAGGAGATACTTAATATGCGATTCAATCAGAGGATTATCATTAAAAGATGGAGACCTATCCTGGAAGAATATGAGAAGATCCAGAATAAGGTCTCCCCCCGTTCCTTTCACTTAGTCAAGGATCTCTCTCCAGCCCATCATATCAGTAACAAAGAGTTAAGACGTTATTACCGCAAATGGCTGGAAGGCTCCAAGACTGATGAATCCCTGCTTCCTGCACCGGTTGGCGCCAGGGCTCCAGGAGAACACCCAAACCCATAGAGCGCAATATCATGAAAGCCTACAGAAGATTCGGCTCCAACCGTTATGAACTGG
>CAYSRG010000004.1:0-114841 GCA_964433555.1 uncultured Atribacterota bacterium | reverse complement strand
TACTGAATGATCATATTGGAATCCCAATACATAAGGTCCTGCATCGCCTACACCGTTTGGCTCTTGATAATAAACCCGATTATCATATACACCAGCTATAGCATATACAACATCCTCACTTCCACTCTTGCGGAAACTGATATGCCCTGCTTGGTTAAACCTTCCAATAATTGTTTGTGAACCACCAGACATATCATTATTTTTCAATACCATAAAAATAGTAATGGAATCAGTATTAAGAGAACCACCCAGCGAATCACTCCAGTTCAGGCTCAGGTAGTCATAGGTTCCATCAAAACGTACTACGGGATTTCCATTGAGACCACTTGATATTAGATTGGGTCGATTGCTGCTGGATGTTTGACTGACATCATTATTAAAACTACTAAGATCTGTCCAATTGCCTGTATCTGGATCATAATCTTCAGCGTCAAGCCATAAGACTAAGCCATCCGGCTGTGGAGCTGATACCATCGTAAACTCTATAGTCTTGCCTTCTCCATCTACCTCAAAACTATCTTCACAGTCTTCAGACCCAGCAAGACTGGCAGTAAACCAATAATTGCCATTGGCAAGCATTCTGATAGCTTCACCATCTTGGTTTGTAATACCTGGTCCACCCAGGGGTTGAGTCCTGTCTGCATCAGAGTAAAGCTGGATGGAAACACCTGCTAATTCATTTGTTTCTTTAAAGGTTATTTCGTAGGTTGCAGGAGGGATTTCTTCAAACTCAACTTCTACCTCTATATCACTGCTTAGTGAATTCACTGTATAAGTTAATTCTGTGGAGTCAACTGGGTTATTATTTAATTTCCAGCCTTTGACCTGGTAGCTTGAATCCGGGCTTGCTGTAAAAACAACTGACTTTCCTTTTTCAATCTCATCACCGCTGTTAATAGCAGCATCATCAACCTTTGCACTCAAACTACCATTATCAGGATCAGGAAAAGTTACAGTGAATTTTTCTATAGCTGTCTTTGGAAATACTGCGGTAACTACACCTGAATTAGCATCGTTGGATACCGGGTCTGCACCGTCTACAGTAAAGAAATCTTTAGCTACACCGGTAAGGGTAAATCCTGATTTGGCAATTAAGGTGATGGTAGCAGTATATGGGGTATCATATTCAAAAGGACTATTATTTGGAGACCAGTCTACGGTTCCTGTGTATTGTGCGGTCTCGGTAATAGCAGTTACCGGGGTCGCACCAGCTACCGGGGGTGTGACTCCTGGTATTGCTGCAATATTTACAGTATTGACTGTTTCTACCATTGTAAACTCAACATTTTTTGCTGCTCCCGATACTTCAAAGTTGTCATTATAGTCATCATAGTCTGTAAGGCTGGCAGTGAACCAGTAGCTGCCATTAGATAAGTTTGCAGTAGCTATGCCACTGCTATTCGTGGTTAATACGCTGCCTACTGGCACGGTGCGATCTGCATCAGAATAGAGTTGAATGGAAACGCCAGTTAATTCATTTTTTTCTTTAAAAGAAACAGTATATTCTGTTTCTACCATCGTAAACTCAACAGTTTTATCAATTCCTTCTACCTTAAAATCTTTTTTATAATCGTTATAACCTACGAATTTAGCGATAAACCAGTAGTTTCCATCAGGAAGATCTTTGCTTGCCTCTCCATTATTATTGGTAGTAATTGGATCTCCTACTTTATTGGCTTCCTGGCACTCCTCGTCATTATAAACCTGTATAGACACATCTTTACATTTATTTGTTTCCTTAAATGTTACGGTATGTTCTAATGGTTCTGTCTTTGGAAATACTGCGGTAACTACACCTGAATTTGGAAGGTTTGATACTTTATCTGCCCCTGTTACCTTAAAAAAGTTTTCAGGCACTCCCTTAAAGGTAAAACCTTCTTTGGGTATCAGGGTAATCGTTGCAGTATATACTACATTGGCCTCAAATTTACTATGATTTGGATTCCAGCTGACGGTACCAGTATATTGTTCGGTCGCTTTGGAAGCTCTGGAGATAGCTGACATCGAAACATCAGATGTAAGGGAGGTTACCGGAGTTTCTCCGGTAACTGGTGCCTTAATACCAGATATATCTGCTACACTAATGGTCGTTTCTGTAGCTGGGGTAGTTCCGCCTCCGTTCGAAGGTGTAGTTCCTGGAGACGATCCGCAACAATTTTGAAGTGAATCACAAACAAGGGCTACAAGTTCATCATAAGTTTTATTATTTTCAATTACTACAAGATCCACCTGGTCTATAGCTTCGGCGATTGTTTTAACTCTTTTATAAATAGCAGAATACTTATTGAAGCAGAAATACCATCCATTGTAACAACCATTATGGTACTCTGCTACCAGAGCTGTTGAGGTGGAAGCACAATCAGGGATACCGGCGTCAAGAGCCTGACCGGCAATTTTTTCGGCTACATCCTTCACTAAATAGTTATTATCAGATGGACAATAAGCAGTGATGATATAGAGACCAGGTTTAACATCTTTGAATGTATAATTTCCTGATTCATCACTTTCGGTAGTATCTAACACTTTTTTACAATTGTTGGAACTCTTAAGTTCTACTATTGCTCCTGGAATAACAGACCAGAATTCGGTTTCATCATCAGATTTTTCTGTTTCCCTTCCTTTTTCTACAGGAACACAACATACCAATGGCATTTTAATCTGCCCACTGATTGTAGTAGCATCTTCTTCGGTAGTTCCAGGTGAAGGAGCTGGCGAAATGGGTATTATGCCGGTACAACTTGTTAGAAAAAATAAGAGCA
Source organism: uncultured Atribacterota bacterium (assembly GCA_964433555.1). GTDB lineage: Bacteria > Atribacterota > Phoenicimicrobiia > Phoenicimicrobiales > Stramentimicrobiaceae > Stramentimicrobium. Next base: position 112,082 of record CAYSRG010000004.1, on the reverse strand, counting down.
AGCCGAATAAAAAAATAGGCAAAGCTAATTGTGAAATTTTCATTATTCTAATTCTCCTTTTCATTATTTATATTTATTTCCTGTATTTTTTTGCCAGTAATACTAAGAAAGCAAAAACCCCAGAGGCAATCCTATGGGGTAAATATAAATAACAAAAAGTCGGCAGTTTGGCAATCATAGTCTGTAGCAGAAATTATATTTTATGAAAAAATGAGGCTGGATTTTCAGCACAAACCGTAGACCCAAAACTTTGCGTCCTGCCCTTTTGGGCAGTTTACCTTTTTCAACTTTTTATTTCTCATGCGATAGGCATCACCTCCCTTTTAATCTTCTATAGTTAAATCTATTCTATAAATCAAATCAGACCACAATTTAACAACCGATTATTCCTAATTTATAATATATTATTCCCTAAATTAAGACCTTTTAGACACAATATTTTCAAAAAATAATAACAGAATAAATACTCATAAATTATATAAATATAACATAACAGCTGGTCCGCTTTGGCTTCTGAGAGGCACTAAATAATATAGTCTGTACTTACTTTTTCCTTTTAATTATAAATTAATAAAATCATACACTATAGAATGACACCTCACCGAGAAAACTCAGCAAGGTGTCATTCTTACATTTTCCTTATTCCTTATAATATCAGTAACAGTAATCTATATCTGTTTATGTCTTAGAAAGATGTGCAATGGTTTATTCTGGTAACCTCAATCATAATATTCTGTTCGTGAGAAGGCGGACACTTATATAGACTACCATAAGAATCAATCAGATTGAAGGTAAGCAGAACAACATATTGCTCACCTACAGCCGGACAGAAAGTAGTATGTGACATAGCTGCGTTTATTAACGCTTCTATATCACTCTTATGATATTCCATAAGGTTATAAGGTAAGCCATTTGTATAATCCTTTACACCCTCCCCATTATGATGGATGAAGTACCAGATAGCATACTGAACTTCCATTCTGTTATAATCACTTCTATTATTCACAATCCAATTAATATTTGGCCAGTAAGTATCCAACTCTAAAGTACAATAAGCATATAATGTATCACCATTTATAGGAAATCCTTCTTTGGTTTCATCAGCACACCATCCATAATACTTATTGCCTTCTAGAATATCACCACCAGCATCACTGAAATACACCTTGAGATATCTACTGAAAGAAGTTTCACTACTAGAAACAGTCAATTGAGCCGGCAAGTTCCCGCAGGCACTGTGAATTGTTACCTCTAAGGTATCAGAATAACTATTATTACAGCTATCAGTTACGGTTAATTCCACTTCATAAGTACCTGCAGCAGTATAAGTATGGCTCGGAGTTGCTCCAGCATCATATTCACTAGATCCATCACCGAAATCCCATTCATAAGTCAGATTCGTACCTGAAGAACCGGATCCGTCAAAGTCTACTACCACTTCGGATGCACAGGCAATTTGAATGCACTGATCTTCCCCGGCATTAGCAATCAGCTCTGTACATCTACAATCTATAAATTCAACTTCTACCGAACCACTTACCTCACCTCCACAGGGATCTGTATAGGTAGCTGAAATGGTGTACTTACCAGCACTACCTGTTTCGTAACCTCCAATCAGACAGACCTGACCGGTTTCCAGATCAAAACTGATTTTGGCATCATCATAAGTCCATTCTAATCTGTCATCAGTAAGATCTTCAATTACTTCGTTAAGTTCGCTACACTGGTATTTGATGGTTACCGAATTGATAATCGCGCATTCATCCATACATAACTCCAACGGCATAGGTATAGTGGACCTAACTTGTTCTTGCTTTTCCATATCAATTACCAAACCGGGGTCAGCAAAGGCAGGACAACTAAAGTGAGCAGTGTAGTTTACATCAGCTGCCGGCATGGTAAAGTTGTAGCTGACATCTGTAGAAACCACCACATCACTGTCATCATCATCCGTCCAGTTGATGAAAGTGTAACCAGCATTAGCAGTAGCTCCTATGTCAACAGAGTCATCTTCATTATAGGTTCCCCCACCAGATGTTGTTCCAGCACCCTCAGGATCAACAGATAAAGTAACGGTGTAATCGGGGGGCTGGATAGCCTCAAAGTTCGCTATAACCGTTACATTCTGAGCGGGCATGGTAAAGGTAGAATCAGGATTGCCTTCCTCAGCAAAAGAACCTACCACTGCTTTACTTATCAAGCGGCTGGCCTTAGTCAATGGTGCTTTCTCGGCATCGGCAACTGAAGTCCAGTTGACAAACTTCCAACCTTCCTTAGCTGCCGCGGAAATATTCACTGTGGTGCCTGATTTATAGGGGCTGGTGCCAGTTTCATCAGTTGCTGTTCCACTGCCTTCGGGATTTACGGCCATAGTTAAGCTATACCTTGGTGTTGGATCACCATTACCACCACCGCCGCCGGTAGCACCAGGAGACTGACAACAGCTCCACTCGCAGATCATGTCAACTAATCCGTAGATATTATCATCACAGTAGTTGCCAAAGTTCTCATGACCCATAATAGCCGGGATATCAACCGTAACTATATCAGAGGCAATATCTTCTACTGTTCTGTAGATAGCAGAATATTTGTTAAAACACTGATACCAGTCATTATAGCAGTTGTTGATCTTCTCGATGACCAAGGCTAAGGCAGTAGAGGTACAATCAGGAATACCGGCATCAAATGCCTGTCCTGAAAGCTTCTCGGCGACATCTTTAGTAAGAAATCCTTGATCACCTTCTATCGGACAATAGGCAGTGATGAGGTAAAGTCCGGGTTTGACATCCTCAAAGACATAGTTACCGGTTTCATCGGTAATAGTGGTATCCAGTACTTTGTTGCATTTACCCTTCTCGGCAGATTTCAGCTCTACGATAGCACCCGGGGTAACAGGCCATAGTTCGGTCTCATCACAACCGGTTTCTCGGGATAGGCTATCGGTTTTCCCAGATAAGGTATCACAACAGATTAAGGGCATCTTGATCTGGCCTGCTATGGTAGTGACATCCTCCTCGGTGGTACCGGGAGATGGAACAAATCCACCACAGCCGGTTAGTAATAACACAATTATAATCAGTAATAAAACGGGTAAGAATACTCGTAAGTCTTTCATTTTGAAAATCTCCTTTTCATTATTTATATTTTTTACTACTTAACATCCAAAAAAACCCCTCAGGTGTAACCTGCAGGGGTAAATATAAATAACAAAAAGTCGGTAGTTTGGCAATCATAGCCTGTAGGATTCTACAGACCTTAGATCCAAAACTTTGCGTCCTGCCCTTTTGGGCAGTTTACCTTTTTCAACTTTTTATTTCTCATGCGATAGGCATCACCTCTTCTATAATCTGTTATTATTCTGCTAAAATTTTGTGAAGTTAATACTTCTTACCTTTAAACTATTTTCCAAGAATTAATGGAATATTCAATAGTATAATTTTATTTATTATTAAAATTATTCCCTAATTGAATATTTTTTAGACATTAATTCCATAAAAAAATTTAAAATAATCAAAAAATGTTCACAGATATATTATAACTATTTATATAATACCATTCTTTTCACCAGAAAACAAATAAGATATATAAGATTAGGAAGTAGTTTTGATTAAAAAATTAAAATAAACTATTTCCTATTCCTATCTTATAATTTATTTTATTCAATTAAGATAATGCCCTGCTATCTTAACTTATTTTTTTCCTTCCAATCTCCGCTGCGCTTCTTTTAACCAATAATCAGCCCTGGCATTATCAGGTTGTAGGTTCAGTACTTGCCTATAATAATGAATGGCTTGCTGATAATCCCCAGTATCAAAATAGACCCTCGCCAGCCAGTAATAAGCCTCAACAAATCTGTGATTTAATCTAATTGCTTCCCGGTAGCTATCAATTGCACGACCATAGTTCATTTTCTCATATTCATTGTAACCCTGTTCATACCAGTTATATGCTTCCTTGCCATACTTGATAGAAGCATCTACTTTATCATAAAAATACTGTGCTCGGGGATAATTTGGATCTAATTCCAGTACTCTGCGCCAATAAAACAAGGAATTTTCCAAATCATCGTTTTCGTAAAACACCCGGGCAGCCCAATAATTGGAATCAATTAAATCCGGATATTCCTTAATAGAATTCAAAAAATGAATAAGACTCTGTTCGTAATCTCCTTTTTCGTAAGAGTTATAACCTAAACGGTAATAGGCATAAGCTAAGTTCTGTTTGACCTGAGGAGAGGTCAAATCAGTTCTCTCGATAAAGTTCAGGTATTTGTTCCATTGTTCTGCTTCGCGATAATACCAGTTGGTATGTTGATACATTAAAGCCAGGTAATAGTGCGCTTCTACAAAATCCGGATCTATGGCTATTGCTTGTTGTGCTAAACCAATTGCTTCCGTCCACAATTTTCTCCCCGGATAATTGACACCCTGGTAAGTAGCCAGTGCTTCCTCCATCTTCTCTACTGCTTCTTGTAGATATTCTACTGCCTCCGTTGTGGTATCACTATAAATCCGTACCTGCTGCGCTAAGCTATTGCCACAAATCAGCTGAAATAATATGACCAATAATAATATTATGGGATAAAATCCCATTCTTGACTTATTCAGTTTCATTTCTATTCTCCTTCCTAATTTAATATTAATTTTATCTTCAGAACTAAGAAATATAAAAAACTATAGCTCTTCTTTTAAAATAGAAAGATAATTTTTCTTCACCAGGTTAAAATCTTCCCAGTATTCTGTACTTACCGAACTGGCTGGTGGTAATTTTAATTCCAGAAAATTAATTCTTTCCCCCTCTTTACTAATGGAAAAATCCAGATGGGGTCCGGTAGCCAATCCCGTTGCTCCCACATAACCAATAATCTCGCCCTGGTCAATCCGTTTTCCCACTTGCAGTCCCTGGGCAAATTTTGAAAGATGACCATAACCGGTAACATAGCCATTGGGATGTCTTATTTCCACATAATTTCCATAACCCCCCTTATCATAATATCTGGAAATTACAGTACCGGCTCCTATTGCTACTACGGGGGTTCCGGTAGGAGCGGCATAATCTATAGCCAGGTGAGGACGCCATATTCTCAATATAGGATGGTATCTGCTTTCGGTATAATGCGAACTGATATACTTATAATTAAGGGGTGCCCTCAAAAATACCTTTCTCAAACAACGGCCATCTTTATCATAATAATCAATATTTCCGGAAGGGTCCTGAAAAAGAACAGCGGTATGGGAACTGAGCATCTCTCCCTCATAAACCGCTGCCATAATATCCCCCCAACGATAAAAATCTCCTCGGTATAGCCTTTCCACCAGAATTTTAAAGGTATCTCCCTGTTGACATTCTGTCAGGAAGTCAATATCCCAGGCAAAAATTTCTGCCAGCTGAATTGCCAGCTGACCAGAATTACAATGATTAATCATTGCTTGATAGAGCGAACTCTCAATCTCTCCTTCAATACAGACAATTTCCCGGAATATCTCCTCTTTAATCACCTCTATGTGACTCAGTTCATTATCGGGAATTTTGATATAATAGGTATCCAGCTGATTAGGTTGATAATCAAACTGAACTATTTTGCCCTCACTATTATAATGAACAGCAAATCTTGTTCCTGCGTTTAATCGACTGATATCAACTATTGATTGCACCTTTTCACCCAAGCGTAGAATTTCAGAAGGCACAATCCCGACCTTAACCAGATGCTCATAGAGTGTTTCTCCTGAATTCAGCATGCCGGAAAATTTCTTAATATCCATCTCTTTATTGGCTTCCTGATATCTCAGGTTCAATCTTTCTAAATCCAGTCGTTCCAGATTGAGCGCTACCGCACTAAACTCATCCTCATATTCGGTAACCCCTTCTGCTAATCCTTTTTTCTCCGGTTCAGTAATGTTTTGTTCTTCAAATTCCGAGACTTTTCCCGAAGCCTGCCAAGATATTTCTTCGGAATTTTCTCCAGATATTGATGATCTTTTTGAAATTTTCGGTATATCTAAAAATAACTTCATTCCTGCCAGTATTAAAATTATAGCAATAGCAATAACAGATAATAATCCTCGCTTAGAAAATAATATTTTACTATTTGTTTTTAATTCTCTTTTTTTCTTAAAGTGATGACCAAAACAATGAGTATTGTATTTTCTAATAGACAAATATCGCACTCCTTATCCAGAATTCATTCCAGGCTCAATATCATCTCAGTTTTTTATTATCTATATTTCATTATTATAATACATACTATATATCTATGCTATCAATAGCAAGCAAATTTTAAAAAATTTGGTAAGTTTAGATTGCCTCAAATATTTCTAATAACTACTGCTCTAATTTTAGCAAGCAGTATCTTTAAGGGGAATCCTTCCCCTGAAATGTTTCTATTCGGTTTTATATGGAACTTGCTTTAACCATCTCGTTTGCATCTATTGTTCTTTATTGAAAAATATTATAATAAGCATTAAGAAAATAACGGTCGGTCATAGAAGCCAGGTAATCTATCACAACTTCTTCCGGTGTATATTCACTCAAATACTTTTCTCCTCTGTCCTCGCCCCTGTTTGAAATCCATTCTTGAAATACTATCGAATCAACCTTGTTTTCTTTTACCTCCCGTACGAAATGGTTAAATAAACAAAAAAATGCTGTTTTAATCTTCTCCCTTTCTCGCTTCAGCAATTTATTTTCATAGATATGCTGTAGGTTGAATTTTTTTAATTGAAAAACACATTCAGAAATATCCCGGGAATATTTTATTTCATTCCTTCCATAGGATTGTGTGATGATATCATGCACCAGAGTATTAATTATGGCACTGTTATTATCTCCCAGTCCTTCTTTAACTTTTATTGGCAAGTCACTCTTTTTTACCAGACCAATACGTATCGCATCTTCAAAATCCTGACCGATATAGGAAATAGAATCGGTAACACGAACCAGGCATCCTTCTAAAGTAGCCGGGAAGATAATAGCCTGTTCTCCTCTTTTTTTACGGTAGATATAATCCTGGATATCCTTTTCCCTCTTTCCTTTAACAGGTTTTACTACTACTTCGTTTATTTCTCCATCATGAGAGATAATTCCATCTCTCACCTGGAAGGTTAAGTTCATTCCTCTATTAGCATCAGAAAGCTGATCAACCACTCGCAAACTATGTACATTATGAAAAAAAAGACCCAATCCATGTTGTTGGGCTATTTCCTGCAAAAACCTTTCTCCATCATGGCCAAAGGGAGCATGACCCAGATCATGTCCCAGGGCAATTGCTTCAATTAAATCCAGATTGAGTCTTAATACCTTCCCGATAGAACGAGCAATCTGAGAAACCTGCAAGGTATGAATACTGCGATTGGCCAGTTGTTCATCGAAGCTCGCAGTATTATAAATAACCTGAGTTTTACCAATATACCGTCGGAATGCCCCGGAATATAATATATGATCACGATCCCGGGCAAAAGGTCCTCTTAGGGGATGGTCTATTGGTACCTTTCGTTGAGCATCATCGTTCTTAGTTGCAAAATTTGATAGATTGCTATCCTCTTGAGAGAGAATTCCGCTTTGAAAAATTTTTTCATCCATATCTCATCATAAAAATGGCTTTTTTTCTACCAGCATTTTAATAATCAAGTAATATTGATAATATTATTCTATCTGATTCAGAGAAAAAGCTCAATGGTGAAAAATTCTTCCGTTACAAAAAGGAAAATAGGGGACATTGTGGACAACTGGGATTATTTTTCTTACAGTACTCCTTGCCCACCATCACCAGCTGGGCATGAAATTCATTATACAAAGAATGTTCACAGGGCAGGTGTGACATAAAAAAGCACTGAATATCTTCATAGTCTTCATTATGTGAGAAATAGCCGTGTCGCTGGAATATCCTCCTGGTATAGGCATCAACGACAAAAATAGGCTTTTTACCGGCATATAATAAGATACTGTCAGCTGTTTCAGGTCCTATACCATTTACCTTTAAAAGCTCTGTCCTTAAAACCTGCCCATTGCGACTAAATAACTTCTCTGCCGAACCATCATATTTATTATAGAAAAAACTTAGAAAATTCTTCAGTCGCTGAGCTTTAAGATTATAATAACCGCAGGACTTGATTAATTTTCCCAGATACTCTGCCTCAATACGAAGAAGGGCTTGCACATCAAGCAGCCCTTCTTCTTTTATTTTTTCTATAGCCTTACTCACGTTCTGCCAGTTAGTGTTCTGGGTTAAAATTGCTCCAATCATTATTTCCAGCTCGGTTTCACCAGGCCACCAATGTAAAGGACCATAAAATTTTAAAAGACTCCGGTGCATTGACCATAACTGACTGCTGATATTAATATTCTGATTGCTTATAGTATCTGTCATAAGAAAAATAGAGGTAATAAATATTATAAATTAAAAAAATCAGCTAAATGGACATTCTCTAAGAAATAGACTAACAATTTAATAGTTGCTTCTATATCATCAATATGACACATCTCTACTACTGAATGGATATAACGGGTGGGCACAGAAATGCCACCGGTAATCACTCCACAGCGGCTCTTTTGAATGGAACCAGCATCGGTTCCCCCTCTCTCCATTACATCCATTTGATAATTGATATTATTCTTTTCGGCAAGCTCCTTTAAGAATTGAAATAATCCACGATGGGCAATCATAGAAGAGTTCATCACCGCAATGGCAGTTCCTTTTCCTAAAGCACACCCTTTTTCTTCCTCTCTAATACCTGGAGTATCCAGAGCTATGGTTACATCTACCGCAATACCAATATCCGGTTCAATAACATAAGAAGATGTTGTTGCCCCCCTCAAACCTACCTCCTCCTGAGAAGTTGCCACTGCATAAATATCTACATGGTGATTTCTTACCCTTCGTATTGCCTCCATAATGACATAGACCCCTGCTCTATTATCAAGAGCTAAGGAAGTTACCACCTTATCATTCAACTGCACAAAATCTCTATCAAAAGTTATGGCGTCTCCCGGTTGAATTATTGCTTCTACTTCTTTTTTCTCTAAACCAATATCAATAAAAAATTCCTTCATAGCCGGTGCCTTTTTCTTTTCTGTTTCTTCTAAAACATGAATAGGCTTAGAGCCGATTACTCCAGTTACCCTTTTTTTGCCGTGTATAATCACTCTCTGAGCAACCAGAGTCTTGGGATCAAATCCACCAACAACGGCAAATCTTATAAATCCATTTTGATCAATAGACTTTACCAGAAATCCTATTTGATCCATATGCGCAGCCAGCATAACTTTTTTAGCCTTAGAGTTCTCTTCTTTCTCAGTAGCTTTTTTTAGGGCAATAACATTACCCAGTCGGTCAACTTCCACTTTGTCACAAATACCTTTCAGTTCTTCTTGGATAATATCAGTTATCTGACTTTCATAACCGGATATACCGGGGGCTTCGCAGAGCTTTTTTAATAATTGCATTATTGTTCTCCTTTCCATCTTTCTTATAATCTTATTATTACTATTTTTAAATTATTTTAAATATTACAATACAACAAAGGGGTATTCACCCTCTTGAAAATTCCTTTCATATTAGATTCAGGATAACATAGGCCAAATGTCTTAGTATGTTGTGCGTAAAGAGTACTGCGTTAGATATGAATTTATTCTCATATATTTATTTCTGGTCTATAAATTTTTCCAGAAAGAAATAAGTAAATTAATCAGTTTCTTTATTATTCTCTTCTCTTAGAAAAGCCTCTTTTAATTTTATCAGGACCTGTGCCGGATCTTCCACAAAAATTTTTGAACCTCCAATTATATCAACAAAACCTAACTCATTCCTGTATCGGGGAACAATATGCTGATGTAAATGCTGAATACTAGCTCCAGCACTTTCTCCCAGATTATAGCCTATATTGAAGCCTTGAGTATTATATATTTTCTGTAATATCTTCATAGATAGAACGGCTAAGCGATGCATCTCCTTTACTTCCTCAGGAGATAATTCTGCAAAATCTACTATATGCCGATTAGGGAATATCATTAAATGCCCGGGATTATAGGGGTAAAGATTTAGGGCAACTGTCATTAAATCATTACTAAAAACACTTGAATCAACCACCTTGCTGTCATGGGCTACTATAGCACATAAAATACAGTTGACCTGAGGACGTTTACCCCTCACATAATCAATTTTGGAAGGAATAAAAAGATGCTTCCTCATTAATTTCCCCTTTTGAATAATAATTATATCTTATCCCTATGCTCTGCAATAATCAGATTATCCTCTTTCAATACCGGTATGACATTATATACATTTGTTTGGGCACAAAAAATAAGATCCCGTTTAAATCCCATCGCTATAAGTTGTTGACCCCAGATACTGGTCTGCAACATTTCCCGTAAATTATCCTTAAATTGCTGATATAAAAGGAGGGCAATCTGAGCATCATCATTGGAAGAAAGATAGTTACTGCTTTGATTACAGTCATTTCCTCCAATTAAATATTTTATCATACCAGCACATACCGTATCTTCCAGAGAAATATTTCCCCGATCCCCAGCACAAACCAGCAAGACATTATTAGAAGAATACTGGCAATACTGGACAACGGCCAGGATATTTAAAAAACAGCCAATGATAATCTGTTTAGCCTTATTGGTCATGTTTATGGCTCTCACGCCATTGGTGGTGGACAATAAAACAACTTTATCTTTAACTTGCGAGCTGATATATTCCCTTGGAGAATTTCCCAGGTCAAAATCTGATAACTTTTGCCCACCTCTTTCACCGCATAATAGTACATTTTCTAAGCATAGAGTAGCTGCTCTTTTTCTTGCCTCTGCTGGCGAAAACACCGGAATAACTCTAACCGCATTTTCTGCCAAAGCAGTAACAATGGTACTACTAGCTCTTAATACATCAATTATAACCACCAGAGAGTTGCTAATATCTCTATTCTGTAACTCTTCCGGTAAAAGTACAATTTCTATGCCCATCAGTCGAAAACCAGATTAATTTTTTTATTTTCTTGCTCTTTTTTTATGGCTTTAATCACACCATCCTATGCCCCATATTTATTCAGTTTCAGGGCACTGGCTAACATTAAGGGAATGGCTTCTGTTGCTGAGAACCTCCCCAGACCTCCTCTGACAAATTCATTTTCACTAAAGGTCTTAACATCATCTACTCGAATATAGCGGGAATAAAGTAGAAATGGATTGGGATGCCAGCTATGAGCAGCTAAGGCTGCCGGGGTGGAATGATCACCGGTTACTACTAGTACTGCTGGATTTAGCTCTAATAAACCGGGAATATAATGATCTACCTCCTCTATAACCTTAACCTTTGCCTCAAAATTTCCATCTTCCCCATAACTATCAGTCTTCTTGATATGAAGGTAAAAGAAATCATAATCATGGTATTTCTCCTTTAAAGTAATAAACTCATCGGCAATAGTTTCACCGGTATCAAGAACATTCATGCCCACCAATTTAGCTAAACCGCGATACATGGGATAAGCAGCAATAGCAGCGGGATGCAATTTGTATAACTCATTCATAGATGGTAATCCCGGGTGTTTAGCTATTCCTCTTAAAAGAATTGCATTAACAGGATGATGCCCTTTAAGAACTTCCAGACATTTATCTATAAATCGATTTATTATTTCAGTACTTCTTTCGCTCTCCGGTCTTATGGCCTGAGCATATTTTATTTTTTTGCCAGCCAGCTGTGGATCGGCATCTGAAATTCCATCTTCCAGTCCTTTACCCCTGAATACCACCACAAAACGATGTTCCTTGCCAGGTTTAATTATTACTTTTATTTTATCTATTTCAGTTATCTCTCTTTGCAATAATGCACATATCTGCTGGTTTTTTTCGGTAGAAATACGACCTGCCCTACGATCAGTGATTATGCCGTTTTCATCAATGGTGGCAAAATTTCCCCGACAGGCAAGGTCATCACAGGTCAATTCCATATCTATGCCCAGCGCTTCTAAGACACCTCTGCCTATCTGATATTTAAGTGGATCATATCCAAATAAAGATAGATGTGCTGGTCCGCTACCAGGTGTAATCCCACGTGAAACAGGGTCAGTTAAACCACAAATTGACCGAGCTGCTAATTGATCCAGGTTTGGTATGGTCGCTTGTTCCAGTACAGTCTTCCCTTCCTTATTGGGAAGATCACCTATACCATCCAGCACTACCAGAATAATTTTAGTATCAGTTTTTATAGTCAGTTCTTTTAATATATTCTCATCTATCAAAATAATCTTCTCCTTTCATTCTTGAAGGGATTTCTTATTTTCCTTATCTATCATCTCCTGTAATCTTTCCTTAAGAAAGGTATTTCTCTGAATAGTCTTATTATTTTTAATGGCAATCCACAATGCTTTACTGGTACCCACAATAATTACCAATCTCTTAGCACGAGTAATGGCTGTATATAGCAAATTACGCTGTAATAAAAGAAAATGTTGCGTTAAAAGAGGAATAACCACTACCGAATACTCGCTTCCCTGACTTTTATGGACAGTAATGGCATAAGCCAGGACTAATTCATTTAATTCAGAAAAATCATACTCCACTACCCGACGATAAAATAGTATCTTAACCATCTGTTCTTCATAGTCTATCTCTTTAATATTACCTATATCCCCATTAAAGACCTCTTTATCATAATTATTGCGAACCTGCATTACCTTATCGTTTATTCTATACTGCTGATGACCGTATTTTACGCTTTTCCCGGTAGGATTTAAGGCATTCCTCAGCAAATCATTCAATTGATCAGCCCCCACAGCTCCTTTATACATTGGGGTTAAGACCTGTATATCCCTCATAGGATCAAAACCATAACTGCGGGGTAGTCGATATGTACATAGTTGAATTATTTTTTGAGCAGCTTTTTCTGGATTCTCCTCTTTTAAAAAGAAAAAATCTCTCTCCTGCTTACTATTTAAGATAGGGAATTGACCCTGATTAACCCGGTGGGCATTTAATACAATCAGGCTCTTTTCCTTCTGCCTGAAAATGTGTGTTAGCCGTATTACCGGTATCACTTCGGAATCAATAAAATCCTTCAATAAATTCCCAGGGCCAACGGAAGGCAATTGATCAATATCTCCAATCAAAATTAAAAATGTATCTTCTGTTATCGCCTTTAACAGACAATGCATTAACAGAACATCTATCATAGAAACTTCATCCAGGATAACTGCATCTGCCCTGATAGGATTCTCTTCATTTTTGGTAAAACGTTTTTCTCTGGGATTGTAAACCAGTAAACGATGAATGGTTCTGGCCGGTCTACGAGTAGCTTCACTTAATTTTTTTGCTGCCCTACCAGTTGGTGCAGCCAGAACAACCTTTAGACCAAGCTCTTCAAATAATTCAATTAATCCGATAGTGGTGGTGGTTTTTCCGGTACCGGGGCCACCAGTTAGAATTAAAACACGATGAAGCATAACTTCTTTTATGGCTTGTTTTTGCTCCTGGGCAAAATTAATCTTATATTTCTTCTCCAGTTGTCCAATTTTCTGGTCAATATTGAGCTGGGTTAATTGCTGTGGGGAGCGAATCAGGCTGATAATTTTCTGACTAATTTCCTTTTCAGCATTAAAATATATCGGCAACCAGACTTGTTTGTTCTGGATTATTATCTCTTTATTATGATTTAACAGTGCCAATTCTCTCTCTACTAATTCTTCATTCACTCCCAGCAATTCGCCTGTCATTATTAACAAATCATCCTGGTAGACAAAACAATGACCCTGTCCTGCCTTTTCATTCAAGCAATATTTAATTCCAGCTCTAATTCTGGCCGGCGAATCGCTAATAATCCCTAAATTTTGGGCAATTTTATCGGCAATCTTAAAACCAATCCCAAATATGTCATCTACCAGACAATAAGGATTTTCTTTTAATTTTTCAATGGCTCTGGTTCCGTATTGTTTAAATATCTTCACCGCGTATCCGGTAGTAACCTGATAGGATTGTAAAAAAAGCATAACTCTTTTAATTTCTTTCTGTTCCTGCCAGGACTTTTTAATTATCTGAATCCTCTTTTCAGCAATCCCTTCTACTTCACTTAGTCTCTCCGGATTTTGTTCAATTATTTCCAGCGTTTTTTCTCCAAAGTGTTCTACTATTCTGCTGGCAGTTGCCGGACCGACACCTTTGATTAATCCTGAGCCGAGATATCGTCGTACACCTTCTAAGGTAGTTGGTAAAAGTATTTGATAATCATCAAAATTAAATTGTAATCCATAGCGCGAATCTACACTCCACTTCCCCTTAAATTGATACATCTCCCCTATACTTACGGCAGCCATTTTACCCACTATGACCATTTCTTTCCTTTCCGGTTCCAGCATATCAATACGGGCAATAACAAAGCCATCTTCTTCATCATGGAAGACTAATTTTTTTATGGTTCCTTTTATCAGGATTTCTTCTTCTATTAATTCTTTTTTATTATTCATAGTTAATTGGTTAATAAATCAATTTTATCCAGACCTTGCGAGTCCTGGGTCCGTCAAATTCACAAAAACATATCCCCTGCCAGGTTCCTAATTTTAACTGACCGTTTTCTATAATAACTGAAATTGAGGATCCCACCAGACTTGATTTAATATGAGCTGCTGAATTACCTTCCAAATGACGGTAATTATCTTTAAACGGAATGATTTTCTCCAGCTCTTGCAGTATATCCTCTAATACACTTGGATCAGCATTTTCATTAATGGTTATAGCTGCAGTAGTGTGTGGTACGAAAATAAAACAAAGCCCTTCCTTTTGATTACTTTCCTGAACTACTTGTTGAATTTTAGTGGTAATGTCCAGCATTTCTGTTCGGTTATGAGTATTAACCGATATTGTTTTTAACATACGCTTCTCCTTCAATTTTTTTTCAGCAATACTTATAAATATAGTAAGCAAAGAAACTTCAGGAAATATTGCTTTTTGTGGCTGAAATCTCTTTTAGTCTATCATATTTTTTGTTCTATTCAAATATTAATGTAATTTATACATTTTTCTAAAAAGCTAAACTAGTGATATGCATAAAAATTATATCATTTATCTTCAGTAAAAACAGAAAATGCTATCCTTTATTTTAAAATTAATTTGACTGTCATAAAAATTTTGATATAATACAAAGTATTAATAGCTACTACTAAGTCTATTTCCTTAAAAAGGAGGTTCTATGAAAAAAATAATAATTTCATTTTTAACTCTCTCAATATTTTTGTTATTGTTTTCAAGTATTGTTACAGCATCGGATTATCTTACTCAGGCAGATGCTATTTACCAAAAAGATAACCTGGAAAGCGTTAAACAGGCTCTTCCCCTTTACCAAAAAGCAGTAGAAGAAAATCCGGATAGCTATGAGGCTAACTGGAAAATGGCCAGGATTTTAAGAGAATATGCTGACTTATCCATGCAAGCAGAAGTGTCTGATTGGAAAGACATCTGTAAGAAATACGGTAAAGAGGGATTAAAGTTTGCTGAAACTGCCAAGAAGATGGAACCGGATAAAGTAGAAGGAAATTATTATTATGGTCTATGTGCTGGTACTTATTCTGATGGAATTAGTATCCTGAAAGCTATCAGGGAAGGTTTGAGAAGAAAAACAGAAAAAGCCTTTGAAAAAGCTTATGACCTTGACAAGATGTATGATGACGCCGGACCCATACTGGCTTTAGCAAGAATGTGGCATCAATTGCCCTGGCCTTATCAAAAAGAAAAGACCTCCCAAAGGTATTTCGAGGAGTATTCTCAATATTTTCCAGATAATCCCCAGGGCCTGGTTTATTATGCCGAGCTATTAAAAGATCGTGGAAAAAAGAAAGAGGCTATTGGACTCCTAAATGAAGCTGCTCAAAGCGACCATCCTTATTTCAGTAAAAGAGCGAAGGAACTACTAGAAAAATGGTCAAAATAATTAGCATATTTTGTTTTTTATATACAAAGATCTTTTCCTGATATCGGAATTTCAAAAAATTCCTATACTAGGAAAAAACCTTAAATAAATACAACTAGACCGGAATAAAAATTTATAAAGTTTTTTATTCCGGTCCTTAATTAAATAATTACTTTAAATTAAAGTCCCTATTTTCTCACCATCCAATCTTTTAATAAACTTAAACTTAACAGAGCGCCAATTATTATATTTAGATAAAAAGTAAATAACCGCCACCCTCCTACATATATTCCCAGTAGATGGGAAGGCATAAAAAAAGAGAAAAGAGAAACAAATCCTAGTTCAGCAGCGCCGCTTCCTCCAGGAGTAGGTAAATAAGGTAAAAGAAAAAAAATTAAAATTTGTATTGCCAGTACCAGGGTAAAAGCTAATTGAATTTCCATTGCTAATAAGAGTAGAGGTGCAATGGAAAAGTAAATTAACCAGTATAAAAAAGTATAAAGAAAAGCCATCACTATTTTTTCAGGATGTTTTAATAAGAGATGGTAACTTCTCTGAAACAACCTAATCTGTGATATTATTACTTCCCATCTTTGCTGGACAGCTGGTTTAGAAAAAAAATTATTCAGAAAGGTTATCTTTTCTATTCTTCTAAGTAGCAATTCCAATCTTTGAGGATTTCTCACTGACAGTGCAAAAACAGATATAACCATTGCTGAAAAACCTATGGCTACCATCAGCAAAAACCAGGATAATAGCTCATACTCCTCTAATAAGTCCCTGAAATAAAAAAATAGTATTGGAGCAATAACCAGAAAAATAATAGATTTTATAATTGGTCTTATGGTAGCAATTAATATACCCTTGCCGGCAGAGATACCATGTTGATTAAATAAGAATACCTGTCCCGGAATAGCACCAGAAAAATATGGAGTTATACCGCCTAGAAAAAAACTGATATAGAAGATCTTGACTGAGATCCAGAAACTAATAGTCTCGCCAATAGCTTGTGAAATTACCTGTATCCTTAAAGCTTCAATCACAACAGTTAAAAAAATAGCTATTGTTGCTAACAATAGAAATTTTTCATCCATATATTGCAAGCTCTTTATAGTATTCCTGTCAATGGTAATTAAAAAAACTAGTAAAAACACAGAGATCCCGATAATTAAAGAAACAATCAATCCTTTAATTATCTTTTTACGGCCAAAAACAGGTTGTTTCAACTTTTCTCCTTTTCTGTCTTTACTAATAATTTGGGATATAAAGCGAGAATAATTACCCTGGAGAATCCCTGAATCTGAGTATGTATCATTTTTATTTAGAAAAGAACACTTTATAGTATTAGAAATTCAAAAAATTCTGATAATATACGATAGATTGGAATGTGTTATCTTTATCTTATAATGATTTTATATTATAATGATTGAGATTCTCTTTGACAAAATATTTTCATTACAGCAATATTATTTATATTATATTTCCATTCTGAAAAAGAAAGTAGAGAAAGTCATCAATGCTAGGTTTTTTAAAAAATCGTAATTTTATTCTACCACTTGCTTTTGTCATGGGTTTATTCTTACCTGACCTGGCACAATATACCAAATCATTAACCATTCCTGCCCTGGCTCTGGTAATGACAGTGTCCTTATCAGACATATCTACCAAAGATATGTTACAATGGAAACAGCTATCCAGACCACTTCTTCTGGGGATATTAATGAACTACTTCGTATTAAGCTCTCTTATCATCCTGCTCACTTTTCTTTTTATTCCTGATGCTAAGTTAAGAATAGGTATGATTATGGTTGCTGCTGCTCCCCCCGGAGTAGCAATCATTCCTTTTTCAGCTATACTATCCGGTAATGTATTATTATCCCTGTTTGCTACCTTTGGTGCTTATCTGTCGGCAATAATTATTACTCCTACCCTGTTACTTTTACTTACCAAAGCTCAAAATTTTCCAGTCTCCCAATTAATTTTCAATTTATTCTATCTGATTATTTTGCCAATTATCTTTTCCAGAATATTACAACAAGAAAAGATTCTCCTTTTTCTAAAATCATGGAAAGGAACCATAGTTAACTGGGGTTTCTTTGTAGTCATTGCTACGGTAATTGGCTTAAACCAGGTAAGCTTTTTCCAGAATTACCATAATCTAATCATAATTTCCCTAATCGCGCTGCTAACTACCTTTCCCTTGTTTTATCTGCTTCAATTGATTTTTAAAAAATTAAACCTAAAAGAGAGTGAAGCAATCAGCATGATTCTGCTGGGAACTATTAAAAATGGGGGCTTTGCTGCAGCCTTAGCCATTACCCTTTTTGACCAGGCAACTTCAATCCCCGGTGCTATTATCAGTGTAGTCTATGCTCTTTACATGATATGGTTAGGAAGATGAATAATAATGCTTTATCAAAAGTGTCTTTTCAGCAATGGCTGGATAGAAAAATCAATGAAATAAAAAAAGAAAAATATCCTCCCAAGCTTTTACTTCACAGTTGTTGTGCTCCCTGTAGTAGCTATGTAATAGAATATCTATCTACTTATTTTTTAGTGACTGTCTTCTTTTATAATCCTAACATTCATCCAGAAGCTGAATATAAAAAAAGATTAAAGGAACAAATTAAACTTATTAAGAAGCTCCTGGTAAAGAATGAAGTAAAATTGGTTGTTGGTTCTTATGAACCAGATATCTTTTTTCAAAGAGTAAAGGGTCTGGAACAGGAAAAAGAGGGTCAAAAACGTTGTTTAAAGTGTTATGAATTGCGTCTGGAGAAAACAGCTCAATATGCTTCTCAATCAGGATTCCCCTACTTTACCACCACCCTGACTGTCAGTCCTCATAAAAATGTTAAGTTAATTAACCGGCTTGGCTATAATATTGCCTCTACCTACCAACTGGGATATTTATTCAGTGACTTTAAAAAGAAAAGCGGTTTCGAACGTTCCGTTATGCTATCCCATCAATACCAGCTCTACCGTCAAAATTATTGTGGATGTATCTTTTCTAAAAATAATTCAAATAATTTCAAAAATACTTAAAAAGATTGAGAAGGTGAAAATTTTATATTATCACTTCCTCAATCTTTTCTTTTGATAGCAAAAACAATAAATTTATTATCTTAAATTATAATCTTAAGCCTAAGTAGAACGAATTTCTTGGCGCATAAACACCACATAAGAAACAGCAAAACAAATTAATATTAACGCTATTAAAATAACAAACTGCGGCCAAACCACTAAAATACTCTGACCAATACTAAGTGGATTGGGTATTACTTCCAAATTCTTTAAGGCAGTAGTAATGCCAAAAAACCTAATGGAAGGATTTAGTATGGCTGTTGTGCATTCCTGGAATAGTATCAAAGGTGATACTCGTAAAATCATATTCCTGATATTCTCATTTTTAGACACCAGTTCCAGAGTAGCATCAGTCCCCAGAGGAACCATCTGATCAGCAATGACATTGGCAACCATTAGAATAAAAAAGGAAAAGAATATCCACACCATTATTGAAACCAGAGCGGATGTTGCTGTCTGTCGGAAAACGATAGAAAAAAGAATTCCCAAACCCATCCAGAATCCAATATAAACAATGCTTAACAAGAAGAATAAGCCTATTCGGGCTAATTCTTGCATAGTGGGAATAATTCCAAATACTATCATTTCCAGACCAAAAATAATCATTATAATGCTGATTAACATTATGGCAATAGTAGTTATTCCAGCTAAGAACTTACCATTAATCAGGGCATCTCGATAAATCGGCTGTGATAACACCATACTCATCGTCCCACCGGAACGCTCACTATTCACAGCATCAAATCCAAAGATAATCCCGATTAAAGGACCAAAAAAGCTGACAAAAAAAATGAAGGAAGGAAGGGTCCCAGCAGAAAAGGTAAATAGTTTCAGAAAAAGGTATTCACCAATAAATTGACTGACATCGCTACTCACTGATTGATGCATAACATAAATAATAGTACCAGCAGTAAGGGCTACAATTAGAAAAAGTATGATAAATTTCCTGCTGCCTAAATAATCAGCCAATTCCTTCCAGTAAACAATGCTTAATCCTGACATGATTAATTGCCCTCCTGAAAATATTTAGTATAGATTTTTTCCAGTGAGATATCCTCTGCCCTCTTTTCTACCTTCAAGACACCATCTAATTTTTGAATACTGGCAATTAGTTGAGAGGCATCCTGGTTATCATTAAAACTAATCTCTAACAGATTATTTTTTTTAGTTAATATTTTTTTACTTATCTCTGGCAATGAACCCATGGCAACCATTTTACCTTTGGAAAAAATTCCTATCTTGGTACAAATCTGCTGCACCTGGTAAAGAAGATGAGAGCATAAAAAGATAGTTATATTTTCTTCCCGATTTACTTTTGTTATTAATTCTAAAATTTCTTCTACTCCCTGAGGATCAATTCCAGTAGTAGGCTCATCCAATATGGCTAATTTTGGTTTTTTTACAAAAACAGTACCCAATCCTAATCTCTGTTTCATACCTTTAGAAAACTTTCCTACTTCCAGATTTTTGACCTCTGTTAATCCTATCAGGGATAATACTTCCTCAATTCTTTCACTGGCTTCTTTTTCAGGAATACGATTCAAGCGAGCAACATAGGCTAAATTTTCCCAGGCAGTTAAATCTTCATAAAAACCTACATTCTCTGGAAGATAGCTGGTTATTCTTTTTACCCTCAAGGGCTCTCTGGTTGAATTATATCCAAAAACGCTTACTTCTCCTGAGCTGGGTTCTGTTAATCCCAGAATCATCAAAATTGTAGTCGTCTTGCCAGCACCGTTGGGGCCAAGAAAGCCAAAAATCTCCCCTTCTTCTATCTTTAAATTTAGATTATCAACCACCAGTGTTCCATTGTATATCTTGGATAAATTTTTGGTTTCTAATATGGTCTGAGTTGGTTTCATTTTTTTTATTCCCCTATCTTCGTCTCAATTTCAGGAAAATACCTAATAAGATGGCCAGAATAGCAATTATAATTAGCACTCCAATCCAGCCCCATTTGGTAGGAACCTGAACTGTGGTTCTGAATTCAATCTTTTTTTGATCCTGGGTTCCTGCTGCATTAACTGTAATCATATAATCACCTGGTACCGTATTTTGGGGAACATTGACACTCATGGTAATTTTTTCCGGTTGCTGCGTCTGTACAATAGAGGGTAATTCGACCATCTTTTCCGGATTAAATTTTACTTCCCATCCCTGAGGAGTAGTGCCATAGAAGGCAACATTATCTATGGAGGCAGAACCTTCATTCCATATATAAAAGGTAAATTCTTTTTCTTCACCTGAAACGGTAGTTAGCTTTAAGTTACCGGTTTCTGTTCCCAGATTCAGGGTATAGGTTCCGCTAACAACTGCTCTCAAATCAAGAGACTTTTCCAGCTCACCCGTTCTGGCAATAAGTCTCAGTTCATATTCCTTCTGTTCAGCAGTAAAGGGTGGAGTAATCGTTAGCAAGAGGGTCTCCGTACCTGCCTTATTGATCTTTATGGCTGAAATCTTTTCTTCTTCTCTCCATCTGGGACTGATTGAAGCTCTCCAGCCTTGAGGAAGTTCAACTGCAAAATCCATCACCTGATCCTCCTCAGTCTGATTTTTCACCTCAATTTCATATTTCATTGTCTTACCAGAGGCGGCTTCCATTACCGGATATTTAGTACTTAATAAGATTTCATTAGTCTCTTCTTTCTGTTCTTCTTCTACTTTGCCCGTGGCAGCAACTATAATATCCAGAGATCGCATAAGCTGCCTATCAATAGTTTCTGCTTTAATGGTGAAAATATACTCTTTCTGTTCTTCTTTAATCTCTTCAGGTGCTTCAATATGCAGATTTAGAGCTTTACTATTGTCAGGATCATCAGGGAGAAGATTAATCTGTCTAACTTTAAAGCCTCGCCAGCTTTCATTACGCAAAAGCACCTCCCAATCCTCAGCATCAGGGTCGGTAATTAGTTCAATTATAATTTCCTCCGGTTGTGTTCCCTGGTTCATAAACTTGACATCAAGATCAACGCTTTGCCCTTCTTCCAATACTAAATTGGAAAATTGACTGTAAATCAGAAAATCTCTTGCTAACTTTTCACCTTGTTCTACCTGTGCCAGGGAAGAAAAAGAAAGCAAAGAAATAGCTATTAAAAAGACCATGTTAAAAAATAAAAAACCTTTAATTTTTTGATTCATCAATATTACCTCCTATATCTTGTTTGATTATTTTAATCTTCATTTTAAAATTAAGGCTTTCCCAAAAGTTTATTAAATTGTTTCATTTAATTTTTTAAACTTATGTTGCACAGGTACCTGATTTTAAATAATTTTCCTCCTCACTATTAAAAATTTTATAAAATATTTTTTTCTTGTCAAGATTACCCATTGCTAAAAATTTATTAATAAGTAGGCCACCCATATTTCTATTAGAATTTTTAGAGGTTGAGTATTTCCCTCTCTTCATCTAAAGTTATTTCAATTTCACCATAACCTCGGATTACATGGCTGGCTTTAGGATTATCCTGATGGGAATAAGCCCAGATAATCTTATTTTTACCTGATTTCAACTCATGATCATATTTATCTTCAGTCTTTAACAAACGCACAAATTCTATGATAGTATAATCATTTGATTCTTTCCCTCCGTACGATATAATATCATTACTTCCACCCAGTTCCTCATCAGCAGGGTGTGGTCCGAAATTACCGGTACTATACTAATCAAATACCTCTACCTTTTCATCCTGAACATAACCCATAATGATATCAGCATCCTTCATCATAGATCCCGGTTGGAATCCAATAGAGATGTATCCCTTTATTTTTCCTCTTAAAGCCATGTAAAGATATTTGTTATCATTGCACCAGTAAATCTCTAAATCTCTATAAACTGACCTGTTTTCATACTCACCATCGGAAATTATTCCATCAGCCTTATAATTGTCTATTTTATACCCAAAATCTTCTTCCCCCTGTTTCTTATCCTGCCCCAATTCAGCAGTCAACTCTCCGGTATATGATAAAAACAGAAGTATAATGGTAAGCCACCAAAATAATTTTTTCATAATAATCTTTCTCCTTTATCTTACTAAATTATTTTAATTATAAACAAAATATAGAATAAAACCATTTTATTGAATTGTTATCACCGGCCAGGAATATGATTTTTTTGGTTCACAAAATTTAAAAAACATACTTTTTATCTGCCGGTAGTTCCACCATAAATAATTTTAATCTTTCCAGATCACATTTCTAGTAAGGTGGGAGTTGAAATAAGTTAGCATATCCTTCCTGGTAATATCTTCCAGGTAAAAATTTCCTATCCAGTGCGGATAATGCCAGCCAGATGTTCCGATGTTCGACCAGGGCTTACCCATTAATATCTCCTGAAGATAATATCCTAATCATTTCATTTTTAAAATTCAAATTAGTGAAAAAGAGTCTATTGGAACCGGGTAAATTGAACTTACTAGTTAGCCAATACCAATGTTTAAACTATTATATTTACCAGCTAAAAATAAACCTAAATCAGGCGAGCCAAAATATTCCTCTGCCTTAAAACGATCAATCCTATAAAATCCGGAACTTCCATCCAACAGGAGAACTTTTTGATAAAAATCTTCTAATTTTTTCTGCACCATACTGCTCCTTTTTCTTCATCAATTCTCCACACCGGTAACTTTTAATCTTCTTTTTTACTCTGGGCTTCTTTCCAGGAACTAATTATCTCTTCACTTAGTAGATTCTGTACTAATTTTTTCAAAATATTATCTCCGCTAAACAAGGAAAGAAATCCAAAATGAGAAATTAAACTATGTTCTTTTTGTTCATCAATTTTTTTTCTCTTATTATATTGCTTAGTAAGACAATCAATTAAATCTGAAAAAGAATAGATACGAAACCTATCTAATCCGACTTCCAGGGCAATCTTTTCGGCCAGTGTTAGAGCAATATCCTGATAACTACTATCTTCTGGTAATTTCAATATTTCTACTAATCTGGGTAATATCCTTTCAAAGAGGAGTCTGCGATAGGGGATATTTTCCTTCAAACTAAGAGTTCTAGCTACTTTTACTACCAGCTCAGGGCTAAGATGACTGAAATAGTCAACAAAATAATCTTCTTGATGTTCTAAATTAATATAATAATAATGGCCTGCTAAATTTTTCATAACTCGATACGCATCAAAATAGCCTAATTTTAAATTATGCCTTGCTTTTTCAGCATTGAAATTTAATGGTCCTCCCAAGTTTTCTTTAGCTTCAATATTGATAACATGGAGATTATCTAATTTTATTTTCCTCTTTCTCCCCATGCCACCAACCTGGATCGTAATTAAGGATTTATAACCCTTTTTAACCAGCATACGAATGGGTAGATTATCGTAGATTCCACCATCCAAATAGATCTTATCACCAATTTTTGCCGAACGAAAAAGCGGAAAATTGGCACTGGCAAAAAGATAATCGGCAATCTGACCTTCGGGAATGTCCTCTGCAAATAATTCCAGTGCCCTGCGATTGGTAAAGGAAACCGTAACCATGCCAAAGATTATATTAGATTTACGTAGCTTTCCCTCATTAACATGTTTTTTAATTAGCTTCTGTAAAGGAGTAACATCAATCCCGCCTTCAGCAATAATTTCCCCCAACATCTTTAAATAGTATTTAATATCATCCGGTTTTATTTCTAAATGAACTAATTTTTGTAATCTCTCTGCATCAATATTCATAATCTGCAAGGGATGAATATCATGCCAAAGCTGGTAAGCTTTATCAATTTCATGCTGAGCCACCATGGCACCGTTTAAGGCTCCCACAGAGGTCCCGCTAACTCCGGTTATCTTAACATCCATCTCTATAAGTGCCTTGCAAGCACCTATTTCATAAGCACCCTTGGCACCTCCGCCCTCTAAAACCAGTCCAAATTCTTCTTTCATAATAATACCTTTTCTATCTCTTTACCTATTGTTCTATAGAACTATATTTCTTTTCATAATAGTTTAGAAAATATCATCCAATTTTTGTTTAGGAATGTTCTTTTCTGATTTAATTTCACCGGTATAACCTATTGCAACCAGACATAAAACACGCAAATTATACGGGATTTTCAATAAGCCTTTTACATATTCCTCTGAATCCTGACCGGTGGAAGTATGTCTTTTTCTAAGTTGTACCCAGCAACTGCCCAAACCTAAGTGCTGGGCTGTGAGTATAATTAATATTGCAGCAATGGAAGTATCTTCTACCCAAACATCAGATTGTTTAGGATCAGCCAGTATTGCTATGGCGAGAGATGATTTTGCTAAAAATTTGGATCCCTGTTCTTTTGCTTCGGATAATCTGGAAAGGATTGCCTTATCATCAATAACAATAAACTTCCAGGGATGGTTATTCTTTGATGATGGAGATAAAAGAGCCGCTTGAATAATCTGGTTAATTTTTTCCGGTTCTACTTCTCTATCTTGGAAGGTGCGAATACTTCTTCTTTCTTTTATCAATGATAACATTTCAGTCCTCCTTTTTTATTATTATACTATTTATTTTGACTCATGCTATTTAGATCAGTTGAAATTAATCTTTAGATTATCCTGATGGTACTCTTCAGATTATCAATTACCGGGAAAAATAGATTATTCTCTGTCATCCTAATCTTTTCCGCAATAATTGAGCATAATATTTTAGTCCTTCCCTTGTCTAAAGTAAGTAACTGCATTAAAATAAAAAAAGCGACTTTTTTAGGCCATGGTAATGAGTTAAATTATTTAATTTTTTGGGGAGCTTGCTTTGCTTATTAATAAATTATTAAAGATATATTTTTCACCAACTCACTCTACTGAAAAGATTATTCTGGCTGTCGCCAGAGGATGGGGTATTTCTGAACAGAGGACTATTAATCTTAACTCCCTCGAGCAACGTCACAATTTTAAATTTAACCTTAACGCCAATGAAGCAGTTATCCTGGGAATCCCTACTTATGAAGAGAGAATACCCAGTATTTTATACCCGGCACTCTGGAAAATTAGAGGGAATAATAATGCTATGGTTCTGGTAGTAACATATGGTAACATCAGTGCCGGAATAACCTTACAACAATTGTCTAAAATGATGAGCCACCAGGGTTTTAAGATTATTGCCGCAGCCAATTTTATTAGTGAACATGCTTTTTCTCACGGAGAAATCAGAATCGCCCCGGGTAGGCCGGATGTTTTAGATTTGGAAAAAGCTGAACAGTTAGGGAAACAAGTCCAACAAAAAATTGAATCCAGCAAAGATTTAAAGATCATACCTGACCTAAATATCAGGGGAGAATTGCTGCCAGTAAGTAAATTACTGCCTAAACATAGTGAAATACTTTTTACCCACGCCCCGCAAATTATTCCTGAACTATGCCAGAATTGCCGAAAATGTTTGGAAGTCTGTCCAGTTAAAGCCATAGATCCGCATAGTTTAAAAAGCCGTGAAAAACTTTGCATCCGCTGTTTTGCCTGTGTTAAACTTTGTCCTCACCATGCTCGAAAAGTAATCTTTAAACAGCCGCTATTAGTAAAAACTTTCCTGAAAAGAATCGGTAGAAAAAGAAAAGAACCGGAAATTTATATTTAGATATATTCTTTTTTAGGAAAAATTTACCTCCTTAAAAACCGCACCACTGCTGGCAGAGGTAACCAGATAAGCATATCTTCTTAAATAATGGTTAGCCGGGATATTTCTTTCTGGTAAAGACCATTTTGCTTCCCGCCTTCTTAATTCCTCTTCTGATAAATTCACTGATAGTTCTCGTCCAGAAATATCTATTTTTATAATATCTCCATCCTCAATCATACCGATGGGACCTTTTTCTGCTGCTTCAGGTGAAATGTGCCCAATAGCTGCACCACGGGTAGCACCTGAAAAACGACCATCAGTAAGTAAGGCAACATCATTATCCAATCCCATTCCACAAAGGGCAGAAGTTGGTGCTAACATTTCCCTCATTCCCGGACCACCTTTTGGTCCTTCAAAACGAATAACTACTACATCACCCTTCTTTATCTTTCCTTCTATTATTGCTTGATAAGCTTCTTCTTCTGAATTAAATACCCTTGCTCTTCCTTCAAAAACATACATACTCTTATTTACTGCCGAAACCTTTACCACTCCCCCCTCCGGAGCTAAATTTCCATAAAGCACCGCAATGCCACTTTCCTTGCTATAAGGTTCATTGAATTTTTTAATAACCTCAGTATTCTTTATCTCGGCTTGAGCAAAATTTTGCCCAATAGGTTTTCCACTTACAGTCATTTCTTCGGTATGAATAAGGTTTTCCTCAGCTAGTTCTTTTAACAAAGCTTGAATGCCTCCCGCAAAATACAAATCAGTAACATGGAAATGACTGGAGGGGGAGATCTTGGTTAAAACGGGAATAATACGACTTAATCGGTCAAAAGTCTTCAATTCCAGTTTAATACCAGCCTCATGGGCGATAGCCAGTAGATGTAATACGGTATTGGTGGAACCAGCCATAGCCAAATCAAGAGTAATGGCATTTTCAAAGGCTTTAGCAGTCATTATATCTCTGGGTTTAATCTGATTACGAACCAGGTTTATTATGGCCGTCCCTACCCTTTTGGCTAATTGCTTCCTTTCACCATAGCCCACTGGAATGGTTCCATTACCGGGCAGAGCCATGCCCAGAGCTTCTGATAGGCAATTCATAGAATTAGCGGTAAACAATCCTGCACAGCTACCTGCACCTGGGCAGGCACACTGTTCCAATTTATTTAATTCCTCTGAAGACATTTTTTGTTGCTGATACTGCCCTACAGCCTCAAAAACAGTATTTAAGTCAACATCCCTGTTGGTATATTGACCTGGAAGCATGGGACCACCGCTGATATAAATGGATGGTATATTTAGACGCCCGGCCGCCATTAGCATACCAGGCACTATCTTATCACAATTTGCCACCAGTACCAGACCATCAAAATGATGAGCCATGGCAACTGCTTCAATGGAATCAGCTATAAGCTCTCTACTGGCCAGGGGATACTTCATGCCATTATGATTCATGGCAATGCCATCACAAATTCCAATGACCGGAAATTCAACTGGTGTTCCACCTGCTGCTGCAATACCAATCTTTACCGCCTGTGTAATTTCATTTAATTGAATATGACCTGGTATAATCTCATTAAAGGAATTTACAACTCCAATTATGGGTTTTTCTAAATCCTCCGGGGTATAGCCCATAGCATAAAATAGAGAACGATGAGGAGCACGACTTGCTCCTCTGGTTACCATATCACTCTTCTTTTCCATATTTTTACCCTTCCTGTCTTTTTTTCTCTCTACAATAAATTTTACATATTAACTTTCAATAATTCTATATTTTAATTATACTATCAATATCTTTATTACAGTGGTAGCATTTTTATAATATTATCAAAAAATTTTAAAGAAACTTTTAGCCAATCACCATTTGATACATCTATTAAATTTCAAATAATAGAGAAACTTAAGATTTCTAAAAAAGGTGCCAGAGATAATAGAAGGTCATTACTAATGCCAAGATTATCTTAACTGCTATCGAAGTAAGACTTCCCAAAAAGGTAGCCATTCCTGCCTTAAACGCCTGGTACTGGTCTTTTCCGGCTATTAGTTCTCCTGCAAATGCACCAATTAAGAGACCAAAAAAAATGCCTAATGGTGGGAAAAATACAATACCTAACAGCATTCCAACAACTGCACCTGCTATACCAGTACGTGATGCACCGAATCTTTTAGCCCCTAACAAGGGAAGAATATAATCCAGCATAGTAACCAATAATGTTAAAATACCGAATGTTACCAGAATAATAAGACTAAGTGCTTCTTCTCCTTTAATGATATAAAGCAAAACCAAGGAAATATAGTTCAACACAATACCAGGTAAAGCTGGTATCACCACACCAATAATTCCAATAATATTTAATATAATTCCGGTAAATAATAGAATCAACTGTTTTTCTTTAATCTTCCTTTTTCTATTTTAATATTCTGACCAAGAGTTAAAAGAAGTATTGCTCAAAGATAAAAGAATAGAAGATCTGTTATTATAAATCTATATAAATAACAAATCTTCCATTCTTGTGTTAATCAAATTATATATTTTTTCTTATAAATTTACAAAGATTAAATAATCTCCTGTTAATTGATTAACGATTTGCTTCTACAAAATCAATATATTTTTGTCCATCGGGCACTTCTTCTTGAACCCACCATTCAACAACCGGTTTCATTTTTTCTCTAAACTTATTCATCTCTTCTGAAGATAAAGTACTTACCTGCATTCCTCTTTCCTTTAAAATCTTTACTGCATCCTGGATATACATCTTGGACATATAGAATACTTGATATTCCCATTCTCTGCCAGCTTTCTTTAAAATCTCTTGCAATTCTGGTGAGAGACGATCCCATCTATCTTTATTAATAATTAGCAAATCCCCCCAGGGCTGAAATTGAGGAACAAGGGTAAGATATTTTACTACTTCATCGAGTTTTCTCCCAACTCCAGTCAACAAAGGTCTTACTGTTGCATCAATTGTGCCCGTCTGTAAAGCCAAATAAAGTTCTCCAGAACTCATCATGGTGGTGGATCCACCAAGTTGTTCAATGGCCTTGGCAGCAGGTGTACCAGAAATAGCCCATAACTTCCCTTTCATATCATCAACTGAGTTAATGGGGCTGTTAGAGTACAACTGATAAGGATCAATAGCCGCCCATCCCAACAAAATGCAATTATGTTTTTGCTCTAATACCAGACCGATCATCTCTTTCAAGCCAATGTCAAGCATATACATAGCCTGATCAAGATCGTCAAATAAAAAAGGCACAGTGGTAATTCCTAACTCTGGGACTTCACCAGTATGATATGTATCGTGAGGAATGCTTATATCAATTTCACCTCTGCTAACAGCTGCAAATTCCTCTTTACCGCCATATAACTGTGCTGAGTGGTAAATGTCAAATTGAATCTCGCCTTTTGATAAAGCCTCTACTTTTTCACAAAAATCCAATGTTGGATTAAGCAGATAAGTATAAGAGGTTGGAAACATACTTGAAACAATAAGTTTCTGGGCTGCATAACCATTGCTTAACATACAGCTAAATAAGAATAAACAGACTATGATAGTAAATATTTTTTTCACAATTTTCCTCCTTAATAGTGATAAATAATTTCAATATTGAATTAACATTAGATTTGAAATATATCTGTATAATTATTACTCTTCATACCACTCCTTTCTCTTTCTATTCTTTTCCTATTTTTAATTATTTCATAGTATATGGTAACCAGAGACATAAGTTGGGGAAACTGATAAAGATTATAAGAGCAATAATCTCTATCAATACAAACGGCATTACTCCCCGTATAATATCAGCCAAAGAAACTTCGGGAGGCGAAACGCCCTTAATTGTATATAAATTCAATCCAACAGGAGGTGTAATAACTGCCATTTCAAGGGTAATGCCCATTATAATACCAAACCACAGAGTATTGTAGCCAAGCATTGTCACAGTGGGAATTAACAGTGGTGCACCAATGGTAATAATTGATACCACATCTACAAACATTCCCAGTATAAATAGTAATACCATAATAGCAGTCAATGACAACCAATTAGGCCATCCTGAACTGGCAATAAATTCCATTATGTATTGTGGAACCCTAAGAAAGGTTAACACATAACCAAAAAACATAGCACATATAAAAATTAATAAAATCATGCCAGAAGTTAGCATTGAGCTACGAACTATATTTCGAAAAATAGTCCAATCCATTTTTTTGTATACAAAACGGGCTAAAATCATACTTACTAAAAAGCCTATTGCTGCAGACTGAGTTGGAGTGGCAAGCCCCAAATAAATACTTCCCAATACGGCAATAATTAAAACTAAAGCTGGCCAAACTCTTAAAAGTGAATTTATTCTCAATTTCCAGGTTACACTCTCAATGGATTTAGGTGCTACCTTTGGTTTAAGCCAGGCATAAATACCAACATAAGCTATCATCATCAATGCTAATACTAATCCAGGAACAATTCCTCCGATAAATAGCATTCCAACTGATTCATCTGCTACTTCTCCATATACAATAAATCCTACACTGGGAGGAATAAGCAAGGCTAAAGCCCCTGCTGCAGCAACCGAACCTGCTGCTAAACTCTTGTTATAACCTCTTTTGAGCATTTCAGGAATAGCAAACGATCCAATGGTAGCCGCCCCGGCAATGCTCACCCCACTCATAGCGGCAAAAATAGTACAAGCTAAAATACTGGCCATAGCTAATCCCCCTGGTAGTCGATTTAACCAGCGACTACCAAGTGTATATAAGTCTTCCCCAATACCACTATGGAAAATAACTTGACCCATTAAAATAAATAAAGGTACGGCAACAAGAATAAAACTCCTTATTTTATCATACATAATTGAGGGAATAGCCTGCAAACCGCTGGGACCACGGATAATAAGAATGCCAATAGTACCAGAAAGTCCTAAAGCAGCAAATACAGGTACTCCCATAAGAAGTAACAGTATAAATATCGTAATTACTATTATGGCAACAATTATAGGATCCATATGCTAAATCTCTCCTTTAATACTTTTCTATAAATGGTCAGTTTTATTAACTGATTCAATAAGAAGATTATAGATTTTTACTAAAAACTGTAGTGTCAACATGAGAAAGCCATAACATATGATCAAATAAGGAATCCATATGGGAAATTTAATCAATGAGGTGGAATAAAAATTTCTTTGATAATTTAAGATCATAATTGTAGAGGCCTTCCATGCAGTAATAGAACAAAATATTGCACATAAAAATGAGGTAAGTATTTCTAATTTGTTACGTTTTGCCGGAGATAGCTTTTCAACAAGCATATCTACTTTAACATGTCTTTCTTCTTTCTGTATATGAGCTATTGAGGTGAAACATATCAATATCAGCAAATATTCACTTATCTCCACCGAAAAGATATCACTCTTTTTAAAAACATAGGTGAGCAAAACACCCCAGACAACAATAATTGCTAGAATTATGGAACTTAATTCTGCAAAAATCTCGTTAATCAAATTTAATTTTGTTATCCCCTGGGAAAGAACACTTAGCATTCTTTTCATAATTATCACTACTTTCTAATTATTTTATGCTATTAACAAATTTAAAAAATGTTACTTAAAATAATATTAATTTATTATTTTTTTAATTTATTAATAACTTCTTCTCCAATTTCTATAGTAGAAGCCTTTCCACCAAAATCCTTAGATTTTACTTTTCCTTCACTAAGAACCTCTTCTGCAGCATTTTCTATTGCTGAAGCTATCTTAGTCTCACCTAAGGAGTCCATCATCATAGCACCAGCCAAAATAGTAGCTATAGGATTAGCGACTAATTGACCTTTGTATTTAGGGGCAGAACCATGAATCGGCTCGAACATCGATACCCCTTCCGGATTGATATTTCCGCCAGCAGCAATACCTAAACCACCCTGAATCATTGCTCCTAAATCGGTAATGATATCTCCAAACATATTTGGGGCTACCACAACCTTAAACCATTCTGGTTTTCTTACAAACCACATAGTAATTGCATCAACAAAAGTAAATTCTGTTTCAATACTAGGGTACTGCTCGGCAATCTCTGTAAAACAATTTCTCCAAAGCCCATAAATATCACTCAGCACATTAGCCTTATCTACCGAAGTTACCCTGCTTAAACCCTTTCTAGTGGCTAAATCAAAGGCATATTTAATCACCCTGTGGGCACCTGGTTTACTAATAAAGCCAATTTGATATGCTATTTCTTGTGCCTGGTCTAATTCAAAATTAACCTCAAGTTTAGCCTGGTATAACTTTCTTGTTACCTCCAGTTGATCTTGATTAACCTTTCCGGAAAACCTTCCCCCTACTCCAATATAGAAGTCTTCCGTATTTTCTCTGACTACATAAAAGTTAATGTCTGTGGGATTTTTATCCTTCAAAGGCGTGGGAACACCTTTGTATAATTTAATAGGCCTAAGATTAATATACTGGTCAAAATAGAATCGTAGCTTTAACAATATTTCTTTTTCCAGAACACCTGGTTTTACACGTGGATCTCCTACTGCTCCTAAATAGATGGCATCCATATCTTTTATTTCTTTTAATGCGCTATCAGGCAATAATTCTCTGGATTTAAGATAATGCTCCGCACCAAAAGGATATTCAGTCCAGTTAATCTGAACACCATCCTGTTGTGAGGCAAAATCAATAATCCTTTTGCCTTCTCTAATTATTTCTGGTCCGATTCCATCTCCAGGAATTAGAGCAATATTATACATTTTGTTCTCTCCTTTTTAATTGTTGTTTAAGATATCCCTTTAAACCCCCTAAGGATATTATCTTCTGAATAAAATCTGGATGTATATTTGTTTTATATATCTCGCCATTATTCAGATTTTTAATTATTCCTTTGTCTGAATCAACCTGTAATATGTCACCCGGCTCGCATTGTTCAGCACAATCTATGGATTCAAAAATGGGAAGGCCAATATTAATGGCATTGCGGAAAAAGATTCTAGCAAAAGACTTAGCAATAACACAGGATACTCCTGCCTCCTTTATGGCAATGGGGGCATGCTCTCTAGAGCTACCACAACCAAAATTATATCCTGCCACAATAATATCTCCTGCACTCATTTCTTTAATAAAATTAGCATTACAGTCTTCCATACAATGGAGAGCCAATTCTTTGGGATTAGAAGTGTTTAAATAACGGGCCGGGATAATGGCATCGGTATCAATATTATCTCTAAATTTCCAAGCTTTCCCCTTTATTATCATAATCTTATTTCACCTCCTCGAGATGGGCAATCTTGCCTAAAATGGCAGAGGCAGCAGCAACTGCTGGATTAGCAAGAAAAACTTCACTCTCAGGATGCCCCATTCTTCCTACAAAATTCCGATTGGTTGTTGATATTGCTCTTTCTCCTTTTGCTAAAATTCCCATATGTCCACCTAAACAAGGACCGCAGGTAGGAGTACTTACAGCTGCTCCGGCAGTAATAAAGATATCGATTATTCCTTCTTGCATAGCCTGTTGATAAATAGCTTGAGTAGCAGGAAAAACTATCAATCTTACTTCAGGATGAACTTTATGCCCTTGCAAGACTTCAGCAGCTATTCTTAAATCTTCTATTCGGCCATTAGTACAGGAACCAATAACGGCTTGATTAATTTTTATTTCCCCAATTTCATTAATGGAATGAACATTATCCGGAGAGTGGGGTAGAGCAATTTGCGGTTCTAAAGTACCAACATCAAGATCAATTATTTCTTCATAATTAGCATCTGGATCGCTTTTATAAACCTTATAGGGTCTCTTTGTTCTACTTTCTATATATAGTAATGTCTTCTCATCAGGCTCAATAATACCGGTTTTTGCTCCGGCTTCAATGGCCATATTACACATAGTAAAACGACTATCCATGGAAAGGTTTCTTATTGTCTCTCCCCCAAATTCCATTACCTTATAATTAGCACCACTGACACTGATTTTAGAAATTGTGTACAGTATTAAATCCTTTCCGCCAACCCACTTATTCAACTTTCCATAATAATTAAATCTAATTACAGGTGGAACTTTAAGCCACATTTCACCTAAAGCCATAGCATAGCCCAGATCAGTGCTACCAACACCAATGGCAACAGCTCCCAAGGCACCTGAAGTATCAGTGTGAGAATCTGCACCTACCACCAAATCACCCGGTAAAATTAAACCCTTCTCGGGTAATAAGGCATGCTCTATGCCCATTCTTCCTACTTCAAAATAATTTTCTAGTTGGTATTTTCGTGCAAATTCTCTTAGTATTTTGCTCTGTTCAGCAGATTTAATATCTTTGTTTGGCGTAAAGTGATCCGGAATAATACCTACCCTGGTCTTATCAAAAACATCCTCAGCCTTGCACTCCTCAAAGAATTCTATTGCAAGGGGAGCAGTAATATCATTACTAAAGGCAAAATCAACCTTAACACTTATGATATCCCCTATCTTAAAATTTATAGTATCTGTATGGGCCTGCAGTATTTTCTCTACAATATTATTTCCCATTTTTCCTCCTTCCCTATTCAATTTCTATAGGTTCTAATTTGTATTAGGTTATCTATTCTATTAAAATATCTATGTAAGTAAAATATAAAAATATCTACTCAAAAGCATAAAAGTATTTATAAATCTTAATTCAATCTACCAGGTATCTTTTTTCTAATTCCAGATAATGTTGTAATCCAATAAATTTATTAAATTCTGAAAAAGATATTATATCATTAAGCTTTGCTAAGGTTGTACCCTTTGCTTTTATCTCATACAGGTAATCTTTTACACCTTTAGCAGCCGAAAATAACGGTCCAGTACTAAATATCACTATAGAAAAACCCAATCTTTCTAATTCCTCAGCTGAAAGAATAGGCGTCCTTCCCCCCTCTACCATGTTAGCCAGAGTAGGTATTTTCGGAAATGAATCAGTAATTTTTTTCATTTCTGTAATATTTTCAGGAGATTCAATAAAAATAACATCTGCACCAGCTTCCTCATACGCCTTGCCTCTAACAATGGCTTCTTCCAATCCATGATTTGTTCTAGCATCAGTTCTAGCAATGATAACAAAATTCTGGTCTGTTCTCGCATCACAGGCTGCCTTGATTTTTTGAACCATTTCCTTGGTTGGTATGATTTTTCTTCCCAACATATGGCCACATTTTTTAGGAAAAACTTGATCTTCTAATTGGATACCGGCAACACCAGCTTTTTCATATTCTATTACTGTTCTTCTGACATTCAAGGAATTTCCATAGCCGGTATCAGCATCGGCAATAACAGGGATCTTTACTGCTCGAGCGATATTCCCAGCTCTTATAGCCATTTCAGTCATAGTAAGTAATCCTACATCCGGTTGCCCCAGAACAGTGGCCGAAGTCCCGTATCCAGTCATATAAACAGCTTTAAAGCCAATTTGTTCTATCATCTTGGCACTTAAAACATCATAAGCTCCTGGTGCAATCAATATTCTTTTATTGAGCAATAATGTTCTTAATTTTTTTGTATTTCGCAATTAGTTTCTCCTTTTTTTCTCCTCTTAAAGTTTCAATTCTTTGATTACTTAATATAAGCAAAAAGTGTGCCAATATATAGGATATTTAAAAAGTATGGTTTATTTATTTCTATGTTGGTAAAAAAATCTTTTTGTTACATTCATATTACAATTTATTATAACGATTATGTAACACATAGCATGCTACTCTTCCAGACCGTAAATCTTTAATTTTCTCCACAGAGTAGTTCTACTTATTCCTAATCTCCCGGCTGCTTTACCCTTATCCCACTCTGTTAAACTCAATGCTTCCAGTATTTTTTCTATCTCCTTTTCCTTTTTATGGGCTTTTTTGGAAAGTACCATTTTTTCTTTTTTATCATAAGATATTTTAATTAATTCGGCAACGGAATAATTTTCTCTTTTCTGAATCAGTATGGCTAATCTTTTTAATACATTATGTAATTCTCTTACATTTCCATAAAATTCAAAACCTTGAAGATATAAAAAGACTTCTTCCCATTTTTTTTGATAGATGTAGTACAGATTTCGAAAATTAATTTTTATGTAATCCCTGGAAATAATAGGTATATCTTTTCTTCTTTCTCTTAGGGGAGGAATTTTTAACTCTAAGACACTTAGTCTATAATATAAATCTTCTCTAAATTTTCCTTTAATAACTTCATTCCACAAATTTTTATTAGTGGTAGAAATAATTCTAGTATCTATCTTAATCACTCGATCACTTCCTAATCTCATTACTTCTTTTTCCTGTATCACTCTGAGCAATCTTGATTGAATACTAAGCGGAGTCTCTGAAATTTCATCTAACAGGATTGTTCCATTATGAGCTAACTCAAAAAGTCCGACTTTACCTTCTTTTTTAGCTCCAGTGAATGCACCTTCCACATATCCAAACAATTCTGATTCCAGAATACTTTCCGGTAGAGCTGCACAGTTAATTGCTACAAAGGCCTCATTTCTCCGCTGACTTTCATAATGAATGCTATGAGCGAATAATTCTTTTCCCGTTCCAGATTCGCCACTGAGCAAAATGGAAAATTCGTTAGTAGAATATTCCTTGGCAATACTAATGCATTCTTTAATAACTCGGGATTCTCCTTGGATATGATCAAAAGTATATTTTGATACTAAACCTTTAGAATATAATTGTTTCCTTATCTTGCGTTCAGATTCTTCTATTGATTTAACATCACGAAAAGTTGCTACTACTCCTTCTACTTGATCTCCTACAATTATCGGAATACGAGTGGTCAATATCAGATGACCATTTGTTCTCTGTATCTGATCGATTTCTGGTCTTTTAGATTGTAAAACATGTGCTAATCTAGAATTTTCAATAACATGGTCAGCATTCTGACCTACAATTTGCCTTCGAGGTATACCTAAAATATTTTCTGCCATAGGATTATAAATTTGGATAATATTTTTTTTATCAGTAGCAATGATACCGCTATAGGTAAAATTTAAAATAGTATTGAATTGTTTTAGTTTATATTTTTCCCTCTGAATAGATTCCTGAATCTGTATAGCTTGATTAATTGCATTTTTAATACAATCTTTAGAATAAATAAGTATTGAATCAATTTCCAACTCATCACATAAATCACAAACCAGGCTAGAACCAATAACCATACTTACTTTATCCTCTTTTAGTTTATGCAAGATAGATCTTAATTCAGAAATATTGCCGTAACACTCTTCGCTGATATCTATATTAAATATCCCTTCCCTGACAAAATTATTAGCCACTTTCTGTTTATAAGATATAATGACAACTCTATTCCCTTTGCTTTTTGCTTTAATTAAGTTTTCCATGATATCAAAACCTGAGATTTTTATGGGAACAATAGGTGCAGGGATAACATCCTTTACTATCTGCAAATTACTGCTTCCGCATACGAATACATCCACTTTATCATTTTCCCAAAGATCTAAAGCTATATCCCTGGTTTTATTAAAGCTCGATTCAATAATGATAATCTTATTCAGTTCTTTTGGCTTGATAGTCTCTTCAATAACCCTGGTTAATTTATTATGACTCATTACAGCAATTCTCTTTTTCATATAAAACACCCCTGTTACTTTTTCGTGTGATTCAAGAATACATATTTTTCTTTATTTTTTCACTTTAAAACTCAACATTCTGTTAATAGCCTTTATATAAGCTTTTACACTTGCCTCTAAAGTATCAGTGCTTATACTTTTTCCAATATAAGAAAAACTATTGTTCTTTATTTCCACAACTGCCTCACCTTGAGCATCTTTTCCTCGTGTCAGCGCCCTGATATAATAATCAGTTAATTTTACCCTGACTCCGGTAATACGATCTATAGCTTTAAAAACTGCATCTACTGGTCCATCACCACAAGCTGCATCCTCTAATATTTCACCCTTTCTGGACAGCCTTACTGTGGCAGTTGGTAAAATACTATTTCCGGTACTAATATGAAAATAGTTTAACTCGTAAATATCAGTAATATCAGTAACTAAAATTTCAGACATTAGTGCAATAAGATCCTCACTATAAATTTCCTTCTTCTTATCTGCCAGTTGTTTAAATTGCTCAAACGATTTATCAAGTTTTTCTTTATCTAACTCATATCCCAATTCAGCTAATCTTTCTCTAAAAGCATTGCGACCAGAATGTTTCCCTAAAACTATCTGATTGCTTTCCAGTCCAATAGTCTGTGGTCTCATTATCTCATAAGTAGAGGTATCTTTTAATACACCTGCCTGATGTATTCCTGCCTCATGAGCGAAGGCATTTTTCCCTACGATAGCCTTATTAGGTTGAATGACAAAACCGGTTAAACGGCTTACCAATTTACTGGTAGGGTAAATAAGATGGGTATCAATATTGGTTGTTTTATTATAAAAATCTCTCCTGGTATGAATAGCCATGACAATTTCCTCCAGGGAGGCGTTACCTGCTCTCTCTCCAATTCCATTTATGGTACATTCAATCTGTCCCACTCCATGTTTTAAAGATTCCAGTGAATTTGCCACTGCTAATCCCAGATCATTGTGACAGTGTACGCTTATAACAGCTTGATTGACATTTGGTACATTTTCTTTAATACCTTTTATTAGCCTGGCAAATTCCTCTGGTTGAGAATAACCAACAGTATCAGGTATATTGATAACAGTTGCTCCGGCTTTAATTGCTTCTTCAAAAATCTGATATAAAAATTCCGGCTCACTACGACTGGCATCTTCGGCAGAAAATTCAACTTCCGAACAATAACTCTTTGCCAGCTGCACAGCTGCTATCACTTGTTTTAAGACTTCCTGCGGTGTTTTCTCCAGTTTTAATTTCATATGTATGGGAGAGGTAGCAATAAAGGTATGTATTCTTGGTTTTTTAGTTAATTTTATAGCATCCCAGGCACATTTAATGTCCTGTTCTATTGCTCGGCATAAGGCAGCGATAGTGGGACCTTTTATATTATTGGCAATAGTTTCAACTCCCTCAAAATCCCCAGGAGAGGAAATTGGAAAACCAGCTTCAATGACATCAACCTTCATTTTTTCTAAATGCCTGGCAACCTCCAATTTCTCCTGTGTATTCAGAGAGGCACCGGGACATTGCTCTCCATCACGTAAGGTAGTATCAAAAATCATAATTTTATCTGTCATAATATACCTCCTACTTAAACCTTTTTTATAATATTAATTAACTTCATGAATTAGTATTCTTCTATTTGGGCTTATACCTTTAAACCATTTTTGCTGCTTCTGGTAATTGCAATTCTTCCCGTACGTACTATTTCTCTAATGCCAAATGGTTTTAAAAGATTCAGAAATCCACCAACTTTTTCTTCATCCCCGGACATTTCAATAGTCATTGTATTTCGTTCTACAAAGACTACTTTGGCTTTAAATATTTCTACTAATTGAATAATTTCTGAACGAACCGGCAGGGAATCGACATGAACTCTAACTAAAACCAACTCCCTTTCAATAATATTTTCAGCCGGAATATCTCTTACCCGGATAACATCAATTAACTTATTTAATTGTTTAATTATTTGCTCTAATACTTTTTCATCACCACTTACGATGATAGTCATTCTGGAAATTCCTGGTATCTCTGAATGGCCTACGGCAATACTCTCAATATTAAAACCTCTCCTGGTAAATAAACCTGCCACCCTGGCCATTACTCCCGGGAGATCTTCAACTAAAATAGCGATAGTATGTTTCATGTTTAATCAACTCCTATCATTTGATTGATTGATGAATCGGGTTTCACCAGGGGGAAAATATTCTCTTCCGCTGGAATATGACAATCTATCAACACAAATTGATTTTTCCTATCTGCTTTCTCTAAGATTGGTAAAAAATCCTCTTGTTTATCAACTCTAAATCCTACACCTCCATAAGCTTCTACAATCTTTACAAAATCGGGATTCCCCGCAAGTAAAGTAGAAACATAGCGTTTATCATAGAATAATTCTTGCAACTGTCTTACCATTCCCAGGTAACCATTATTCATCAATATTACGATAATTGACAAACGGTTATAAATTGCAGTGGCTAATTCCTGAATATTCATTTGGAAACCACCATCACCAGAAATACAAATGACTGTCTTATGGGGACAGCCTATTTTGGTGCCTATGGCAGCAGGTAATCCGAATCCCATAGTTCCTAATCCCCCTGAAGAGATAAAATGTCGAGGATAATTAACCCGGGCATAATGAGCCGCCCACATCTGGTGTTGACCAACATCAGTTACTATAATTGCTTCACCCTTAAATAACTCATTCAAAGCTTTCATAATAAACCTGGAATGTAACAATGGATCATTATCCTCTCTGCTTATAGGATCCTTTGCTCTAATTTCTTGTATCTCCTGCAGCCATAAATTATGTTCTTTTCCCCCAAGAAAGTTATTCAATTGTTGCAATATATTCTTCAGATCACCTACAATAGGAATTTTTATCGAGATATTTTTCCCTATTTCTGCTGGATCAATATCTATATGAATAATATCTGCCTGGGGACAAAATTGATTTAAATTACCGGTAATTCTGTCATCGAAACGAGTTCCTAAGGCGATGATTAAATCAGCATTGCTGACTAGCTGATTAGCAGTATATCGGCCATACATTCCTAGCATGCCAAGAAACAGAAAATGGTTTGTGGGGACACTACCTAAACCCATAAAAGTATTAACTACAGGTATATTGGTTTTGCTTGCTATCTTCATTAATTCCGGAGCAGCATTGGCATTAATAACACCTCCCCCGGAAATAATTACCGGCTTTTTTGCCTCCATTATCTTCATTGCGGCAGATTTTATCTGTTTAATATGTCCCCTATAAGAGGGATTGTATCCTTTCCTATTTATTTTTTCGGGATAATTAAAATTACCTTTAGCTAACTGAATATCCTTTGGTATATCAATAAGTACCGGACCAGGTCTACCGGTTCGAGCAATATAAAAAGCCTCTTTTATTATTGATGCTAAATCTCCGACTTTTCTGACCATATAATTATGTTTGGTAATGGGTAAAGTTATTCCGGTAATATCAACTTCTTGGAAGGCATCATTACCTACTAAAGCAGTGGGTACTTGCCCAGTAAAGACAACCAATGGGACCGAATCCATATGTGCATTGGCTAATCCGGTTACCAGATTAGTGGCACCAGGTCCAGAGGTAACCACACACACTCCTACCTCACCAGTTGCTCTGGCATATCCATCTGCCGCATGAACTGCTCCCTGTTCATGTCTGGTTAGAATATTCTTAAAAGGAAGCGGTTCATATTTTCCAAAGGTATCGTATAGAGGCATAATTGCCGCACCTGGTATACCAAAAATAACCTTTATTTTTTCCTGCTTTAGACATTCAACAATAATTTCAGTTCCACCTAATTCCATTTTTGTCACCTCAATTCTTTTCGATTAACAATAGCTATATTTTATATGCTTCACTGAAAATTTTATGTTGCTAAAAATATCAATAATTAATAAAAATCCCCAGCAAACAGGCTCTTTCTTATCGTACAAGGAACCTTCCGCTGGGGTCTTTTTTACCCACGGTGTAATACGAAAACCTTTAAAAGATAAATCTCGTATTTTATACCACTTGGTCCAGACTTTTACCAGAAAACGGAACCCTAGGTATACTTCCTTAAATAAAAAAGTCGTCCCTGAGCCAATCAAGCTCATATAGGGACGACTTTCTCGTGTTACCACCCTATTTCGGTAGAAAAATTAATCTTTTCTACCCTCATTCTGTTTCAAAAACCGTACTGAGTTAATCAAACTTTACTCATCACTGATATAGAAAGAAGTGAGTTTCGATAACATTAACTGCCATACTCACACCAGAACATGGCTCTCTTTAGTCAATCATTACCTACTAGCTTCTTTAAAAAAGGTAATTTTTGAAATTCTACTAATATATTCTGATTTTGTCAAATAATTTTGCTATTTGTTTATAAATTAATTTCTATCTTCAAATTTTTTCTAATAAGAATTTATTTAATAATATTAAGATTCGGCCTTAACATCCTTGCTAATACTGTACTTTCTGATGGGCAGGAAGGCATGAACCTGTCTTTTATATTCTATATATTTCTCTCCAAACATCTTCTGTAAATAATTGCTCTCCTTTACAGCTGAAATTATCAAAAAAAGCCCAATGAAAAAAACAAATGCAATAATAGTTATTGTGGCAAAAAGAGAAAAGGGATTATTGTTAATACCAATTATTATCCCTCCCAATATAAATATACAAATCCCTGTATATATTGGATGCCTGATGAAGGAATATATGCCCCTGGTAATAATCATGGTTGAAGAAAGCATATGTCCTGCCCAGGTATGATATTTCCCTAAATCTCTCCTGGCTTTTCCTACTAAAATAGCACCATTAAAGGTACAAAAAAGTCCAATATAATCATAGAAAATAATATTTTTAGTATTTAATATTACATATGTATAAATAAAAATAGGTACTAAATAAAATATTTTTAAAACATTTATTAGTTTCATATTTATTAGAGGCAACATACCTTTTTTATTTCGAAAATCAGAGACAAAGAAAGTAAACACCATCAAACACAAGATTGCTAAAACTTGAAATATTTTTAAGCTCATTTTTTCACCTTTACTTTTTGGTACATTCATTATCTTGTTTCGTTATTTAGTACTATCATTAAATTAAAGTAATTTTTTATACACACTTTACTCATCCCAGAAAAAGAATTCATCTGCCTTTTTTTTGATACTACGATATTCATTAAGCCTAGCCTTTGGATTAGGATAGCCCATTGCAATACAAGCTACTAATTTCTTTTCTTTAGGTATATTAAAAAATTCTTTAATTTCAGCAGCATATTCTGTTACTGAAGCCTGGATACAACTCCCCACACCCTGACTATGAGCTGCTAAAACAAGATTCTGGGCAAATAAGCCCATATCAAATAAGGACCAGCTTCCTAATGATCCATCCATAAAGAGAAAAACAGCACAGGGGGCACCATAAAACTCAAAATTCATCAATCTGAGAGCCTCTCTCTTGACCTTATCCTTTCTCTCTATCCCCAGTGTATTCAACCTTCTGGCTCCATGTTCTCTGGTTCGGTTTTCCATCTCAGAAGGCCATCCTGTAGGCAAAGGGAAATCGGGACTGATTGGTGCATCAATTTGCGCTAATTTATATAACTTTTTACTCAGTTCTTCTTTTTTTTCACCGCTTACTACTACCATTTCCCAGGGTTGGGTATTAGTATAGGAGGGGCAATTTCCGGCAGCCTCTACTATCTTTTGCATCATACTTCTGGAAATTGGCTTTGGCAAAAATCCTCGGATAGTTTGCCTGGTCTTAATATTTTCATAAGCATTCATTTTTAAACCTCCTGGCATAAAAATTCTATTAACCTTAATTGTTTATTGTGTCAAGTATAACAATCTTATTCTTATTAAGTCAACCTAAAGAGAAAGTTTCACCATTTTTTAATGCTGGCTAATAAGTAGTTACATAAAATTAGAAGGAATTAAGACATTTTTCATAATAGGATATCATTTATGGTTTCAATTTCGCTCCAATAAAATTTACCAGGGCCACAAGTGAGGTAGAAATAAGAATCATAATTATTCCCAGAGCCGAAAGCCTTCCCCAGAGACCATCTCCAGCAAAACGCAGAATCTGAACTGCCAGGACTTCACTTCCCGGTCGAGAGAGTACCACAGACAGGGATAATTCTCGCAAGAATATCGTAGCCATCAGAATCCATCCAGAGACAATTCCGGGTATGAGTAAGGGAATAATGATTCTCCTCATAGTAGTCAAAGATTTAGCTCCACAGACTCTTGATGATTCCTCCAGGTGTTTGTGTATCTGAATAAAAGCACTGCTCAGAGGACGAATGCCATAAGGTAAATAGGTGGCAATATATCCAATTAACAAAGCCCAGATAGTAGCATAAATAGGGGTACGGACAAAAAACCACATAAATCCAACACCAATAACAATACCGGGGAAAGAAAAAGACAAAAAACTTAAAGATTCTAAAATAACTGACATCTTTGTTCTAATTCTAACTATGGTGTAGGCTACAAATATAGACAATATTACTCCCAGAGTGGCACCAAAGATTCCTAAAAACAAACTATTTTTCAAGGATAGAATAGAAATAGGATCTTTAATCACTGCATACCAATGACGTAGACTCATCATGGAAAAAGCTCTGACACTGGGAACCATAGTATAAGGTATTAGAGAGGTATAAATTAATACCAAAACAGGCAGGACTATCAGAACGAATAATAGTAAACCTAAAACAAAGAACAAAGGAATTTTTGCCCTTTTTAGCTCAATAACTGTAGGGCGATAGCCACGACTGGAGATAGT
The DNA here is from genome assembly GCA_964433555.1 of uncultured Atribacterota bacterium. Classification (GTDB taxonomy): domain Bacteria; phylum Atribacterota; class Phoenicimicrobiia; order Phoenicimicrobiales; family Stramentimicrobiaceae; genus Stramentimicrobium. The sequence goes on along the minus strand of CAYSRG010000004.1, from coordinate 67,183 downwards.
AACATATTTTTCACTGGCCGCAGTTAAATATCGATATAGTAGGATGAGGATAAGGGAAGTTACCAGAACACTCATACCAATTGCTGCTGCCTTACCGTAATCTACGGCAAATCCAACTGAAATAGTCTGATAGATATGAGTAGCCAGAACATATATTCTTCCAGGCATACCTATAACCGAGGGTACGGCAAAGGAAGCCATACAACGGACAATACAGAGTATAAAAGCAGCTAAGATGGCCGGTCTTAGCACAGGCAAGGTAATTCTGACTAAAGTCCGCCATGTATTTGCTCCGAATACCCTGGAAGACTCCTCCAGGTTTACATCAAAGGAAGCCATAGCTGGAGCAATAATAAGATATGCAATAGGCATATCCAATAATCCTTCTACCAGAATCATACCCCAAAGTGAATAAATATTAAAAGGTGAATTCTCTAAACCAAAGACCTGTTTAAGTATTAAATTGAAAATCCCGTTGGATGGATTAAGTAATAATACCCAGCTAACTGAAAAAAGTATATGGGGAATCATCATGGGCGTTATTGAAATTACTCTGAATAAGAATTTACACGGTATATCTGTTCTATTATTTAAATAGGCTAAAAATAGGGAAAGGAGAGTTGCTAAAAAAGAAGAACCAAGAACAAAAATTATAGTATTATTTATAATTCTGGCAAAATCTGGATCGGTATAAGCTGCAATATATTTATCCAGAGTAAAAGCTCCAAAAGCACTCAGTCCCCTGGAAAAACTGCCCAAAATAAGCATTATTACCGGACACACGGTTAAAAAACCGACTATAATAATCAAAATGAGCGTTACCTTAGTACTTTTATTCATTATTTTACTCCATTCAATCCAAAACCAGCAGGCAATGTTCTGCACTTACCACGAAATTTGCAGTATCGTCTTTTTTTAAAGAGCTCTCCGATTCTATTTTTATCATCAAGCGTTCATTGCCAATACTAATCTCTCCTTCATAAGCTTCTCCAATAAAGATCAAATTTTCTATCTGTCCAGTGATTATGTTTTGTTCTTCAGAAACCTTATCTCCTTTTAAATAGATGAATTCCGGTCTAATACAAAGAATCACCTTACTTCCCACTGGAAAATCTCTTTTCTGACAGATAAAGGTACCAAGTTCTGAATCAACAATAGTGTGGTTTTCCTGTTGAGATTTAACTATCGCTTTAATAAGATTGGCTCTACCAATAAAATCAGCAACAAACTGGTGAGTGGCATTAAAATAAATCTGCCTGGGAGAGCCAATCTCAACAATATATCCGGAATTCATGACAGCAATAATATCAGAAAGAGCTAATGCTTCAATCTGATCATGAGTAACATATACAGCAGTAATCTTAAGCTCACTCAGGAAGTTCCTTAGCTCTTTTCTTGTTTCTTCTCTCAGTTTGGCATCCAGATTACTTAAAGGTTCGTCAAAGAGAATAACCTTGGGTTCCGCTATTAAGGCCCTTGCTAAAGCAACTCTCTGTTGCTGGCCTCCAGAAATATTCGTAGCCGGTCTTTTTTCAAAACCTTCCAGCTTAACAAAACGAAGAGTTTTCTCCACTCTTTTGCGTATCTCCTCGTTAGGGACATTTTTAATCTGCAGTGGATAAGCAACATTATTATACACATTCATATGAGGCCAGATAGCATAAGTCTGAAAAACCATAGCCAATCCCCTTTTTTCAGTAGGCACATTTATCCCTTTCTTGCCACACCAGACTATCTCGTCACCTATTATAATCTCTCCAGAATCCGGTGTTTCCAATCCTACAATACAACGCAGCAGAGTAGTCTTGCCACAACCACTGGGACCCAGAAGAGTAAATATCCGATTACCGGGAATAGTAAGACTAATATTATCGAGTGCTTTAATAGTCTTCCCATCAGAATAGTAATATTTACTTAACTCTTTGATCCGGATTTCCACGGTTATCCTCCTTTATCAAAATTACCGTTGCTGGTCAGTCAAGAGCAAAAATTTGTTTAAATTCATTCCCCCATTGTTGAATTTCTTCATCAGAAAGTTCTCTAATAGCAAGAACTTCTGCCTTATCCATTCCCTCAATCGGTGGAAAGATACCCGGAGCCAGAACATACTCACCCACATCTTCAGCCAACATGGACATGGCTTCGTCGGAAAGCCAGTAATCCATAAAAGCCTTTGCTCCCTCAGGATTTGGAGCAGAAGAGGTCACAGCAATAGCCCTGGGAGTGCCCATAAGGGGTTGCTCTACTTGTGCCCAGTCCAAAGGTGCAGGTGCCTTGGTAATAATATATTTGGGCATAGAAATTGCTATTAATTTTTCTCCACTTTCCACCGGTGCCGGTGTTGGTCCGAAAGAAGCCACAAACATAGGTTTATTAGCAGCTAATCCTTTTAGAAAGTTCATCCATTCCTCCTCTGAGCTAAAAACATTCTCTTTAAGACCAATCAACCAGGAAATGGTTGTAGGATGTATGGCGGGATTGGCCATAACTATTTTATCTTTCCATTTTGGATCGGCGAGGTCCTCATAACGTTTTGGCACATCTTCCGGTTTAACCAATTCTTTATTATAAATAAGTGCCACATACTCTATACCAAACAGCTGAATTCCCTCTTTACGTGTCCATTCTGGATAAGCTTCAGCAACTGGTGAAGTAAAGGATGAAATAACGCCTCTTTCTTTCAATATCTCTAAAACAGGTATCGGTGCCTGTATTACATCTGCCAGTAGTTTGCCTACTTCAAACTCTGTCAGTACTGTTGCCAGAAATTTATCAGTAGAAATTCGGGTATACTCCCCCTTGATACCAGTTTTGGCTTCAAAAGCCTCCATAATTGGTTCAATTGCCGTTATATTAGCATAAAAGGATACTTTCGATGCACCTGCTGTCACTGCACAGATAAGTGATAGTAAAAAAATTATACTTATAGTTAATTTTATTCTTTTCATTATTAAATTCATCTCCTCATTCCTATTATTTTTCAAAAAATATTCACCCTCAAGCAACTGTAATTATTCACCAATATTTCTATTAATACTTTTCACAACCACCTCCTCCCTCTTCATCTCTGGATTAAATTCTTGAAAAATAATAATCTATTTTCCCGGTTCCATGTTCAATACTCCAGCTCCCTGCATTCTCCCCTTTTTTAGAATTAAGAGAGCTTCATTTATCTCTTCTAACCTAAATTCAGTCACCTCAGAAATTATTGGAATTTTAGCCGCTAGGGGTAAAAATTCTTCTGCATCTTGCCTGGTAATATTTGCTACGCTCTTAATCTCCTTTTCCTGCCACAATTGGGTAGTATAATCAAGTGGTGGTACCGGCTCTTCCTTTCGAATAGCATTTATCACTAATCGCCCACCTTTAGCCAGAACCTTTAAGGCTTCACCAATAGGTCTTCCAACAGGGGTAAAGTCAATGGCACAGTGTAATGGCTCAGGAGGCACCTCTCCAGTAACTCCAATCCACGATGCTCCTAATTTTTTTGCCAGTTCTCGATGCTTAATTTGACCGGGACGGGTAAATACAAATATTTTGCTCTCAGGGAATTTATAACGAGCCACCTGAATTACTAAATGGGCAGAGGCTCCAAAACCAAATAATCCAAGGACTTGCTCATCTTTCATGCCGGTTAAGCGTAAAGCACGATAACCAATTACACCGGCACAAAGCAAAGGTGCAGCTTGAACATCTGAAAAAAAAGAAGGTATCCGATATGCAAAGTCTTCTGCCACTACTGTATATTGAGCATACCCACCATTGGCACTGTATCCGGTCCATTTAGCCTGGTCACATAAATTTTCATAACCTCTTTTACAATAAAAGCATTTGCCACAAGCCCAATTTATCCAGGCTATGCCCACCCTATCTCCTATCTGATAACGACCATCTACTGGACCTACTTTTTCTACCTGTCCTACAATCTCGTGTCCTAAAATAATAGGTAGATGGGGAGGGGTAAGTCGGCCTTCAATTTCATCCAGTTCAGTATGGCAAATCCCACAGGCCTTAACTTTAACTAAAATTTCTCTTTTTTCTGGTGAAGGAATTGGTATATCTTTTAAAATGAGTGAGTTTTTATTTATTGGCGCAATTTTCTTTAACAGCATTGCTTTCATAGAGTTTAGTCCTATATAACATTCTTTAGAATCCTCTTACTGATTATTACTCATAGGATTTTAAAGGGTTAACTTGTCTGCTCATACTTATAGTAAAATAATGCTTAAGATTTATAATATAATACAAAAAGTGGGCAGCCAAGTTTTTTATCAATGACCACCCGCTTTTTGTATTACAAAGTTATTCTACCGGAATGAGCAGTTCCTGTCCAGGCAAGATGAGTCTCGGATTAGCCAATTCATTAAGTTTGATAATTTTCTCCATAGTAGTGCCAAATTTTTGAGCAATTTTCCAGACAGAATCACCGGCAACAACAATATAAGTTTTAGGTACTCCTAACTCAGCTAACCAATTTTGCCTTACTGGTGAAATCACTCCTGCTTTTTCTACTGCTTCCATCAAAGCATCTCTAATCGGTAGGAAAGTATCGTTTGTTTCAATAGCATTGGAAAAGTTATAATTATCTCCACCGGTAGCCATGAAATCATTGGTTACCACCGTATAGTATTTATCCATTTCCACTGGAGTACCATCTGCCAAAACCATACTGATAATTCGGTTTCCTGCTTCTGCCTTCTCATCATAAGTGACTTTTACTCCAGATATCTGAATCCATCCAACGTTTTCATTCATAATCCCATGCTCGATATTGGCTTTTACATCAGCTCCGGATAATTTCAAAACATAAAGCGTATTATCAAAAGGCATCACTTCATACAATTTACCTGCAGTAATCTTACCTGAGGGAATGGCAGTTCTTAAACCTCCACCATTAGTCATGGCAATTTGGGCACCTACCTTCTCTTGCATAACTTCACATGCCCACTCACCTAACAAAGAAGGCCCGGCATAACGGTCATGATCTAATTCAACGGTAGTTTCACCCAGTACTCTACCCAGAACTGGTTCTAATTCTGTCTCATACTTTTGATAAATTGCCAGTGTATCAGGATCATCCTTAAGGGTATCGGCTCTTTCATAGAGATGATCAAGTGATGGTTCTGCGTTTACCAATTGATTATTTTCATCTAGAGTAAAGACAATCTTAGCGATAGTGCGTCCATTGTAATAAGCTTGAACTACAGGTATGCCATCAACTAATCCGCTAACAGTGGCATGGGTATGGGCTGAGATAACTGCATTAATTCCATCTACCTGACACAAATCTGCTGCTTCACCGGTAATGTTGCCCTCTTTATCCTGATAGGATCCTAAATGGGTTAAGGCAATAACTAAATCTGCTCCTTCTGATTTCACTATTGGAATCCACTGAGCTAAACTATCTATCGGATTTCTGAACTCATAATTTTCAACATTTTCCTTAAGGGTCTTGTAGGCGGTTTCCGGTGTAGCCAATCCTATGAATCCCACCTGAACTCCTGCTTTTTCTAAAATTACATAAGGTTCTGCCCATTCTACTGGTTCACCTGTTCTTTTATCATAAATATTGGCACAAACAAAAGTAAGATTACCATCTTCTGCCCATTTGGTAATCCTTTCAATTCCCCAATCAAATTCATGATTTCCCACTGCAGATAACTCAACCCCAATCTCTTTCAAAACAGCAGAAACCGGCTCACCATACAATAAATTGGACATGGCGCTCCCCTGATAACTGTCACCGGCTGAGACAATAATTGTTCCTTCAGGATTCTTAGCTTTCTCGGTTTTTAAAGCATCGGCAAGCTTGGCAGCTCCCACATTTTTTCCGGAAGGAGCAAGACTACCATGAAAATCATTAAACGACAGTACCACGATTTCTTTTTCTGCTGCATAGATAAAGAATGTTACACTCAGAATAATTAAGGATGTTAATACTAATATTATCAATCTTCTGGATATTTTACTTTTAATAAACATTTAATGTAAATACCTCCTAAATTTTAATTCAGTCAACAAAGTTGACTTTAAATTGTTTAAAAATTCCTTCCTGACCAGAAGGAAACCTTAGATAAACCACCTCCTTTTCTCCATTTTTTCTGATTTATTCTAACTCAGTCTTAAATTTGAAAAGGACAATAATTAATATAGTTTTCTTCTTTATTATAAAACTTTTTTCTTATAAATTCTATTTTACTTTCCTACTATTAGTAATATTGCTTAGATAAAATAATTCCAATAATATATTTGCTTATAGCATAGCAGTTACCAGTAAAATGTATTCAAATAGTAGGTGCCCTCAAGAAGCTCGTTGCTGGTGGTTAAAATAAGCAGCAAAAGGTGGACTAAAAAGTTTCCTTTTAGTAAGATAGTATTAAATTAAGAAAATAATCAGTAATTCCATTCATTATACCCAGAGCCAGCTCCCGCTGATACTCGGATTGAAGAAGGTACCAGTTATCATCAGGATGCATCAGGAAAGCGGTTTCCACCAGAACACTCGGCACCTGAGGTTGCCTTAAAACAGTAAGGTCAGGTCTCTGCCATACTCTCGCTCTGGGAAGTCCGGTCCTTTTTACTAAATTATCAAGAATAATTTCAGCTAACTTCTGATTGTAATTATAATTATAAAGGGTCATGTGCCCATGATAATTGATGGCATCTGCCCCTTCAGCATGAGCATTGGCATGGATACTGACAAAAAGATCAGCTTGCTGGGCAACAGCCATATCTATGCGTTTTTGTATATTAACATTTGTATCTTGAGAGCGAGTCATTATTATCCTGGCTCCTCTCTCTTCTAATAATTTTTGAAGGTATTTACTGATTTCTAATACTATATCTTTTTCATGAACATCGCCTGGACCAATAGCCCCCAGGGCTTCTCCACCATGTCCCGGATCCAGCACTATTATTCTACCTTTAAGCGGATTATCTTTAACCATATCTGGTAATCTTCTTAAACTTATCACCAATTCTGAATCATCCCAGTAATAATTAAATCCTGCCAATAAGTGATATGATTTAATATCTATCACCACATCATCAATCGGCTGATCTGAAAGCAAAGGGGTAAACTCTATAGCCTTAATAGAGGGAGCTTGTCCTTCTATGGCGATATTCTCACTTTGTTGCACACCATATAGCATAAGTCTCAATTGTTGTGGTCCGTCTTCTATTAAAAATGGAATATGTTGTAGAGCACTAAAACGAATTTCTGCTTCTGTTTCAGTCTCTTTTAAGCTGATTTGGGAAAGAAGGGACTGGTGTTCTCTTTCTTTATCTTCTATTTCTTGAACGTCATTCTGATGGATTAAAAAATTTTCTACTCCTAATTTTACCCGGAAATAATCTCCTGCATTACCGGAAATTTTAAAGCGACTTCCTGGTAATAAATCAAAGCCTATTACCTGAGTAAGCCAACCATCTCCACCGAGAGTTGAACCAGGAAGACCAAATGAATCTTCTTTAATGCGGTATAATCTTGTCCTGTTTCCGGTAACCTCTACCTTGCGAGATGGTATGCCAGAAGAAAAAATTACCTTACCTGGTAGCTCCCGACTAATCTGCTCATTTCCTCTACTCAAAGTAACAGTTATTACTTGAGCATCTGTCTTCCCAGTAGAGGGAATGTCTTCTTTATTCACTATATAACTCCCTAGGTAAACACCTTTTCCTTCAAAAGGAGATGATAAAGTATCTATTTCGTCCATTGGTATTTCTTTTAAATCATTTCCAATTCGAAATACCGCTTCAGCTTGAGGACTTCCCTGAATAATCACCCTCAATTGACTACCTTCTTCCAGCACCTGATTCTGCTTGGGCTGTACATTAAGAGGGTGAATGGCCAGTGGTTCTATGGGCATTTCCTGCCAGGATGGTTGATATATTACGGTTTTTTCCAGTGAGGTTTCTTCTCCATTGAGAGCAGCAGTAACCTTTATGGGAAACTCCACTCCTTCCGGCACTTCTACTAAGGTAAGGAAATTTCCGGTTCGATAATCAAATTTTTCCACCTCTACTCCATTAACAGATACTGTGACTTCCCGAAAAGGAGTAGTACAACCAAAGACAAAAATAGGATTTCCGCTTATCTTCTGTCCGCTCTGCACAGGATAGGCTACTTTTAAGAATGGTTTCTCCACTTTTTTCCGCCAGCCTCTTAGTTTTTCTAGCAATTCTATAGAAAAGCCATCTTCATAAACTTCTCTAGTAAAAATCCTCTGTTCGGTAGCAGGCAATTTTTCAAGAAGATCAATAAATTCTTTTTCATATTCGTCTAAGTCTTGCAAAGAAGATAGATATATGGTAAAGATTGCCGGAAATTTATGCTCAAGATATTCCTTTACCTGTACACCAATAGAAGATGATTCCAGACTCATAGTTAAGATCACTAATATAAACAGCAGTGTGAAGAAAATTGTTTTTTTCATTATCCATTCCCAAATCCAAGCTCTATATAATTATGCATCTTAATGTTTTCGTGAAATAAAATTACTCCTCTTCAATAGTTTTCTCTCTGTAAGTATTACTTATTAAGCTTCAAGCCCACAAATTGGCTATTATATAAATCGGCATAAAATCCCTTCTGCTTTAGCAATGCTTCATGTGTACCATTTTCTATGATTTTGCCGTTATTCATTACCAGAATCATATCCGCTTCCTTGATAGTGGATAAACGATGTGCAATTACAAAACTGGTTTTCCCTTGCATAAGGCTAAGCATAGCCTTTTGAATAAGTATTTCTGTTCTGGTATCAACACTACTGGTAGCTTCATCGAGAATTAATATGGTTGGATTAGCCAGAATAGCCCTGGCAATAGTTAATAATTGCTTTTGTCCCTGGGAAAGATTGCCTGCCTCCTCATCAATAATGGTATTATAACCAGCCGGAAGTGTGCTAATAAAATGGTCGGCATAAGCCATTTTTGCTGCTCTGATAATTTCTTCTTCAGTAGCATTTTCTTTACCATAGGAAATATTCTCTTTAATAGTACCTTTAAACAACCAGGTATCTTGAAGAACCATACCAAAAAGACTCCTTAATTCGGTACGCTTCAAATCACTGATATTAATACCGTCCAGAGTAATTTTCCCACTGTTAATTTCATAAAAACGCATAAGCAAATTTACCAATGTGGTCTTTCCCGCCCCGGTAGGGCCTACGATAGCAATGGTTTGACCTTTTTTCACTTCCACATTTACATCCTTAATAATTATTTTCTCAGGAATGTAGCCAAAATTAATCTGCTCAAATTTAATATTACCATCCGGCTTAGAGAAAAGGACTACAGTATCCTTATCGGGTATCTGCTCAGGTTCATCTAATACCTCAAAAACACGTTCAGCAGCAGCGATAGTAGATTGAATAATATTAGCTATATTGGCTGTTTGAACAATAGGGTGAGTAAATTGTCTGGAATACTGAATAAAAGCCTGAACATTACCAATAGTGATTGTTCCCCGGGCTACGGCAATTCCTCCCATAATAACCACAAAGACATAACTGAGGTTACTGATGGCAATCATGAGAGGCATAATAATTCCAGAAATAAATTGGGCTTTCCAGCCAGTATCAAATAGTTGCTCATTGAGTTGATTGAATTGATCAATAGATTTTTTTTCATAATTAAATACTTTTACTATCTCATGACCAGTATACATTTCTTCTACATGACCATTTAATTGACCTAGGAGGTTCTGCTGTCTTTTAAAATATTTTTGTGATTGCCCGGCAATGATTCTAGTAACTACTATACTCAACGGCAGGGTAAAAAAGATAACTAAAGATAAAAAAGAGCTAATAGTCAGCATCATAATGACAATGCCTATCAAAGATACTAGAGCAGTGATAAATTGGGTAATACTCTGTTGTAGCGTACTGCTTACTGTATCGATATCATTAGTTACCCGGCTGAGAATCTCCCCGTGTGTTCTGCTATCAAAATAACTCAAAGGCAGCCGTGACAGCTTAGAGCTGATTCCTTTTCTCATCTCATAAACAATTTGCTGGGTAACCCCAACCATTATATAATGCTGTAGATAGGTAAAAAGGGCATTGAAAAGGTAAAGTCCTATTAAAATAAAAATAATATTCAGAATATAATCAAAATCAATGGTTGCTCCTGGAATCTGTTTTATTTTTAGAAGATACCCTTCAAATAATTTAGTGGTAGCTCTACCCATAATTTTAGGACTTACGATAACAAACATCGAGCTGATTATTGATGCCGCAAAAGCGAATACAATCTTAGACCAATGTGGTTTTAAATAACCAATTAATCGTTTTAATGTTCCCCTAAAGTCCCTGGGTTTTTCCACCGGTGAAGTTAAGCCCCGATGGCTTCCAGGACCACGTCCAAATCCTTTTATGACCATAGTTGGTTTTTTCTGTTTTTCAATCATATATTTCCTCTGTTGAGAGTTGTGAAGCTACAATCTCTTTATATACTGAACAACTCTTTATTAAATCATGATGTTTGCCTATACCAACAATCTCACCTTTATCAAGAACAACAATTTGCTCTGCACTCATTACTGTAGTTACCCTTTGCGCAATTATTAATACAGTTTTATCTTTCAGCTCATCTTTTAATTCTTCCCTTAACCTTGCCTCAGTCTTAAAATCAATAGCCGAAAAACTGTCATCAAAAATAAAGATATCCGGATGCTTGGCTAAAGCTCTGGCAATGGACAAACGTTGTTTTTCTCCTCCTGATAAATTGGTGCCACCCTGGGCAATTAAAGAATTATAGCCTTCTGGCATCCTGTCAATAAATTCGGCAGCTTGAGCAATCTCTGCTACCCTCTTTATTTCCTCGTGAGAGATATTATTGTTTCCAAAACTTATATTTTCAGTAATAGTCCCGGTAAAAAGAATAGCTTTCTGGGGAACCAATCCAATCATCTCATGCAACCTTTCTTGAGCAATATCTCTAATATCTGTACCATCAATGGAAATGCTCCCCTTTGATACATCATAAAATCTTGGTATAAGATTAATTAAGGTTGATTTTCCTGATCCTGTACTTCCAATGATGGCAGTAACCTCACCGGCATTGGCTTGAAAAGAAATATCTTTAATAGCATATTCTGTAGCGTCCTGATAACCAAAACAGACCTTATCAAATTTCAAATATCCTTTTCTATTTTTAGCTGGAATTACATTCTGGAAGCTACCAGCATTATGAGTGGCCCATGCGCTTTGTTCTAATAACGCTGGATCCTTAATTTTTGGTTCCACATCTAGAACTTCATTAATCCTAACAGCGGAAACAGAAGCCCTGGGAATCATGACAAACATCATGGAAAACATAATTAAGGAAAACATTATTTGTGAAGCATATTGCACAAAGGCCATCAAATCTCCCACTTGCATGCTGCCGGATTCAATCCTTATGCTTCCTAACCAGATAATAGCTACAATGGTCAAGTTAAGAATCAAGGTCATCAAAGGCATTAACAAAGCCATGAGCGTATTGACCTTTCTTGCTGTGTCCGTTAATTCAAAATTGCTGTTATTAAATCTTTTCTTTTCATACTCTTCTCTATTAAATGCTCTTATAACCCTTATACCGGTTAGATATTCCCGGAGAACTAAGCTAAGTTTATCAATCTTCGTTTGCATTGATTTGAAAAGATGCATACTTTTTTTAGCTACAAAAAAAACAATGACAGCCAGGACAGGTAAAATAACAACTAAAAGTAGTGCTAATTCGGTGTTTTTAGAGATGGCCATAATGATACCGCCCACAAAAAGCAAAGGAGCTCTGAGAAACATTCTAAATAAAGTAATGGTTAACTGCTGCATCTGAGTTATGTCATTGGTGGTCCTGACTATGAGAGAAGCAGTCCCTATCTTATTAAATTCCTCCAAAGAAAAACTTTCTACCTTAGTAAAAACCTTATTTCTAAGGTCTCTGGCAAATCCTATGGATACCCTTGATGCCAGGTAACTACCATAAATAGAGGCTATCATTGCTATAAAGGCAATCAGGAGCATCCGCCCTCCGATTTTTAAAATGAAATTTATATCCCCATTAACTACCCCTACATCCACAATATCCGACATAAGGGTGGGTAAAAATAATTCTGAAATGGCCTGTAAAAAGACAAAAAGTATTATCCCGGCTATTGATAACCAGTATGGTCTCAAATTTTTTAACAATTTAATCAATGCAAGGCACTCCTACTCCTTCATTAAATCCTGTCCAGAGCAATAATAACTCTAATTATATAAAAAATTTACTTTTTATTCTCGCATAGAATTAGATTTTTTACTATACTATTTAAATTTTTATTAATATTGGTGGTAATGTAGGGTGAAAAAGGCTTATAAAATTTCTCCATATTCTTCAGGGGAAGAGACTCTAAAATCATACTTAAAAATAAGATGTCAATACTTTTGTTTATCTTATCCTCTTATATTAGGGGGAAATTATTTGATGAGATATTTAAAATTTTATTATTCTAGTCCAAACTATCATTTTATCTTTAGAAAAACTAACCTAATTGTTATATATGTAGCTAAAAGATATTTTGCCATGACATCCCTATAATTTGATTCTTCTTGATAATATTCCTGGCAATAGGGAATCTGTCTATTTTTTCTTTAGCTTAACGGCAGTGCCATAGGCAAACATCTCTGATGCTGCCTGCATAATAGAAGAGGTGGTAAAGCGAATACCCACTATGCCATCTGCTCCCATCATTTTAGCCATCATCGTCATGCGATCAATCGCCTGTTCCCGGGATTCAGCAAGTAATTTGGTATACTCCTCAATTTCTCCTCCTACCACATTACGGAAGGTAGCAAGTATGTCTTTGCCAGCATGACGGGCACGTACTGTATTGCCCTTAACCAATCCTAAGGTTTGAATAATTTCATATTCGGAAAATTGATCCTGAGTCGTTAATAGCATCTTACACTTTTACCCCCCTTATTTTTCAACATCCCTGGAATAGCGATCATCCTGATGACTTTTCATTCTATCACGTAATGCTTTTAGAAAAAGCAATCCTAGGCCAATTAACATTACCAGACCAATAACTCCTATCCATATATTCTGAAACATCCCAATAATCCAGGCAACTATCCAGGCTATAGCAACTATGATTAAAATGATGTATCCGGTTTTTTCCATTTTAGCTAACCTCTTCTGATTTTTATACATTCTAAAATATTCTAATTCAAAAGCATCTTATCTGAAAATTAAAAATAACCTTTTTCTGATACCTATTCACGTTAGATAACTCTCTTAAGATTATACTATAAAAATTTATAAGTTTGGGAAAATATTTGTTAGCATTCTTGTCCATAGAAAAAACATACAAGCCTTTAGTAGTAGTTCATGGCTTATAAAATTCAATAGAGATATTAAAGCACTATTATTACCTATTTATTAATCAATTTTTTACTAAAGATAGGATAAGGTTCAGGTCTAATAATATTTCTATTGTAAATTATCCATCTCCACATCATCCATATCACCAAAAGCCTGGTTTTCGCCCACCATTCCCCAGATAAAGGTATAATTTCCGGTTCCTACACCTGAATGTATTGACCAGCTGGGTGAAATAACTGCCTCTTCATTGCGCACGGTGATATGCCTGGTCTCACTGGGGCAACCCATGAGATGAAAAACTACTCTGTTTTCTGGCATATTAAAGTAAAGATAGACCTCCATTCTTCTTTCATGAGTGTGGCAGGACATGGTATTCCAGACATTACCGGGTTCCAAAATGGTCATTCCCATGACCAGTTGACAACTTTTTACACCTTCAGGGTGAATATATTTATAAATGGTTCTCTCATTAGATTCAGCAATAGAACCAAGATGAACCGCCTCCACAGAGTTAATAGCTATCTTCTGAGTAGGATAGGAATAATGAGCAGTGGCACTGTTAAAATAGAATTTAGCAGGATTTTGGGGATCCAGCCCAGAAAATAATATCTCTTTGGAGCCCATGCCAATATAAAGACCATCCTGATTTTCAAGAGTATATTTTTTCCCATCCACATTAACTGAACCCTTTCCCCCAATATTGATAATTCCCATCTCCCGGCGTTCCAAGAAATAATCAGCCTTGATATCTTTTCCCGCCTCTAATGAAAGAGTATCAACAGTGGTAAGACCACCAATGATAATCCGATCATTATGACTATAAACCATGTTAATCTGGCCGGGAATAAACAAATTTTGAATTAAAAATTCCTCTCGAATAAGTTCTGTGTCATAATAGATAAAATCATCCGGATGAACTGCATATCTTATCTCCATTTCCTTGGTACCTCCATTATAATTTAGTAAGTGTTTACTTTAATTGATACTGTCTTTTAAAGAACATTCTTTATTTTATCAGATTTGGTAAAAACATTGTGAGCCAGGGAATAAACGTAACTAATAAAAGCGCAATAACCATCGATGGCCAGAAAACGAGTGTTGCTTTGGCTGCCTCTTCCATGGTAATTTTTCCTATGGCACAGCCAGCAAAAAGACCAGCACCAACAGGTGGCGTTGTTAAGCCTATCCCCAGATTGATTAATAATACTATGCCAAATGTTTCTGAACTCATACCAAGCGCCTGTACAACTGGCAGTATCACAGGTGTAACAATAACAATTAAGGGAGCAACATCCATAATCATACCAAGTATTAGCAATAATAGGTTTATTAATAATAGAATTATAAAAGGACTACTTGTTAGCCCCAAAAAGAAGTTAGTCACTATGGTCGGGATTTTTAAATAAGTAATAACCCACCCAAAGGCGGAAGCAGATCCTATTAGAAAAAGTACACAGGCAATTGTTTTTACACTTTCGATTGCCAAAGGCCATAAATCTTTAAGTTTTATCTCCTTGTAGATAAAAATACCAAGGAAGGCTGCATATAGTACCGCTATGGCAGAGGCTTCAGTAGCAGTAAATATGCCAAAAGCAATACCTCCCACAATAATAAAAGCAGCCATAATACTTAGCAATCCGTCAAAAGCTATCTTAAGTGATTCCTTTAAAGGAGGTCTCTTTTCATTCGGGTAATTTCTCTTTAAGGCAATAATGTAACTGGTTATCATAAGTCCAATACCTATCATTATACCAGGAAAGTATCCTGCTAGAAAGAGCCGAGCTACGGAGACACCACCGGCTGACATGGCAAAAATGACCATATTGTGACTGGGAGGTATAATTATTCCCTGCACTGCTGAGGTAACAGTTAAAGCGGTTGCAAAATTCCGGTCATAACCCTTCTTCTCCATCATAGGTATCATAATTGGACCGGTGGAAGAAATATCCGCAATTGCAGATCCGGAAACTCCGCCAAAAAACATGGATTCTACACAGTTAACCATAGCCAGCCCACCACGAAAAGGTCCTACAATAATATAGGCAAAATCGACAATTCTTTTGGCAACTCCACCTTTGGCCATAATAGATCCAGCTAAAACAAAAAGTGGTATAGCAATCAAGGGAAAAGACTGCACACCAGCTGCTACCCTTTGAGCAACCATAACCGGAGGCAATCCCATACTCCAGGTAGTTAACATTGCCGAGACTGCCAGACAAAAAGAAATGGGCACTCCTATCAGTAATAAAATAACAAAAGATAATGCTAAAACTAATATCGGAGACATTGCTAACCTTTCCTATTTTACCTTATGTTCATGATAAAATGTCAATAGCGCATGAAAACTTTTCCACAAAGAAAAAATCACCATGAAAGCGGTTGATATGGGAATAATTACATAGGCATAGCCGATAGGAATATTTGTAGCCGATAATCTGCCGCTCATTGTTTTTTGAACTAAAATAATGCCATAATTAAATAATAACAGTGAAAAAATACTAATAATTAAAAAGTTTATAATATTAATTATTTTTTTTACTTTATCTGGCAACAGCCCTACAAAAAATCGTAAACCAATATGTGAATTAGTCCAGATACCACCAGATGCTCCCAGAAAAGCAATCCACATCATGGTAGTTATGGATACTTCTTCAGCCCAGAATTGCCCGGTATTCAATACATATCGAGCGAAAACCTGCCAGCTTACTAGAATAGACAACAAGATAATCATGATAGCTGTTACTCTGGTGATAACACGTTCAAGCTTATTGAATAAATTGGTAATCTTCTCTAACATTGATCTCACACATGCCATTAATTTTTTAGATTATGGGGGGAGGTTAGCCATCTTTTATTAATGGCTAACCTCCCTGAAATCCATAAATATAAGTTTTGCTTTCCTATATCTAATATTTATTTATTAAGTTATGGTTAATAGCTCGCAATAGAGTCAATCAAATCCATACCGATAGTTTGGCCATATTTCTCATAAATAGGCTGAACAATTTCTTGAAATTCGGTAATATCATCAACCTCATTGAACATCATGCCCTTTTCTTCTAATTGCTTTATGGCCTCACCTACAAAATCAGCCCATTTTTGATTTTGATAGGGAATGGACTTTTCCACTGCTCTCATTATACCTTCCTGTATATCAGCTGGTACGGAGTCAAAAAGGTCTTTTCTCATAATTAAAATATCGGGAATGGAAGTATGTCTGGTGTAAGCATAATAGGGGCAAACCTCCTGCATATTAAATGATATGACTGTCGGCTCATTATTTTCCCAGCCATCGATTACATTCTGTTGCAAAGCAACATATACCTCGGATTGACCCATTGGTACGGCTGTAGCACCGAAGGCATTAATGGTATCAATTAAGGGAGCGCTCTCCATAACGCGGATTTTTAATCCTTTAAGATCAGCCGGAACTTTGATGGGTTTTGTTTTAGTGGTAATATTCCGGAAGCCTGCGTCGTAAAAAGCGAGTCCTTTGAAATTATTTTCCTCTAAATCGGCCATTAACTTTTCTCCAACCGGTCCCCTGAGAACGACATGTTGATGTTCTAAGTTCCTCCAGATAAAGGGTAAGCTAACTACCTGTAATGATGTAGAAAACTGACCCAGTGGAGCTGATGAAACCTTGGTAATATCAATGGTGCCAAGCTGAATCCCTTCAATATAATCCTTCTCCTGACCTAACTGTCCCCCACCATATACATTAATCTTGACTCGATTATTAGTTTCTTCAGCTACCTGATCCGCAAAGTAAACCAGAGCACTGTGCACAGGATGAGTTTCCGGTAACACCGAGGCCAAAGACCAGGTATATTCCTGAGCCGAAGCAGATAAAACAACACCACCAAGCATTAAAGCAATCAGAATAAATAAAATGGTAAATATTTTTTTAAACATTTTTTCCTCCTAATTTAAATAATATATTCCATATTCTTATTATTTTAAATATTTGTTTTAATCACCCCCTATCTAAGATATACTTACAAAACACTGAAGCTCTATTATTCATATATATGAAATTATTTTCATTTAACTTAATATTATTTTACCTTATCATTTATTATCTTCCACAATAAAGTGTGTCTAAGTTAGCTGGTATCCTAATTTAAAAGATATATTCAATGCCTCATGCTGAATAATATTAACTAAAGCAGATTTGTTTTTATTGATACGGCTGGAATCCCCTGTTATACCTAAGGCAGCACATATTTTTTTTGAAGAATTAAAAACCGGAGCAGCGATACAGGTAGTTCCCAAAAAGACTTCTTCATTATCTACTGCATAACCCTGATTAATTACCAAATCCACCTCTTTCTTCAGTTTTTCCCTTTCTATAGTGGTATGGGTAGTAAATTTGGGTAAATCGATACTATCTAACAATTTCTTTCTCTCTTCTTCTGGCTGAAATGATAGTAACACCTTACCTACTGCGGGAGCATGCAAAGGTAAGCTGGTACCAACTGTGGCTCTTGTCTTTTTGGTAAAAGGGCTTTCGATTATCTCTAAAAAGTATAAAGATTCTTCAAATAAGATACCAAGATGGGAAGTCTCACCACTTTCTCTGGTAAGTTCTCGCATAAAGGGTAAAGACACTTCCCGTAATTCCCTGATATAATCTACATGATTGCCCAGCTGAAATAGTTTAAAACCAAGTCTATATTGCTTGGTAGAACTGCTACGATCAATCAGATTATACCGTTCTAAGGTTCTTAAGATATTAAAAGTGGTACCGTAAGGAATATCGAGAGCTTCGGCAATATCTGATAATCTACTTTTGTCTTGAGAATTCTCCAGATATTCTAAAACCTTAATCGCCCTTTCTAAGGTAGATAATCTCTCTTGGCCTTCAAGTTTACTCTGGGCATTGTTCTTCATTTTTTCACCATTATAAATTATTTTTCATATATATTATGATACTATACAGTAAAAAAGTCAATAATTCTTTTTTAATATTATAACTATCAATTAATAATAAGCGTCTAAAGAAATCTGGCAAGATAATCAAAACTAAATAATCAATTTTTTAACTTTATAGGTAAATCATTGCTCAGGCAAAAATTTTGGTAATTTCATCTTTAGCAGAAATTTTTAAGTCTTGCCAAATACCACCAGTCGCTATCTTCAAACCAAATCTTTGTTCTTTTATTTCACCTATTAAAGAAGCCTTAATTTTATTTTCTTCTAAGATAGTAATGATTTTCTGGGCATTTTTCAGAGAAGTGACGATAAGTAAGGTTCCGGAGGTAATTGTTCTTAAGGGGTCTAGCCTATATTCTTTACATAGTATCTTTGCTTCTTCTAAAATCGGTATCCTTTCCCTCTCCACCAAAAGACCAACCCCGGAAGCCAGAGCAATCTCATAAAGACCGGCAGCCAAGCCTCCTTCAGTGGGATCATGCATAGCATGAACTTCCATACTATTGGCCAGTAATGCTTCTTTTATTACAGAAAAGCCGGGATTACAAAGATAGTTCTGACACCTTTGAATAAAGTTCTTCTGATATCCCCTTGCTTTTAATTCTTCCTTTTTCTCTCTGGCAATAATTACGGTCCCTTCAATGACAATACCCTTGGTCAAAATAATGGCATCACCTGGTTTTGCTCCGGAAGTGGAAACAAGCTTGTGTTTTTCTACTTCTCCCAGCATACAGCCTACAATAATAGGTCTTTCTAAATTATAACTGACCTCAGTATGCCCTCCAATTATTGTTATATTTAGTTCCTCACAAGCATTTTGTATTTGGGAAAAAATAGTTGCCACAAGTGCTTCGGTGGTCTTGTTTTCTGGCAGAAGGATAGTGGCTTGAAACCACTTGGGCACTGCTCCTCTGGTGGCAATATCATTAGCATTCACCTGAACAGCATACCAGCCAATCTCCTCTGTAGCAAAAGTGATGGGATCTGTTTTAGCCACCAGATACCTATCAGGAAAGTCAATAACGGCTGCATCTTCTCCTAATTTTGGACCAATGATAACCCTCGAATCTGTTTTGCCTTGATATTTTCCCAGTAATCTTTCTAATAATGAAAAATCTAATTTCCCCAATGGTAATTTCTTTTTCATTTTTTCATTTTAACAGAAAACTACACCTATTTCTATTAACAAAAGTGGAGTCCATTATGAATTCATACCTTGAAATTATTTTGTTTAGTAGTATGCTATATTAAGTGTATTATTAATAACATGAAGAATATATTGTGATTAAAGATAAGAAAAATATTCAACTAAAAATAAATTTATGGGGTCATGCTTATAATGATTCTTATCTCTTTATTATTCCCTTATTATTACCATTTTTACGTCAAGAATTCTTCTTCACCTATTTTCAATCAGGACTTATCCTGGCAATTCATGTAGCTTTACGCTCTATTTTTTCACTGGTATTTAGCTTACTGGGAGAACGATTCAATCATAGACACCTTTTTATTGCCTTTGGTTTTACCCTATCATCTATTTTTTTAGGCAGTATCGTCTGGATCAGTCACCTTCCTTTCGTGATTACCATACTCTTACTTATGGCTATTAGTGTTTCTACTTTTCACCCTCTGGCAACAGTCATGATAAGTGAAAATGCTGCTCCCGGTAAAAAAGGTCAATATCTAAGCTTATTTAATGTAGCCGGTACTCTGGGTTTATCTATAATAAGTCTAATGTTTGGCTGGCTTGTTCAGCTCTGGGGTTGGAGGATAGCATGTCTGGCTATTTCTCTCCCTGGATTTATTCTAGCCTGGGGATACTCTAAACTAAAAAACAACAAATCAAATGTGGATATCAAAGAGGAGCAATTAACTCAAAAAATCTGTTTTTTAATCTATTTTATAAGTTATGCTTTTCGTGGACTGGGAATATGGGCAATACTCTCTTTCCTGCCAGTCTATGCCACAGATTTTATTGGTTTAACTCCTGGCATTTCTGCCTGGTTTGCCAGTATTTATTTTGCTGGTGAACTTTTCGGAAGTTTAGGTATCAGTAAAATACTTGACCGAATTAATTCTCTTAAGTTAATTATCATTGCCACAATTTTTTCATCTTTACTAATACTTGCCCTTACTTCTTCTACTCTTCCGATTATCATGGTTATAATATTGGTCACCATTGGATTACTGCAGGGATGTATCTACCCTTCACAACATACCTGGCTGAACGAGGTTAGCTCTAATCAAATCCGAGGAAAACTCTTTGGTCTTGTTTTTTTTATAGAAGGGCTATCTTCTACCATTGCGCCTTTCCTCTATGGCTGGCTTGCTGATAAACTTGGTCTAGTCTATGCCTATCGTCTGGCTTCTATCCCCTTTTTTATTAGTTTTCTACTATATATCCTTTTGCATTTCACTACCAAAAAAGATCTATAGCTAACTGATATAGTTATTAAGGAAAGTAGCTGTATGGAACATTATTTCCCTTCTGGAGAAAGAACACTGGTACATTCTTTGGTATAAACAAATTTTTGGAGTATTGCTCCTAACTCATACCATAGAGCATTAATTTTTGTCTTAGGGGAACAGCCCATTAAGTGATAAAACAGATATCAAAAATATATTTATTACATTTATTAGGAAGTACATCGACCACCAGTTAGGGATGCATTTATATTTGGTTTATTTTTGCTACGAGAGCAGATTAAATGTTGAAGGTATCACAATTAATAGTCGCTTTCTGTCTGCACCTGATAAAATTTCTTTACTTCAATTATTTTAGCAATAAACCCAGGATCAAATAATCTATTATCAGAAGAGCAACCAGGTAGAGAAAAAATTTCCAATAATCTTTGTAAAGATCTATGGTAGAAATCTTCAGGTACTCACAGGTAAACAGCTGACATAAGTGTAACGGTGAGAAAAAATAGCCAATAAAAGACCACATGAAAGTGAAATGACAATAAAGTAATAGTTGACTTTCTGAAATGGGCAGCGTTATTAAAATTGGCAGTACCACTCCCAGTGCTGTTGGTTGAAAACCAGTAGTCAGGCCAAAGAAGAAGGAAGTAAAAATAATACCCAGCATAATAGTCTGGGGGTTATTAAAAATTAAGGAAAGCAAGGAAGAGATGGATTCCATTTTCCCGATAACACCTTGAATCAAATAAACACCAATCAATGCTAATAATATTCTTATATTAAACGCCCGGGCAATATCCCATAAAAAAGTCTTCTTCGGTCGAAGAAAATATATGACTAACAAATTAGCTATTATTCCAATATAAAACGGGATATGGAAAAACATATTTAAAAATACTGCTAAATAGACCGGTGCAGTATAAATAAGTAATTTTAATAGGTTTGGCAAGACAGGATTTGCTGATAGAATATTATTGTTTTCTACTTTTCTTAAATACAAGAAATAGCCTATGGTGACATATAATATAACAAAGATAAAATTAAGACCTATGAATTTATAAATCGAAATCTGTGGCAAGAGAGAGGTCACTACCAAAAAACCGATAGTATAAGGTAAAATGTGCATAGCGATATGCCGATAAATCAAATTAACAATAGCCTTCTGATTGCTTGATAAATTCGATTCATCTCCCAGCTTATCAACAAAAGGAACAGAAATAATAGCCCCTCCCGGTACAGAAAGCAAGCCTACCAGGGCAGGAATAGACATGAGTACTATTTTTTTATTCTTAATTACTGCAACGATATACCTAATAACTTCATCTATAATCTTATATTCCTTGAGAAGAACACCCAGAATACCTATTTCTAGAACCACTATATATCTTTCCACTTTTGTTATATCAAAAAATGTAGAAAAAATCACTTCTTTAATATCTGATAATCCCAATCCCCCCAGGAAAGCCATAAGAGCTGCACAAATACAAATAGCTATACCAATCTGTATCTTCTTTTTATTCAATAAAGGAATACTTAAAAAAGAAATGATAACAACAAAAAATTCCCACATTTATTATATACCTGTCTCATCAAGATAAATAGAAAGGCAGGGCCCTTATTCTACCTTGAGATTCACCAATTTCGGACTCTGCCTCAGATGCTCAATACTTAAAATGACATCAAATTCAGGTTCATTTTCTTTTATTATTCTTATTTGTTTTTCATTGCTAGAATAAATTTAACATAGCTTTTCTTTATTTACAAGACATGATTCCACAGAATCTTAAATATATGTAAATTCATTAAACAACAAACAGAGCAATTTTTACCATATTAAAACTATTCCGATAGGATTCATAATATAAAATGCCATGTGTTCTATTTGCAAATACTTATGGTGTGGTATACTAGGTTTTAAGATGTTTTTGCTTACCCCGACTATTGGTAACTCAGCAATATAGGAAGGTGAGATAATAGCTCAGGTATATGGAAAGCCTTTCGCTAAAGTATACAATCAATTGTGGGGAACATTTGCCCAAAAAGTAGCAAAACCGATAATGAAATTTTACCAACAACAGGAGATTTCTAAAACAAATAAAAATGTTCTAGATATATGTTGTGGTACCGGTCAATTAGCTCTGGAATTCTTACAGGAAAATTATTATGTCCTGGGAGTTGATCTCTCACCTTATATGCTCTTCTATGCCCGTAAGAATAACAAAGAATTTATCAAGAAAGGTTTAGCTGAATTTAGAGCAGTAAATGCCTCCGATTTTTCTCTGGAAACCAAATTCGGTCTGGCAATATCAAGTTATGACGCCATAAACCACCTGGAAGGAACGCCCTTGATAAAAGATTGTTTTCAATGTGTATATAATAGTGTGGTGAGAAAAGGTTATTTTATTTTTGATTTGAATACCAGGCTAGGTCTGGAGAGATGGAATAGTATCAATATCAATGAATCAAAAAAATTCTTATTAATAATAAAAGGGGTTTTTGACAGAGAAAATAACAGGGCAATTACCAGGGCTTCTGGCTTTATAAAAGAGGAAGATAGTAATCTGTATAACCGTTTTGAAGAGGTTGTGTATAACTATGCTTATGATATGTCGGAAATAAGAAAATTATTAAAATCAACCGGCTGGAGGAATATCTATTTTGCCGGTATTAATAATCTAAATACTAAGATTAAAAATCCTGAGAAAGAGGAAAGAGTTTTTATTATTGCCCAAAAATAAGTATAATTAGAGATTGCTATCTAAATTGAATTAAATTCATTTACTTATCCAGCATACAATACAAACCTTTGCCTTCTCGGGCAGGAGCAAAACACTTATTACAGGAAATACAGGTAGCCCTTCTGGTATCTCCTGATTGCCAGCGTCTGATTAAATATGGTTCCCTGATTAAGGGGCGGCTTAAAGAAATATAATCCGCAAAATCATCTTCAATCAATTCTCTGGCTACCTCATAAGAACGAATTCCGCCCACTAATATTAAGGGGATATTTATTTTTTCCTTAAATAACTTAGCAGCATCACGATAATAAACCTCATCGCCCTTTAATACATCTTTGTTTACCCTGTGAGAGGAATACTTGCCTACTGAAGTACCTCCACTCATTTCTAAAGCATCTAATCCTGCTTTTTCCAGCAATTCTGAAACTTGAATCATTTCTTCTGGTTGAAAACCACCATCTATAAAATCGTCAGAATTAATTTTTATCGTAATTACAAATCTATTACCCAATTCTGATCTGATAATTTGAACAATTTCTAAAATTATCCGAGCCCTATTTTCAATGCTTCCACCATAATAATCCTTCCTTTTATTAAAAAAGGGAGAAAGAAACTGGCTTAATAAAAATCCATGTGCTGCATGTATTTGAATACCATCAAAACCTGCTTTTCTCGCTCTTAAAGCTGCCTTCTTAAAATCATGAATAATCTTAGCAATCTCAGCTAAAGTAATTTCCCTGCATTGATAGCCTGGGATATTAGTTGGTGAAGGTCCATAGGGATTTTGGCTTATTGCCCTTCCGCCAGCATGGCTAATCTGTAAAATTATCTTACTTCCTTTTTCCTGAACTACCTGAACCGTTTTTTGATAGCTGGCTATAAGACTATCATCATGCATTCCCAGTTGACCATTATTTCCCTTCCCTTCGGGATTAACATAAGCATGGCTACTTATTATTAATGCTACCTGACCTAATGCCAGCTCTTCTATCATAGCAGTGACCTTATCACCGCATGAACCATCTGGATTGGCTAAACCTTCCCAGGTGGCACTCCGTACAAATCTGTTTTTTAGTTCCATCTGATTAATGCTAGTTTTATCGAATAATTTTCTCATTGATTCTTTCTCTCCTTCCTAAAAAACAATAACAACTTCTTCTTATAGTTTCTGGTTGAATAATTGGAAATATTCTATCAAGAGTTGTTTCCAAAAAAGAAACTTCTCCTGGTAATTATTTCTTTTTTAAAAAAAGAAAGGATATAATCATAATTAAAATACTAAAGATTAACCAGCTATTTCTATAGTATCCATACCTATCAGCTATCAATCCGAAAATAGGTGGAGCTAAAATCATACCAGTTCTAATGAATAATAATGCTAATCCTGTGGCAATTCCGGCTTTTCTATCACCGGCAACCTCTCCTACTGTTGTTAGATATACCCCAGCCCAGCCCAGTGCTACAAAACCAAAAAGAAAAGAGAAAATAAAAACTATGATTTGATTCAGGAAAGGATGGCATAAAAAAAGACCAAAAATTAGATACATAATTCCAGTAGATAATCCAATCAAGAAAAGGCTAAATCGTCGGTCTATCCTAAAAAACCGGTCTGATAGTGATCCCCAACCTAAAAGTCCGAGCATTCCACCCATATGAAGAGTAGCAAAGTGCAAGCCAGCAGTCACCTTGCTTATCTTAAGATCTCCAGTCAGGAATACTACAAAGTGACCCAGTAAGGATCCCTCTGAAATTCCAAATAGTATGCCCAGAATACAAATGCTAAACAAAGGTTTTTCTATTATAATTGAGGAGAGGTTTTTGAAAAAAGACTTCTGTTTGTCTCTTTTATCTTCAGGTGTATGAATTATATGGTTGATATCCTTCTGTTCCTGATATAGTTTATATATAAAGAATCCAGCAAACAGAACAATAACTGCGGCAATCTGAATGGCTCTTCGCCAGCCCATGCTTTCTCCAAGAAGAGGCAAAAAACTTGCTCCCAGAATACCTCCCAATCCAAACCCAACCTGGGTAATACCCATTGAAAAAGCTCGCTTTTCCCGGGGAGTGGCAATCATGACTGCCTTAGTTGCTGATGGCGTGATAATGCTGAAACCCAGTCCGGTTAAAAAGGACAATAATAAAAGAAGGCTATAAGAAGGAGATAGTCCATGCAGTAGTAATAAGAAACCTAAGCATCCAATACCTAAAAGCATACTCTTCTTTGGTCCTAATTTATCTACTATACTACCGGTAAATATAGAAAGCGATGCTGCACTGATAAAGAAAAAAGTGGAATAATAACCAACCTGGACTCGAGTAAGAGTAAACTCTTCGCGAACGAAGGGAAGTAATCCCAGAAATCCGGTTTGAGCTAAACTTAAAGCCAGATATGGTAGAAATAGTACAATCAAAATTTTTATTAGATTATAATCTCTGTCTGGTTTCTTGCTTCTTTTAGATAAAATAGTTGATTCATTCTTCATTATTTTATTATTTCTATTTCTTTTAAATCTATATCTTGTTCTAATTAATTCCAAGACAACATTTTTGCAGACTGGCTTTCCCATATAAGAGAAAAAAGAATAGCAAAAAGTTGCTACTAACAAGTTAATCCTCTTTGGGAGGATTTATAAAGTAATCTGCTATGCAGGTGCCTTATTTAGTAGATTATATAAATACTCTATTACAAGCCTGCCCAGGAGGAAATCACCGGGAAGTTTTTATAATTAGCTATATATTTAACAGGCTTTTAGGAATCTGGATCCGTGCAGTCTTTAATGGATTAACAGCCTGGCTGACTATGGCATGGGTAGAAAGACTTGCTAGCATATAAGCAGTATTCCATGGAATCTGATTACTCTGTTCAATAAATAGAACTGCTTCATCAGTGGCTTTTTTAACTGCCTCATCTAATGTACTGGCACTTCCCACAAAATAAAAATACTCTTCAGTTTCAATTACCGGGATTCGCCAATAGTACTTTTTACAGATATCGAGACTAAGTTCTACTACACTCCTACACTCAACTCCAGTCCCACAAACCTCTCCATTACCCATAATAGCATGAACATCTCCCAGGGCAAAGTAAGCACCATCAACAAAAACAGGTAAATAAATGGATGCACCGGCACAAACATCTAAAGTATCCATATTACCACCGTGATCTCCAGGTGTATTATTCGGTACCTCACCATCCTCTGGTGCTACACCTATGACCCCAATCATGGGACGACAGTATAACTTTTGACCAGCAAACTCAATAACATCGTTTTCGATTGGGATTATCTCTACTTGAGAATTATCTACCTTATCACCTAATACGCCTAATCCCCTCAGAGCAACAGTAACTCCCTGTTTATCTGGTTTAATCTTTTTAATGGACACCTTTAATGTTTCTCCAGTTTTAATACCGTTAACATAAATTGGTCCTGTTGCTGGATTTACTCTTGAGAAATCAACATTTTCCTCTAATGTATCAGTTGGTTTGACTAATTGATGACTAAAGCAGTCCTCAGTCTCTATTTGAAGCATCTCTCCGGGATTAACATTTATTATCGGCTTGTTTGATTTCCCCATAGCGTAAATTACCTGATCTCTGGTAATCTTTTTCATATCTAATTCTCCTTTTCTTTTAATCTTAACCAAAGCTTTGGCAAGATCTGTCCAGTAATTTCATTTTTACCAAGTAATCCTTCCGGTTTATACATTAAAACCAAAAATATCATAATGGCCATTAAAACTTGGATCAAGCCAATTAAAGGGGGAACCTGTAAACTAAATATTTTAAAACCTTCCTGTATGGGTCGGGCAAGATGTGTAAACATAGTAATAATTCCAGCGCCAAGAATTGCACCTGAAATAGTCCCTATACCTCCTATCACCAGCATTGCTATTATTTGAAATACAAAAACCAGACCAAACACTTCCGGGTGCATTGCCCCTGTATAATGAACCCATAATGGACCAGCTAATCCAACAATAAAACTGCCAGTGATAAAAGCAAAAATTTTATAACGAACGACATCAATGCCCATAGTTGAAGCCAGGGTTTGATCCTTGCCAAGGGTAATTACCGCTCTTCCAAATTTGGAATGAGTAAATCTCCACATAAAAATGACAGTTAAAAACAAAATTCCATATACCCACCAGACATTAGTAGCAAAAGGCATATTTCTGATGCCCAAAGGTCCATGAGTAAAAGAACGTAAATTTACAGCAAGGTTAGCCATCACTATATTAATGCCTATAGAAGCCAGAATAAAATAATGCCCTCTAAGGCGAAAAGCTGGTAAAACTAAGGTAATACTTGCCAATACGGCAGCAATAGCACCTAAAAACAAGGCTAGAGCAAATGGTAACTGAGCTGCCTCTAACCATTCTGGAAGTTTTAAAAAAGACGCTTTATACTGAATAGGAAGGGTAAACAAGCTGGAAACATATGCTGAAAAAAGCATGATCCCTCCAAATCCTAAAGAAAAAATATTAGCATAGCCATTGGTAATGGTAACACCCAAACAAATAATGGCATTAATTCCAAATAAGAGAAAGATACCAAGATAAAATCCTCTCATATTTTTCTCAATTAGAGCAAGAATGGCAATCGCTGCAATAAAACCTACTATATAATACCATCGATTCTTTATAACAGTACTTTTGTTTTGTTTCATTCTTCCCATCCCCCATCAAACTTAACATTTGGCCGGAATAGGCCAGTTGGTTTTAAGAAAAGTATAAAAAACAATAAAATCCATACAAACAAGGGGCGAAGAGGTGAGTAAATAGAGGGCAATATTGCCACAAAGAGGACCTCGCCAATTCCTACGATAAAACCGGCAATCATGGCACCGGGCACATTGCCAATACCTCCCAGTACTGCAGCAATAAAACCAGTAAGTCCCGGATTAAAACCCATACTTGGATTCACAATTCCAAAGCTCAATCCGTATTCAATACCAGAAATACCAGCAAGTATAGATCCTATAACAAAAGCAATTTTAATAATAAGAGTGCTGTTAATACCCATAAAATTTGCAGTTCTCTTATCATATGATACTGCTCTCATGGCTATTCCAAGTTTAGAATACTTTATAAAGTAACTAATAAGCAGCATAATTATAACAGTAGTTATAAAAATAATTATATCTCGCAGTCCAATTACTATACCTCCTATAAAGTACATCTTTTCGAAAAAAGCAGGAATGGGAAATGCCCTCCGCTCATCTGTAAAAAACATCATAAATAAATATCTTAAAAACATTGAAGCAGCAAATGAAATAATAAATATAGTTAAAACAGAACCTCCTCTCCTAATGCAAGGTCGGTAGGCAATTCTTTCCAGAGCTATTCCTGAAACAACTGATGAGGCAATAGCTAAAAGTGCAGCAGTGAACCAGGGTAGATTAAGGAATTTAACGAAAAGATAACATGAAAAAGCTCCAATCATAAAGATTTCGCCATGAGCAAAATTAATTAAACCCAGAATTCCATAGATCATTGTATAACCCACTGCCAGTAAGCCCAATATACTGCCATAAGAAATGGCATTAATCAGTTGTTGTAGCAAATAAAATAACATTTTGATTCTCCTTATCTTTGGAATATATCATGTATCATGTAATTCCTAAATATGAATTTTTAACATATTCACTATTGCTAAGATCTTTGCACTCTCCACAAAGTCTGATCTCTCCCTTTTCAAGGACGTAAGCTCTTTTAGCAATATCTAACGCCAGACTTACATTTTGTTCTACCAAAAGTATAGATGTCCCGTTAGAATTTATCTGCTGAATAGTATTAAATATATTTTCCACTACTATGGGAGCCAGACCTAAAGAAGGTTCATCAAGACAGATAACAATAGGTTTTGACATAAGCGCCCTGCCAATTGCTAACATCTGTTGTTCTCCACCACTCAGTGACCCGGCAATTTGATTGCACCGCTCCTTTAGAATAGGAAAAAGGTCATAGATCCAATCAAGGTATGACTTAAACTCATTTCGGTTCTGAATCAGGTAACCTCCCACTTTCAGATTTTCAAACACCGAAAGGTTCCCAAATATATCTCTCCCTTCTGGACAGTACGAAATTCCCAGCGAAACAATCTCAAATGGTTGGAGAGAGTCAATTTTCTGATCGTTAAACTTAATATTGCCATCCCATGGCTTAATTACACCGGTAATGCACCTTAAGGTTGTAGTTTTCCCCGCACCATTAGCCCCGATTAAAGCGACTATTTCACCCTTTTCAAGATTAATACTAACATTTTTGAGAACCTGAGCTTTTCCATAACCTGTACTAACATTTTCTATTGACAGTAACATTTAAAAACCCCCTATCCTGCAATCCTTTTCTCTCCTAAATAAACCCTTATCACTTCTTTGTCTTGCTGTATCTCCTCCGGAGTACCAGAGGAAATTAGTTGCCCCTGATTAATAACTATAATCCGGTTACATATACTCATAATGACTCTCATATTATGTTCTATAACAATAATAGAAATATTATTTTCATTAGATAGATGTTTAATAACCTCAACAATATCTTTTGCTTCCTTTTGATTCAAACCTGCAGTAGGTTCATCAAGCAGCAAAACTGCTGGTTCAAGGCATAAAGCTCTGGCAATCTCAATTCTCCTCTGTATCCCATAAGGGAGATCTTCCACATAATGATCGGTATATTCAGATATCTGTAGCATATTGAGCACTTCATCAATCTTCTGATCCATTTCATTTTCTACTTTCATAAAAGCAGATGTCCTGGCAATGGAGCTTAATAGGGAGTAACTAATTTTTTGATGGAATGCTGGTCTTATATTTTCTCGTACTGTCATCCCTGGCATAAGCCTGATATTTTGGAAAGTACGAGCAATGCCGCAAGCAGATATTAAGTGAGGAGCCCATTCTGCTATGTTTTGACCATGAAAGAGTATTTGCCCTGCATTTGGCTTTAAAAGACCAGTAATGAGATTAAAGACAGTTGTCTTGCCGGCGCCATTTGGACCTATCAGCCCCAGCAGTTCTCCCTGATAAAGTTCAAAACCAAGTTCAGAAACAGCTTTTAATCCTCCAAATTGTTTGGTTAATTTTCTTATCTGTATATCTACTGGCATTTTATATACCCCCGGTTCTCTAAAAATAAGGACACGGGAAAGCGTTAATATCTCTTTCCCGCGTCTTCTTTCTCCTATCACTAGAAATTATCCTTCATGCTTTAATCATTTTTTTATGGCACCCATAGCTTCTAGAACTGGTGTTAGATGGTCTGCAATTTCTTCCGGTTCCATATGAGTATAATAGCGAAGTTCTCCATTTTTTATCTGTTTGAATATGACCGGTCTGTTGGGTACTCTTGGATATATTGCTTTTTCTGGATCCGGATAGGATATTGGTACAATAGTGGTTTGAAAAGCAGGCCACAGCTGTAGCGTATTTCTAATAGCTGTTCTCTTCTGTACTAATGTCATGGAATCCCATACTTCATCTCCAACTATACCGATAATCGCCTCTATGGACTCAAGAACTAATCTCATAGAATCATAGCCAATTGATTCGAAACAGCCTGGCTCTTCACCAAACTTATTATTATAATCTAATACGAATTGTTTACCTATTTCAGTTGTAGGAGCATCACCAGCAAATTGGGTGGAAATATATGCACCTTCTACAGCATCTCCTCCAACTTCTACTACACTCATATCATCACCACCATCGGTGAAGAAAAGTGGAACTGTAATTCCCAAACTTCTTGCTTGTTTTGAATAAACAGGAGCATCCTGTGGTTCAGGAGGGAAAGTAACAAAGGCATCTATCTTATCCTGAATACCTCTGATTCTGGTAAGTTGTGCAGTGAAAGTCATATCACCAGTCATATATGATTCCACCTGAACTATGGCTGAAGGATCATTAGTAAAATATTTAAAAGCTTCCTGAAAAGCTTTAGACAGATAGACGCTATAAGCACTAGCAGCGTCATAAAGGACTGCTATCTTTTTCCATCCCAATTCTTCAGCACAGAATTTAGCTGCAGCTGTTCCCTGGAAGTGGTCGCCATAGGCAGGCATGAAAATATATTCACCTATTTCTGGCTGTGTTGGAGTTGTAGCTGGACCTGTTAAAAAAACTGTGCCATTAGCTTGAAACACCGGTCCCGAAGCAGAGGTTAGCGAGTCATCTTCACTACCAATCGCAGCTAATACTTTTCTTTCTTCTGCAAGTCGTTTTGCCGCACCTGCTATTACATCCAATTCACTCTGTCCATCAATATTGATATATTC
Organism: uncultured Atribacterota bacterium; assembly: GCA_964433555.1. Taxonomy (GTDB): domain Bacteria; phylum Atribacterota; class Phoenicimicrobiia; order Phoenicimicrobiales; family Stramentimicrobiaceae; genus Stramentimicrobium. The sequence continues at coordinate 35,467 of CAYSRG010000004.1, read as the reverse complement.
AACTTTACGACCATTGATTCCACCCGCTTCATTCACCAGATCCACAGCTAACTGAGATCCTTTTAAACATATTTGCCCAATCGTTCCTCCGAATCCAACCTGATCCCAAATTGAACCTACTAATAATGGCTCTTTTTCCTGAGCGAATGTTGCTACCAAGGTTCCCAAAAAGAAAACCAATATGAAAATTACCTTAAACGTTCTTAAACTCAATCTTCTCATAGATAAATACCCCCTTAAAAATTGAAATAGTATAAATAATATTATATTAATATATTTTTATGCTTCTATAATTTACCTCCTTCTATTTGGAAATCTAGAATGTTGGTTTATAAATATATTTATATATTTTATATTTAGGCAAATAATTTATGTTTTCTTCTGGAGTTTAATATTGCTTAACTATGAGAAAATTCCTGTCAATACTATACCTGAATTATCACTATCATTTAATAGTTTGTTTTATAATTATAAAAAATAAATATACTTTTCTATGCTATTTTTTTACTATATTAACCATATTTCTATTGATATTAACTATAATTTATAGCATGCAATTTTTTTATTGTCAACAATTTTCATTTCTTATGTATTACCAGTATTAATTAAATTTATGATAGAGCCAATATAGCGAATTGCCTTATTAAAAACAGAAACAAAAAGTATTGATTCCTCCCATAAAAAAGTACTCTAAATCATTTTAATTATAGAGTAATCTCAGTGGTGATGTTATCCTGAGCTCCACTTTACCGATATTGCAAAATGCCGGATGGAAATAATAATAATGAGTTAAAATATAACGAGTATTAGAAGGAAAAAGGTAAATAAAAGGAGGATATGCCCTTTCTGATCACTGAATATAACTCAGATTTAAGCAATAAAATTAAAGTAGTTAGATTTTATTTATATATTAGAGAGCGCCTCAACTTACCAGAACATTTTTAGATAAGACAACAGGAAATGAATCAGTTCAATCCTTAATTGTATTTATTCTTTCTGAATAAATTGGACACTGTCCTCATCGATATCCAGATAGACATCAGCTTTGATAAATTCCTTGGGAGCATAGTCTTCTACAATAAGGTCATGACCATTCTCAGTCCGAACCCAGTAACGGCTTATTTTACCCAAATAACTGCTCTTAGAAATAATTCCTTTCCATAAATTAATGGTAGGGTGATTGGGTTTTTCTTTATAAATTTTAATATCTTCAAGCCTGATACTTATTAACACTTTTTCATCAATTGAATAGCAATTCTCCTTTATCCTGTTCATTGATAACTGTGATCCCTGGCAATCCAGGATAACCTTTGCTGGTTCTATCTTTTTTACTATTGCCTCTAAAAAATTCTTCATTCCAATAAAATCAGCTACAAATTGATTTTGGGGATAATTATAAATTTCCCATGGAGTACCAATTTGCTGAATTTTGCCTGAATTCATAACCACTATGGTATCTGACATAGAAAGGGTTTCTTCCTGATCGTGTGTAACATAAACAGTAGTAATACCCAGCTTTTTCTGAATCTGCTTAATTTCACTTCGGACACTGATTCTAAGTTTGGCATCTAAAAAAGATACTCATTTCCTTTGGTTATAACTCGAAAATATGAAACCTTTATGGTACCGGGAAAGGTAATATCCCTGATGGCTATACCTCCCTCCGGAAAATACTTATCTTGACTATCATGTAATGGGTGATTAATACTGAAAATTTTTCCAGAAATAGATTTTTTCAGCAATTGATGAATATGCCCTTGAAATACGCCTATAACCTTAGGACTTTTTAAAATATACTTTTGTACTTCATAAAAATTTTTTACCATAGCCTCGTTCGGATGAAGAGAAAAATAGGGATGTTCAGGAATGTCAATGGCAAAAATCGGATGATGTGAAAAGATTAAAACTGGAGAATTATTTTCAATCAATATCTTGCACATCCAGTCAATTTGCTTTCTGGATATAAAAGCTGATTTACCCTAATTAGAATCCAAAATAAGCAAAAGAAAATCCTTTAATTTATACATTTCATATGAATTCTTCTTCTGTAACATACCATTCAACTTGCCTTTACTGGTATAGGAAAGATCGTGGTTATCGTAAAGATAAAAAATATTCTTATTATATTGTTCAAGCTCTTTACGTATAACCATTGTTAATTCTTCGTCTCTGCACATGAAGTTCCATCTATATGATCTCCTAAATCTATTACAGCATCCACCTGGTTGCTTAGAAAGAATTCCATTATTTTCTGAATTAACTTGCATTGCATACACCACTTATTTTTTCTGGCATGCAAATCACTAATCATTCCCAGTCTGAGATTCACTATAAGCTCCTTCTTTATAATAACTCATTGGAAAAATATACCCTCTCCAAATACGGGAATATGCATATTATTTCCTCTTTTATACCAGGGAAGACAGCTAAATAATCCTGTGCAATTGAAAGTAAATATCTTCTGGTGGTGAATATTTTTTTTAATACAATCATTAATTACTTTAACTCATAGCTTTATAACTAAGTATTATCAAAAATGTGTCTTAATTAATAGATAAGATAGCTTTTATTCACTGATTCCTAAGAGATAGAATTACATTTAAATAACTTTAAATTTGCAAATTTAATAGCAACATCTATGGGCATAGTGCTTTAGTCAAGCTGAAGGAAAGACCTTAGTATAAAATTAGGCATACTACCATTTTCAATTGCTAATTCAGAATTACTAAAATTATTATCAGGACTTTCTTTAAATACAACTTCGTCTTGCTCACTTGAAGGTTGCATCGGTATGGTGGTGGCCTACTCTAAGATGGTAGCGGGATTGACCATAAACCAACTCCCCCTCTTCAACCTTGTTCTTCTTTCTTTTCTCTTGATTATACCTGCTTTTCAATCAATTTTAGGGAAAAAGAATAATTGTTCTTCTCAGATTCCCTTTTTACTGCTTCTCTGATTTTTTTATAATCAAAGTTAAATTTAAAATCCTTTCCGAATAATTTTGCCGCTTCTTCTATTTCTCCTTCTCGTTCCTTACCTTTTATACCATAAGTTTCTTTTTTAAATGAAACACCTGAGTCGGCTGAGAGACCTGAACTTGATTCACTTAACATCTCAAAAAATGTAACTTCCTTTTTCTCATCATTAACCCTTATTTTACTTTTATATAACAATCTCTTTTTAGAGAGAAAGGCTTTTCTTTCGGCAATCACAAATTGCATTATAAGTGAACCGTCTCTTTGTTCTTTAAATACTTCAGGAAAATTCTTGCTTAACTCAATTAATGAATCTTTTAGTAACATTTTCCACCTCTTTTATACAAAAATTATTTTCCTTCCTTTGTTCATAATATCAGGTTATTATTTTTTCTCTGGTGATTTTATTTATAGAGTCTATAAATATCTATATATCTTTCTCTATTCCCTACTTTTTAGTTATTCTAACCATCCCATCTCGTAACCAATTTTTATCTATCTGATATTATATAGAAAATTTACGTTAATCCTATTCTATATACCACTATCCCAATGAGGACAGCTGCCCACATCCTGGGACTGTTTCCTTCCTTCCCATATCTCACCCTGGTAATCTTCATTACCCTCATACCACCACAGACCAAAGAATCTCTCTCCATCGGAAGAAAAAACCATGACCGCTGGTCCATTTCCGTAACTATCCTCCCAGGTCATTTTTACCATTCTTCCTTTAAAGGTACCATTTAGTAATCCTCCATCCCATTCATAACAGCCAGTAAGAGAGTTTCCCTGATGCAGAAGATGAAAGTCGCTGTGATAATCACTGTTATAAGTTCCGGAAATATCAGGTAAAGGTGTTTCGGTCAATTGCTTTCCATAAGCACGAAAATCCATTAACTCGGTGTACCGAGTAGATCCATGGTTATTTAAAATCGTCATCCGGAGCCATCTTCCGGATATCCTGTTGGAAACCGGAAATTTCTGGTTATCCTGCTGATCAATCAAAGAAATATGGGCAATCTCCTGAAATCCTTCTGTAGAACCTTCATTGGAAAGTTCGATAATGATATCTTTAGCAGCACTCCCTGCTGTATCTACATAGGCGGTGTCAAACTCCAGGTTATGGATTACAGTTTCTTCGGCAAGCTCAATGACGAAGATGTGATTGGAAATTTCACCTTCTGGAGAAAACCAGCCAGTTTCGGGATTTTCATCCATAATATAAAAACCATAAAAGGTAAGACTGGATTCGGCAGGTTTTTTTAACAAGAATGCTCCCGAGGAAAGTGAGACCAGGGATTGTTCAGCAGTTATACCATCAACTATTAATATAAATTCAAAGGATAGAACGAGGATGGCTAAGCATATTAAGAACATAACTTTTTTCATATAAAGACCTCCCTAAAGGAGTGTTTAGCTGTCTATATTATATATCAGGTAATTCATTTTTTAAATTATTTTCCCCCTTATAATTAGGAATAAAAAACAAAGATCTATACGGTTTCAATAAAAATATGAAAGTTAGATAAGAAAAAGTCTCTCAGTGATACTAAAAAACTGGGATTGTTTAACTTTCTCTATTAAGCTATGGTAAAAGAGATCTAATAAATATAAAAAAGAGGATTCCAAAGGGTAGCTGATAATACCTTGCTCCAACCCCAGGGTCGTTGAATATAATCGGCAACCATAAAACCAGCCCAATGTTTGCCAATAAGTACTACTGGTAAAATAAAAAGGAGGGGATATAGTATTCTATTTTTTATGAGCTCTTTCTTATCAGTGAAAATTAGCATAAACCATAAAAAGAAGCTGGCAAAACTGATCCATCCGATAGCAGAAATATTGTTGAATAACTTATCATCACATGTATCCACTATTATATTATCTATGATATTATATAAAAATCTAAACCAAATATTTTTTCTTGCCCAACTAAATCTTGTTCAAAAGTTCACTCTTTAGCATATTATGCTAAGATCATTTTCCATAATTATAGACAATAGTCGCCAACAGAATCATCCCCATGACACGGTTAAGGAATATATAAGCCCGATTCTACTGGAATAAGTAAACTTATCTGTGGTATAAAGGTCAGTACAATTAAAGCTATAATAGCCGCTAACAGATAAGGTAAAATCTCTCTGGCTATCTCATCCAGAGTGCTTTTTGTTAAATTAGCGGCAACGTAAAGGTTTACTGCTACTGGTGGAGTAATTTGCCCAATGGCCAGGGCGATAACAAAGATAATTCCAAAAAAGAGCGGGTCAATCTGGTAATGAACTAAGATAGGCATAAAAATAGGCATAAAGACGTAAATAATGGAAATGGCATCTAAAAACATTCCGGCAATAAGAATGGCAACATTAGCCAGTAGGAGGATAACTATGGGGCTTTTGGCAACCTGGATAATTGTTTCGGCAATAGTGTCAATAACACCTAAAACCATAGAAGCAATAGAAAATTGTGTGGCAAAAGCAACTACGAACATAACAACAGAAGACATTATCACCGAATCAACCAGGGTCTGGTATAAACCTTTTAAATCTAGAGTATGATAAACAAAGACACCTACAAAAATACTGTAAAAAACAGCAAATACTGCTGCTTCAGTAGGTGTAGCAATGCCTGCATAAATTCCACCAAGTATAATCACTGGGGCAATTAATGCCCAGATAGTCTCTTTAAAGGTTTGCCATATTTCTCTGGTAGAGCCTCGCTCACAAATTCCTCGATAGCCTCTTTTTCGAGAGATAAAATAAGCGGCAATAATAAGAAAAACACCTACAAAGATTCCCGGAATAATCCCTCCTAAAAAGAGGGCACCTACTGAAACATCTGTCACATTACCATAAATAATAAAGGCAATACTGGGTGGGATAACAATAGCCAGACCACTGGCAGCAGCAATAGTGGCGCCAGAAAAACTCTTATCGTAATTTTGATTAATCATTGCTGGGATCATGGTTAATCCAACCGCTGCCGTAGTAGCGGGTCCCGATCCGGATACTGCTCCCCAGAACATACAGGTTAAAATACCTGCTATAGCCAGTCCTCCTGCAGTTTTACCCACTATGACGGTAGCCAGATCAGAAATTTTTTGTGCTAATTTTGCCTTGGACATCAAGCTACCGGCCAGAATAAAGAAGGGTATAGCTATGAGAGGAAATTTTGCTATCCCAGCCGAATAATTCCGTGAAATCAGTGTTACTCCAATATCAAATTGCCAGATAGCAAAGACGGAAGCAAAACCAATAGCAGTGCCAATAGGAACACCAATTAATAAAAGTAAGAAAAAAATTCCAAAGAGGATTGCTATTTCCATTATTTTATTTCCCCCTCTATTCGCTGAAATTCTTTGAATATTCCCTTGATAATATTTTTAAAAATAAATAAAGAAAATATAGGTATTCCTATGGTATAAATCCATTGGGGTATTCTTAATGCTTCGCTTTCCATATGAAAAATGGTTATATCCATATAGATTTCTCTTAAAGCATAGTAATCTACTATGAGAAACAGTAAGATAGCCATCAAGGCTGAAATAACTGCGGCAATTTTTCTGGGAACCTTGGGTAATTTTTCATAGATGGAAGTCATGCCTAAATGGGCACCTTTTTCAAAGGCAATAGCAATTCCCAGGGTAGTCATCCAGACGAAAAAATGAATGGCAATTTCCTCAGTAAAGGCAAAGGAGAGATGAAAAAACCACCGGCTTAAAACATTAACAAAAGCAATAGAAGCCATAATAAACAATAAAATTGCCGAGATAAATTCCTCAGGCACAATTTTCTTCTTTTTCATAGTGTATCCCCTTAATATTTTAAAGTATAAGGGGGATAGGTGTGGGTATCCCCCTTATTATTATATAATCAAGGCAATCTTATTGATTCATGTCTGATTTTGCTGCTTCCACTAAATCTTTACCAATTATTTCCAACCATTTATCTGTAACATCTTTAGTTGCCTCAATAAAATCATTCAATTGTTCAGGTGTTAAATTCACTACTTCTGCTCCCTGACTCTTCATATAGGCAACCTGATCAACTATTTCCGGTACCTCTCCAAATTTTTCTTTCAATATGTTAATGGATCTTTCTCCATCAAGACCTCTTCTGGCATAAGCCTTTTCCCATTCAGCAGCATCTCTGGCGGCCTCTTTCACTGCTAATTTTATTACATCCGGGAAAGAATCCCATACTCTCTTGTTAACACAAAATATTAATGGATCAGCCAGATAATTCCAGTTGGTTACATACTTATGATATTCCCAGATTCTGACCGGTAATAATACACCATAGGGATTCTCCTGTCCATCCACTGCTCCCTGCTGGAAACCAGTGACCGCGTCAGCCCAATTCATATGAATGGGGTCGGCACCCAGTGCTCTAAAAATATCATCATAGATTGCTGTCGGGCAAACACGAGTCCTTAAACCTTTCAAATCTGCCGGAGCAGTTATTGGTCTTACATTATTGGTTACCTGACGGAATCCATTTTCTCCCCAGGCTAAGGCGATAACCTGCATCTTTTCCATTTCCTCAAATATCATCTGACCACTTTTCCCATTCTCTATTCTGTCCAGATTTTCTAAAGTATTGATAAAGAAGGGAAGAGAAAATAGATTATGTGATTTCACTACTGATGAAGAATTGATGGTTGATTCAACCGCGAAATCAATACTCCCTTCAGCAACTGCCTGAAGCCAGTTCATCTGTTTACCGGCTAGCAGCTGGCTATTCCAATAAGGTTTAACAACAATTTTCCCATTAGTTTTTTCTGCCATTAAATCAGCCCACTTCTGAGCTCCCATGCCCCAAGCGTATGTATTTCCTACATTAACAGTCATAGTATATTCTTTCTTAGGTGTGAATTCAGCAGCCCAAGAAAAAGATATACCAGCAATTATGATAACCAGAACAAGTATACTTAATACTATTGTTTTTTTCATTTCAAATTTCCTCCTCATATTTTATAATAATCAAAATAATTAAATGCTCTTTCCAATATTATTATTGATTTTATTATTCTTAAACACCTCCTTCTTTATTCTAAATCAGGTATTTCAATGTATTGTGCCATTTTATCTAAAAAACGTGCTGCATCTGCACCATCAATCACCCTATGATCGTAAGAAAGGGAAAGATACGCCATTTCCCTGATAGCTATTTTATCATCCTCCCTAATATAGGGCTTTTTTAATATTCTACCCACACCCAGAATAGCTACCTCCGGAGGATTCAAAATGGGAGTGAAAAAATCTGTTCTCATCATCCCCAGATTAGTAATGGTAAAGGTAGAATCCTTAATATCTCTTTCGCTAATAGCGCCACTCCTGGACTTATTTACTAATTCTTTTAATTGCTCATTTATGGTTTTTAATTTTAATTTATCTGCCTCCCTGATTACCGGTACTATTAATCCCTTATCTGTATCTGCAGCAATACCTATATTAATATTCTTAAACAATATATATTCTTTTTTTTCAGTATCAAAATGAGCATTAAATTTATTTAATTCCTTTAATACTCGAGCCAGGATAAAAATTAAACCAGAAGTTATGCTTACCTTCTGTTCTTTGCTAATTTTTTTCAATTCAGTAAAATCAACTTCTGTGACGTTAGTTAAAGTGATGGCCTCATGGAAAGATTTAGATAACCTTTCCATGATGGTCCTTCTTAAACCCGAAAGTTTTTCTACGTCAAATTCTTCCTCTTTGGAAGCAAAAGAAAGAAAATTAAGTATATCACATTTTTCTATTCTGCCATCTGGCCCTGTACCCTTAATCCCGGAAAGGTCAAGCTTCTTTTCCTGAGCTATCTTTCTAGCCAGAGGAGAAGCCTTTATTCGTCTTTCCCTATCTGTATCCGGAGAGGTAATTTTGATTGAAGAAATTTCTTCTTTTTCCGATTCCCCAACTGATTTTTCTGGTTCTTCTTTTACCTGGTATTCTTTAATTTTTTCTCCTTCTTCACCTATCAGGGCAATTACAGTTCCGACTTTTATTTCTTCCTGTTCTTGGAATATTATTTTTAGAAGAATACCTGAAACAGGGGAAGCAACCTCATTGGTTATCTTTTCAGAGGAAACTTCCAGAAGTGGATCCCCTTCTTTAACCATATCTCCTTCTTTTTTGAACCATTTTTCGATAAAACCGGATTCCATAGTTAATCCAAACTTCGGCATTTTAATTTCGTACATTTTACCTTACCTACCTTAAACTTTGCTTTATCGCTGTTATTACATCTTTATAATTAGGTGTAACAAAATCCTGAAGATTTGCAGCAAAAGGCATAGGGACATTTTTTGCTCCCACCCGTATAATGGGGGCATCTAAATAATCAAATGCCTCTTCTTGCACTACACTGGCAATTTCTGCTCCCCATCCGGCTCTTTTCCAGGTCTCATGAGCTACGATGAGATGATTAGTCTTTTTTACAGATTCAATAACTGTCTTTCTATCCCAGGGAACCAGTGTTCTTAAATCTATTATTTCTGCACTTATGCCCTCTTTTTTTAGCTCCTCTGCTGCTTTTAAAGATTCGTGTACCATACGAGAGACGGTTACCACCGTAACATCATTCCCCTCTCTTTTAACTTCTGCTATTCCAAGGGGAATAGTATAATCTTCTTCGGGGACAGGCCCCCTCATTCTATAAAGCATTTTGTGTTCAAAACAGATAACCGGATCATCCTCCTGTAAAGCTTTTTTTATAAGCCCTTTTACATCATAAGGAGTAGAAGGGATGACTACCTTGATTCCTGGAACATGCATAAATATAGTTTCTATGCATTCTGAATGCTGAGCTGCCGCGGAATTAGATATACCATCGGGACCCCTCAACAATAAATGAAGTTTTCCCTGACCACCGGTCATATATCTAATCTTTTCAATCTGAAGAGTTATAGATTGAATACCAGTAAATAGAAAATCAGCAAAATGAAATTCTACAACCGGTCTCATTCCTACTAAAGCAGCGCCCAATGCAGAACCATAAATAACTTCTTCAGAAATAGGAGTGTCAAATATTCTGTCTGGAAATTTCCCCAGCAGGGATTTATAAGCACCAAATATACCTCCTTGTCTGGCTATGTCTTCGCCATAAGTAAAAATAGCAGGATCTTTTTCCATTTCTTCTAAGATAGCTTCTCCTAAAGCTTCTGCGAAGGTTATTTCTCTCATCTTTACCTCCTTTTAATAATCATATCCCGAATCATGGATAAAAAGATCAGTTAAAGCATCATTACCATCAGGGATTGGGCTTTCTTTTGCAAATATAACCGCCTCTTTAATTTTTTTCTGGGCACTTTCCCATATGTTTTTCTTTTCAGCACTGTTTAGTATTTTTTCTCTTTCTAATCTTTTCTCAAATTTTTTGATGGGTTCATTCAACCAGAACTCCACAACTTCCTTTTTATTTCTATATAGTTCGGGGTCCCCCACAAAATGTCCTTTTATCCGATAGGTTTTGGCTTCGATTAAAGATGGGCCACCGCCATCCCTGGCTCTTTTCACCATTTCCTGGGTAGTTTCATAAACAGCTATCACATCATTTCCGTCGATAGTTATTCCTGGTATTCCATATGCCACTGCTCGGTCAGAAATATTCTCTATGGCAGTGGTTGCTTGGGTAGAAGCAGTAGAGGCATATCTATTGTTTTCTAAGACAAAAATTACTGGCAGTTTATAAATAGAGGCAAAATTCAAGCTTTCGTGGAAGGAACCGGTATTGGAAGCTCCATCGCCAAAGAAGGCTACTACTATTTGATCGCCTTTTTTCATCTTTATTCCTAATCCAGCACCAACGGCAATAGGAAGTCCGCCCCCTACTACTCCATTTGCTCCCAAAACACCAAGAGAAAAGTCTGCTATATGCATCGAACCACCCTTACCTTTACAATAGCCTGTTTCTTTGCCGTAGAGTTCTGCCATCATTCTATTGATATCTGCTCCCTTAGCAATCATATGTCCATGTCCACGATGGGTACTGGTAATAAAATCATCCTTTCGGAGATTTGCCATAACTCCCGTAGCAATGGCTTCTTCGCCAATATACAGATGGATAAATCCAGGGAGTTCTCCTTCCAGGAATAATTTTTCCGCCATTAATTCAAAATTTCTGATTAGTACCATAGTGGTATAAAGATTTAATAAAAAATCATTAGAATTTTCCATAAAAATTAGCCTCCAGATTTTTTATTGACAATTTATTATTTTATTCTTTGATAGATTTTAAACAAGCAATTTTTGTGCCATAATTAATTAATTAGAAAAAGACTATTTTATAAGGGATTTTAAATAAAAAATGAGTTAAATATGTAAAAGTGCCAAGTCCCTTTACACTTTATATGTAAAATATCTTTACAATAACAGTAGTTAGTAAAAAGAGTGGGGTTGATTTTAAGATTCTCTCTTAATATTCCATTTTTTGATATGATGGTAAATGGTAGGCCTGGAGATTCCCAGAATTTTTGCTGTTCTGGAAATATTCCACTTGTTATTGTGAAGGGTCTTAACTAAAGAATCTCTTTTAAACTGGTCTATAGATTTATACAGGGAATCATTTTTTAATATATCTTCTGGTAAATGAAATCTATTTAATTCATTGCTATCACTTATAGTTAATGCTCTTTCGATGATGTTTTCCAACTCTCTAACATTTCCCGGAAAACTATAATTGAGCAAGGGCTTATAGAATGAATCATCAATCTTTACTATGTTTTTTTGTAATTTTTGAGAGAATTTTTCTATAAAATATTTTGTTAATAGAAGAATATCTTCATTTCTTTCCCTTAAGGCAGGAATACTGATTTGAATTACATTTAGTCTATGAAATAAATCTACTCTGAAATTTCCATTATCCACTTCTCGGGATAAATTTTTATTCGAGGCAGCAATCACTCGAACATCTACCGGGATAGGTCTGGCTCCGCTAATCCTAGTAACACTTTTTTCTTGCAGAACCCTTAATAATTTTACCTGAAGGTCTAAAGGGAGTTCACCAATTTCATCCAGGAAAATAGTCCCCCCATTAGCTAATTCGAACTTACCAGGTCTTCCCCTTTTATCAGCACCGGTAAAGCTTCCTGGTTCATAACCAAAAAACTCACTTTCTGCTAATTCTCGTGGTATTGCTCCACAGTTTATTACCACAAATGGTCTTGTTCTTCTCAAGCCCTCATAATGTATTGCCTGAGCAAACATTTCCTTTCCGGTACCAGTTTCTCCTAAAATTAAGACATTGGAATTAGATTTGGCAGCAATTTCGGCAATCCTGATAGCTTCTTTCAATTTAGTACTATTACCTATGATATCGGCAAAACTAAATTTTGCCTGAGCTCCTATATAGGAAGTCACAAATTTCCTCACCCTGGTTATTTCTCTAAAGAAGTCTACCACCCCTGCAAATTGCCCTTCTTCGTCTCTTACTACTACCGCACTCTTTATAAAATGTAGCGTCCCCATAAGAGGGCTATTTATAATAAACTCGCGGTCAGTATATCCTTTATGTGTTTCATAGACAGATAAAATAACCGGGTCAAAATCTACAATATCTCCTACAAATTTCCCCAGCGATCTTCTGGGATTGACACGTAAAATTTCCCCAGCTTTATCATTCATATACAAGATTTTTGCTTCTTTATCCAGGCAGAGAATACCATCTTTCATTCCTTCACTTATTATATCCAGGTATTTCTTGGATAGTTTTAAATTTTCTGATATTTCCATCCAGGTTATTTCTTTTTCTATGGCCTGGGAAAGAGAAGATACGATTCCCGGGGCATAATCTGGGTAATCATCTACCTTTGAGGAAAAAGCAATAACACCACGAATATTTCCGGAAGCATCATGAATGGGGGATGCAGCACAAGCCCAATCTTTCAATTCCGGGAAGGTATGATCTGGTCCAATATATTCTATATCGTGATTATTTTTCAGAGAAAGGCTTACTGCAGTCTTACCAAATACTTCTTCTTTTACTACACACCCTTCAGCAAAAAGCCCCTTTTCTCTGCCCAGGCAGATTACCTTTAGCAGCACCTGATCAGCATCCAAAAAAGAGATTAAGAAACTTTTCTTTTTTATTTTAGAAAAAAACTTATCTATAAAAGAATCTATTAAAGATAAATATACCTCATTTAATTCTCTTTTCTTATTGAGTTCTGCTGGAGATATATGGATCATTTCTAAATCTCTTAAACCTTTGATATTTTTATATTTTTGTATTTTTGAAATGTCTATTTTATCTCTATAAGTAAATCAACATTGTTAAATCTTTTTACATCTTTATCTTCTATTTTAAGTAAACGTTGGAAATTAATCAATATTTTTTCTTTTACCTCATCTATGGATAGAGGAAGGCCACAGGAAAGATTGGTCACCTCACTTCTTTTGCTCTTAATAGGAATTCTTATATTTTCAGGATAATTTTCTTCCCATTTTATTACTTTTCTTAATTGTCCCAGGTCAGCATTCACCAGAAGAGAGGCATGATAGAAAAAGTTGTTATTCTTAATAGCAACTGCAGAGCCTAAAACTTTTTTCCCATCTAAAAAGATGGAATTCCTTTCTTTTATTTTCATACCCTTATGGAAAAATAGAAGACCTTCCAAAATAACGTTGGTAATCCCGGCAGTTTCCTCCAGAAAATACTTAGAAAACAGAATCTTATTTTTGCTTTTACATAAGGTTATATTCAAATTTCCCCGGTCATGGTATACTGTTCCCCCTCCAGTAAATCTCCTGAAGAACGATATTTTATTTTTTGTTATATAATCAAGATTTAACTCGTATTCTTCTTTTTGGAATTTACCCATCACTGCACAGGAATTATTTTGCCAGAATCTTAGGATGAGGGCATCAGTGAGATATATATTTAAAATCTTTTTTTCTATCTGAAAATTTATTTCGGGTTCAAAATTGGGAATATCAATTAGAATCAGTCTCATCTTTGTTTTAATTCTTTACATTTGGTTCATAGTTTAAGAATACCATGATGTATATTGTCTCCCAGGATATCAATAGTAGGATAGTCTGGCACTAAAAGTATTTTGATGACCAAGATAAACAGCAGACTATACCATGAATTATAGCAAATTACCTTTTAATAGGAAAGCGTTTCTAACTTATACCTTTCCTTTATTTTGCTCTTTGACGAAATAATGGAACTGGTTGGTTCTTTAATTTATTTAATCTACTATACTATACCTTTACCTTTGCCATTAGTAGCGGTAAAATCAGTTTGATTTTTCCAGACCAATATATTTTAACTTGGAATACTATAGGCAAACTATTTTTCTTACCCTCTTAAAATAACTATCAATCCACTTCACCTGGAGCTAATAACTTTCCAGTCATATCCAGCCCAATATTAGTCTTCTATGCTCTCATATTACAGAAATGTGATTTTTTTATCTGAATCAATCCGGAATATTTATTCTTAAAATTTTATTTTAATAATCCAATCTTATCTCTAAGTGCATTGTTCAGGAAAGAGGAGGGATCAATTTCTTTCATTTTCTCCAGACAGATTAAAGCCTGATTTTTATTTTTTTGCTCCACAAACAACAAGCCAGCCTGATAGTATTCACCAAAAGCTTTCTTGTCATATTCCTCTAACATCAGATAAGCATTCCCTCGATTGTAATAAGCCCAGGCGTATTTGGGATCATTTTCTATTGCCCTGCTATAATCCGTTATAGCTTTCAGGTATTCTTCTAATCTATAAAAAGCATTTCCTCGATTCACATAATATATAGGACTGGTAGAATCTAATTTTATTGCCTTAGTATGATCACTCAGTGCTTTTTGGTATTCTCCCAGCAGGTAATAAGAATAACCACGCCTGTTATAAATGGAGGCATTCTCTGATTCTAATTTTATTGCCTCACTATAATCAGCAATTGCCTCTTGATATTCTTTTAACTCATAATGGGCTATTCCTCGGTTAATATAATAAAGAGCGGTATGGGAATCCAGCTCTACTGCCCTGTTATACTCCTTAATAGCATTTTGATATTCTCCTAACCTATAATAAGAATAACCACGCCTGTTATATATAGAGGAATCCTTGGGTTTTAATTCTATAGCCCTGGTATAATCATCTATTGCTAACCGATATTCACCCAAATTATAATAAGCTATTGCTCGATTAACATAAGCATCGACATATTTAGAATCAAGCTCTATTGCCTTACTATAGAATTCTATTTTTAACTTTTGGTCCTTCTCATTCTTAGCTTTGTTAAACCATTCTTGGGCAATTTCTGATTCAGAAGCAAAAATTGGACAGGAACAATAAATTAAAGTAGAAAGGAGTATTATTCCTGTTAGAAAATAGAAATACTTTTTTCTCTTAATATTCATGCTTTATAAACTCCTTTTCTCATCATCATAATAGATTCTTACTCAACTTTTTAAAAAGTACTCCCTTACTCAAAGTAATGATTTTGATATATGCGGCAAAATTGTGAATAAAAAGTGATTTCCAAAAAATTTGTATGATTTACTTCTATCAGGCATATTCATATGATTTTATTATAAATCTACTGTATTTGCATTCTGAAAAGATAATATTTCCCTATCTTCACCGCTGTCTTTCTGAAACTGTTTCTTCCTCAAAAAAAGCGATTAATTTAAGAGGATAAGAGGATTAGTTTTTACCATTAATAAGAACTGTCTAAATTCTGGCAAAAAGAATCATATACTGATGTCCATATTTCTTCTCACATTTTGGACAATAGGCATAATGGATATAGTATTCATCATCGGTTGGGACCTTTTTCCCTTCTTTTTCCAGGTACATATTCATATCTTTTATAAATTTTGGGATGGCATTATACGGTCCGTCATATACTTTGGCCATGAAAGTTCCGGGAATGCTAACATTATTTGCACCCGAGACATCTCCGGTGACCGAAATATAAATGTTTGATTTAAAGGCACTCGGATCTTGAAACAAAACTAGCACTTCATCCATTTTTGCATCTATCTTGTTAGCGCTGGTGGCCAGATTCATCATCCTGGTTATCTTTTGGCTAATCATGGGAGGAAAGGGAGTATGAAAAAGGGTAGGAATTGTCTCTTTAATAAAATGTTTACCTTCCCAGTTAAATGTTTTTTTATCCCATTTTTCAGGGTGAAATTCAGGACAACATTCTTTATCCTCGTTAGTCATTTTTTGACCTCCTAATAACTAAAATATTTTACCAACTAAACCAAATGTTTATTTATTTTTATTAATTATATTATATCACTAAAAACAATTCTCTTCGTTCTCTTCTTTTATAGCTAATTTAACAATATCTCCCGGTTACTTTATCGATTTTACCCCTAATATCGTTTCTAATTCCTACAATGGGAGATAAAATATGAATTCTTTTCCCAAAAACTAAACAAGCTTTAGATCCACAAATAATCCTTCTGCTATATGTTATTATTTGGGTATAAAGAAAGCGATATTACTATCCTGGTTGATTAGATTATCCTGTGGTTGAATGTTATTTTACCATGATAGATACCAAAACTTCTATAGTTACCCTAAATACCATGTTGTCTGTATTTAAGCATAGAGAAGATTGATTCTCCCATAATGAGCCTTCTCTGGACCAAATCTTTAATATATCTTCTTTTTGTTACGTGTTGCTACATCAAATACTACTGCTGCTACTAAAACCAGGGCTCGGACAACATACTGATAGGATATGTCAATACCCATCAGGTTCATACCGCTGGTCAAGGACATCATGACAAAGGCGCCTACAATAGACCCGGTAACCTTTCCAATCCCACCGGAGGGCGAAGCACCTCCAACAAAAGCAGCTGCTATTGCATCCATCTCAAATAACATTCCTGCTGTTGTGGTTGCTGATTTAAAACGTGAAGCATATAGTATACCTGACAATGCGGCAAGTATACCCATTGAACAGAATACTATATATGTTATTCTCTTCACACTGATACCGGTTAACTGGGCGGCTTCAGGATTACCGCCAACAGCATAGATGTGCCGACCAAGATTAGTCCTGGTCATAATAAAATGATAGAACAAAACTACAACTATCACAATTACTGCAGTCCAGGATAATCCTCTATAACCGGACAATATCCAGGCGATGATCCCGATTAAAGCTGACATAGCAATCATTTTTAAAATAAAAAAATGCATTGGAGAAACCTTAAACTTATGGTCCAGCATAATGTTACGTTTCTTTATGGCACTAATAATATAAAATATAATTACCAGAATACCAAGTGTAAGAGTTAGCTTATGTACTCCGGTCAAAATTCCTATATTCGGAATATTAAGAATATCAGGAATATAACCATTTCCAATGGCATTAAAAACATCATTGGTAATAACAATTGTACCTCTATGCATAGTTACCAGCTGTAATGCCCCTCTGTAACCCAACCAGCCTGCCAGCGTTGCGACAAAAGCCGGAATTTTCATCTGTCCTACCAGAAAACCGGACAAAAAACCTGCCATAGTTCCTAAGATTATTATCAATGCTATACTGATGGAAGCAGGCAAGCGCCAGAATTCCATGGCAGTTGCTGCTACTGCACCTAAAAAACCTGAAAGATAACCAACCGATAAGTCAATGTGAGAAATGATGATTACTAACGTCATTCCTATTGCCAATACAGCTATATAGCCTGTCTGATTTATCAAATTGCTTATGTTTCTTGGGGAAATAAAAATACCTTTGGTAGTAATAGTGAAGATGGTCATAATAACCAACAAGGCAATATACATGCCCCATTCACGAATATTTTCCTGAAATAGCCTCTGTACATCCCTGATTAATGTGGTATCTCTCGATTTATTTGCCCCTTCCATTAGTCTATTTGCCTCCTTCTTTAGCAAAGTCATCACGTGCTCCGATAATATAAGCCACCACATGTTCTCTAAAACTGTCAATATCTCCTTTAACCGGGGTATCACACACTTTGCGTCCCTGACGTAAAACTATCATTCGATCACTAACCTGATAAATATCTTCCAGACGATGACTGATGATAATAATGGAATTTCCCTGCGCTTTAAGTTCTCTCACTAAATCCAGAACCTTTTGAATGGCGGCAACACTCAGTGCCGCAGTGGGTTCATCCATAATGGTTACTTTGGTATTAAAAGCTGTTGCCCTGGCAATAGCCACTGCCTGACGTTGACCACCGGAAAGACTTTCAACCTTTAAGCGAACAGAAGAAATATCAATTTTAAGCCTATCTAAAAGACGCTCTGTTTCTTTCTCCATATAATGCTCATCTAGCACACCAATGGGACCTAATTGTAGGTTTGTTTTTTCTCTCCCCATAAATACATTTGCCGCCACATCTAAATTATTGGCCAGCGCCAGGTCCTGATAGACCATCTCAATACCCTGCTGGTGCGCATCCTGAGAACTGGTCATATGTATTTTCTTGCCTTCTATAAAAATTTCCCCTTCATCGGGAATGTATGCCCCACTAAGAATCTTCATCAAAGTAGATTTACCAGCTGCGTTATCACCAACCAATCCCAATACTTCATTATGATATAATTCCAAATCTACTCCCTTTAATGCCTGTACACCACCAAAATTCTTTTTAATATTACGCATTTCTACAACAGGTACTTTTTCTGTCATAGATTTCCTCTCTTTGTATAAAAGAATAGTATTATAATGAAATATAATAACTATCTATTTTATTTCAATATATTTATATCTATAATCGCTAAAATCTATCTCACCAGGCAAAATTTAAAAGGGAGCGAAGTGAATTATTTTATCAACTCGAAAAATTTTCACTTCGCTCACTCTACTACTTTGCAGTTAAACTATAATCCTGCTTCTTTCATAAATTTTAAATTTTTCTAGTCTAAGCCAGTAAACTCAGAAGCATCCCAGTAACCGGAATCTATTATAGCCTCTTTTACATTACTCTTATCTACTGCAATAACTTCTGAAGGCTTGGCAGGAACATCAATTCTTCCGTTATTATAGGTGTGAGTAGCTTCTGGAACGCCGCCTTCCAGGAAGGTAACAGCAGCATCACTGGCGTCTTTGACTAAAGTCCTGACATCTTTCAAAACTGTCATTGACTGTTTACCATCAATTATGTACTGTACGGAAGGTATTTCAGCATCTTGACCAGAGATAATATAACTTGTTACATCCTTATCATCAGCGAATGCATCTGCAATAGCACGAGAGGTTCCATCATTAGGTGCCAGTATAAATACATCCCCCTTATCTTCCAGACCAACAACAGTTAAATTTGCTTCAGCAAGGTTCTTTGCTGTTGTAAAGTCCCATTCAGTAGTGATTTGACCAATAATATCTCCCATTTCTGCACGAGTTAACTTGGCTTTACCATGTAAATCAATTGCTTTACTTGAGTTCTTGATTACGAAAGTTCCATCAGCAATCTTGGGTTGCAGAATATTCCAGGCACCTTCAAAGAAAAGGAAAGAATTATTATCGGTTGCAGCACCGGCATACAGGTAAAGCGGATTTCCGCTTCCGGTAGCTTTGTCAACCAGATATTGTGCCTGAGCTTCTCCGACAGCAATACTATCAAAGGTTACATAATAATCAACCGATTCGGTTTCCAGAATCAAGCGGTCATAAGAAATAACCTTTAAACCAGCTTCTCTTGCTTCATCTGCAGAGGCGGCAGCAGCAGTAGCGTCATGGGGACAAATAATAAGAATTTTTGCACCTTTGGTAATCAATGCCTCAACATTTTCTTTTTCTCTTGCGGAAGAACCCTGACTGAAGAGAATCTCGGCACTATAACCGGCAGTTTTAAGAGCCTCATTAAAACGCGCCTCATCCTGTATCCATCTGGGTTCATCCTTAGTAGGAAGAACAATACCGACTTCTACTGGCTGAGCAAAGGAATAACTCGCAACTGTAGAAATAAATAGTAGAATCATAAGCCAAAAAATTGACTTTTTCATTTTTCTTTCTCTCCTTTTAAAATCATTATTTTTTAATGTTTTAAGTTTCACTATTAGTACTTTAATATATCACCGCCTTTCTTCCTTTATACATAAAAATTTATGTAAAACACTCAATGTATATCCTAATTAATGATATATTTACTGCCTTTTAATGTCAAATCTTTGTCCACTTCTCTTTTGATTTATTGCTTTTCAAAACTGCCTCTACAAAAGAGATTCCCATGATACCTTCTTCTATGCCTGGAAAATCCCAATCATTCCTTCCATCTAAAATAAGGGGTTGATCATACTTTAATGAACGTATAGCTTTAAATACCGCAGAGTAGATTTGTGAGAAGGCACAAATAAATCCTTCTGGATGACCAGCAGGAAAATAGGAAGCTTCTTTTGCTTCTTCACATAAAGCTGAAATACCTTTCTTGAATATAGTACTGGTGCCATCAGAATTCTTCATTTCCAGCACTTCAGGAAATTCCTGATCCCAGAACAGACTGGCTTCATCTCCATACACTCTTATCCTTAAGGCATTCCCCTCTCCAGTGGAAATCTGGGAAGCATGAAGAAGACCGCTTACTTTATCATTATATCTGATTAAGACATTCCCGTGATCCTCCAGGGGATTTTTCGATATGCCCGACTTCAGATCAGCACAAACCTCTTCAGGTTTTAAGCCAGTTATAGTATAAACAAGATTTAAGGCATGGATACCAATATCAATCATAGTACAAGAGGGACCTGATATAGAGGGATCGAGATGCCAGGTTTGAAATGCTTCCGGTTCATTTATGAGAGGAGAAAGCCATCCTTGATTATAACTAACCAGAACACTGATAATTTTACCTATTTTCCCAGATTTCACTAAATATCTGGCCTGTTTTACCATAGGATAGCCTGTGTAACCATGGGTAAGGGCAAATACTTTGCCGGTTTTTTCTTGTACCGCTTTAATTGCCAAGGCTTCGTAAAGTGAAACAGCCATAGGTTTATCTGAGATGACATGAAATCCACCTTCCAGAAACGCCTTGCTCATATCGCCATGTAAAAAATTGGGTGGAGCTATAATGACAAAATCAATTCTCTCTTCCGCAGGAAGCTGGTTCTCTTTTTTAATCATTTCCCAAAAATCAGTATAAATTCTTTTCCGATCTATTCCCAGTTCAAGTCCCCTCTGAATACACCTTTCTGCATCACTGGAAAATACCCCAGCCTTTATTTCTGCTTCTCCTTGCAAGGCAACTGCTACTCTGTGGGCAAAACCGATAAAGGAATGTTTCCCTCCTCCAATTAATCCCCCCCACAGTTTTTTCATCATTTATCCTCCTTCCTGAACTTCTTTGCTGTTAACCTTTGCCAATCTTATGGTTACTCAGCAATTTTGATCTTGATATTTTTTCATATCAGCACAGTTAGGATGGAAAAGTATAAATAATATGAAAGCTTGGCCTGAAACCAGTATAAATCCCAAAAGCGATAAACACTTATTGGCTATATACTACTATTTCAGCATAAAATGAGGGATTTTACTGTCTTGATTTATCAGATTTACTATAACCATAATAATACTTTTCAATTATAGATTCAATCTATATAACTCAATCTGCCAATCATAATTATGTATCTTGGTTATTCGCAGGATAAAGACTTCTTTCGTAAGGTACCCAGATAAGCTGCCTCAACATCTGGATTAGCCAATAAATCTTGGGAATCGCCCTGAAGAATAATCTCTCCGGTCTGAAGCACATATCCCCTGTTGGAAAGCTTTAATGCCTGTCTGGCATTCTGTTCTACCAGAAAGATGGTAACTCCTTCAGAGTTGATTCTTTTCAGTTCTTTGAAAATACTTTTAATAATAATTGGTGCCAGCCCCAGAGACGGTTCATCCAGCAGGAGGACCTTTGGTCTGGACATCAGAGACCGCGCAATAGCTAACATCTGCTGTTCTCCTCCCGAAAGAGTTCCAGCATATTGCTGTTGCCGTTCTTTTAATATGGGGAATAAAGAAAATACCCAGTTCAAATCCTGGTCAAGTTTATCCCGGTCACTTCTGGAAAAGGCTCCCATCATCAGGTTTTCATATACAGTAAGAGGTGCAAAGACCTGTCTTCCTTCAGGAGTAAGAGTTATGCCCTGGTTTATTACCTGGTAACTTCTTCTGGCCAGGGGTTTATTTCTGAGTAAAATCTCACCACTTTCCCGGGGAACCATCCCCATAATGGTCTGCATGAGCGTTGATTTACCCGCCCCGTTTGAACCGATTACACTGACAATCTCTCCCTCTCCGATATAAAGAGAGATGCCCTTCAGTGCTTTGATGGCACCATAGCTTACATGAAGGTCTTTTATTTCCAGGATAGGATTCTTAGTCATCACCATTCAACCTCCTCCTCACCTAGATATGCCTTTAGAACTTCGGGATGACTTTGAATCTCAAGGGGATTTCCTTCAGCAATTTTATTACCAAAATTCATACAGATAATATGAGGGCAGATCTCCATAACCAAATCCATATGATGCTCAATAACCAGTATGGTAAATTTTAATTCCTTATGAATATCTATAATTAGAGAATTGAGGTCATTAACCTCTTCCGGATTCATCCCGGCAGCAGGTTCATCCAGAAATAAAAATATTGGCTCCAGAGCTATAGCTCGGGCAATTTCCAGTCTGCGTTGCATTCCATAAGGAAGTGTCCTGGCTTTCTGGTCAGCTCTCTCTACCAATCCTACTCTGGATAGAATATCTATACTTTTCGACTCAATCTCTCTTTCTTTCTTTTTCCAGTTGCCAAAATGCGTTATCGCCTCTCCAAAGGAGTAGCTATGGTGTTGCTGCATGGCCACCATTACATTCTCCAGAGCGGTAGAATGGGAGAAAAGTCTTAGATTCTGGAAAGTTCTGGCTATTCTTCTACCAATAATTTCATAGGTTTTCAAGGAAGTAATATCCTCACCCTGATAGTAAATGCTTCCGCTATCCGGAGAATATACCCCGGTAATAAGGTTAAAAATAGTTGTTTTGCCAGAACCATTGGGACCGATAAGCCCGACTAAGGCTCCCTCCTGAATAGAAAAACTGACCTCATTTACAGCAGGAACTCCTCCAAAATATTTAGTAAGATGATCCAACCTCAGGATAATATTATCAGATGTTTCTGTCATTATAATTTCCTGCTCTCTTTGGCAAAATGATTGCCGAAAAGTTTTCCTTTTATTGCCCTGAACATATTCGGTCCAAATTCATACTGTCCCATAATTCCTTCCGGTCTAATAACCATGATAATGACCAGAATTGCTCCATAGATTAACATCCGGTACTGGGATATGGGCCGGAAAAGTTCGGTGACCAGTGTAATTACTATTACCCCCAGCAGAGTTCCGGTCATGGACCCTAATCCACCAAAGACAACCACTGAAGTAAGTTCGGTAGATTTCATCATATCAAACATAATGGGCTGGATGAAAGACAGGAATCCAGCCAGCAATGCTCCTGATATTCCACAGTAGAAGGCAGATAAAACCAGGCTTAAAATTCGGTACTTGGCCGTATTATAACCCAGCAGAGAGGCAGCGATATAGTCATCACGGCAAGCCTTAAATGCCCTTCCCAATCGGCCGTTGATTAAATTAAACATGAAAAAAGCCATAATAAGAAAGAAACAAAAAGCTACTGCCAGTGTAGTATAAGGCGGTATTCCGGGAAATCCTCTGGCTCCCCGGGTAATAGTACCACCATTCTCTAAAATTAACCTGATTGCTTCACCGAGACCAATAGAGGCAATGGCATAATAATCTCCCACCAGTCTAAGGGTGGGAACACCAATAATATAAGCCAGCATGGCAGCCATAGTTCCTCCTGCCAGTATGGCTATAATAAAATGAACATTATACCGGAAGGTAAGAATGGCTGCTGCATAAGCTCCTACAGCCATATATCCTGCATGTCCCAGACTAAAAATCCCCGTAAAGCCAGTAAGAAGAGAAACTCCCATTGCGGCAATAGCATTAATGCAGAGAAGAACAATAATACCTTCGGTATAAACAGACATCAATAAGCCTCCTTACACTTTCTCGCCGATGTTCTTCCCAAACAAGCCCTGAGGACGGACAAGCAGAGTAAGAACCAGAAAGAAAAACACAACCAGATCTCGTAACTGGCTGGAAATAAAACCAGAGGTGAGCATCTCTGCCAGGCCTAACAGTATACTGCCAACCACTGCCCCGGGGAGAGAACCTAATCCACCGATAACTGCTGCCACAAAAGCCTTAATGGTAATTGCCCCCAACTGGGGATAAAGAGTATATCTTACCGCCAGAAATATTCCTCCCACTGCAGCCAGTGTTCCAGCAATAAAGAAGGTAATGGAAATAAGAAGATTAACATTAACTCCCATCAAACCGGCTATTCTTAAATTATAAGCAGCAGCTCTGATGGCTAATCCCCATTTGGTTTTTACCAGTATCATCTGTAATATACCCAGAAAAACTCCAGCTGCTATCAAGGAAATCAGGTCAAAAGCACTTGTGGTAGCCATCCCGAACAGATGAACCGGTTGGGTGGGGATGATAGCCGGTAAGGCGCGGAATCTTCCGCCAATGGTAACAACAAATATATTTTCTATCACAATACTCATACCCATAGAAGCAATCAACAGATAAAGGGTATTGTTGGTATTCTCCCTGATTGGTTTATAAGCCATTCTCTCGGTCAAGATTGCGGCAGCACCTGCACCAAGCAGAGAGAGAAATCCTGCTATTAATATTCCGGTCCCCATGTTTTTAAGTGCAAAATAACAGATATAACCCCCTATAACAAGAAAACCACCATGGGCAAAATTAGAAAACATGAGAATTGAATAGACCAGCGAATAGCCAACAGCAATAAGGGCATAGACCGATCCCAGAGATAAACCGTTGATGACCTGCTGTACTAGAATATCCAAGCACTTCACCTCTTTTTACCATAAAAACGGGCATGAACCATCCATTCATGCCCGCCCTGGATAATTCATCTTTAAAATATTAAGATAATAAGATTAACTACGGTTGCAGTTTTTTGTAAAACTGCCCTCTTCCATCTTTCGCAATCAGCACAATTCCATCCTTATCCTTAGGATTATGAAATTCATCCATGGTAATGACGGCATGATGAAGCTGTAAATTCTCGGTAGCAGCAAGTGCATTGGCAATTTGAGTAGAATCTTCGGAACCGGCGCGTCTGATAGCATCAACCATTAGATAGATACCATCATAAGCTAGGATTCCATTTACAAACTCCTTACACTCATCGTTATACTTTTCTTTATAAGCAGCAAAGAAAGGTGCCATCGCAGGATCTTCCGGGGCAACATGGTTAATCCAGTAGGATTCTTCCATTGCCTCACCGGCAATTTCCCACATAAATTCAGCATAACCGTCTCCACCGACAAATACGATATCATCCATGCCCAATTCACGCGCCTGCTTCATAATAAGAGCCATCTCCTTACCCATATTGGGAAGCATGAGTACATCTGCTTTTTTATCCCGAATCTCGGTAAGCTGGGCACGAAAGTCAACATCTGTTCCGGCACGAAAGGCTAAATCTGCTACGATATTCCCGCCATACTCCTGGTAACTGTCCATGAAGAATTCGCGAAGTCCATGAGAATAATCACTTCCAATGTCGTAAAGTATGGCAGCATTCATTTTGTTCAGCTCTTTAGCAGCAAAATAGGCTATCAGTTTTCCCTGATAAGGATCAGTAAAACATACCCGGAAAGAATAGGGATATACCTTCCCATTGGGATCAACTGTAACATTTGGATTCGTTGATACGGTCCCCAGCTGAGGAACCTGGAGTCTGTTCACGATAGGGGCTGTAGCAATATTTATACCGCTGCCGTTAGCACCCACTATGGCAACAACCTTGTCCTCTTCAATCATTCGACGAACTGCATTTACCGCATCCTCAGCCCTGGTACGAAAATCATAAACTACCAACTCAATCTGCTTGCCAAGAACTCCACCCTGAGCGTTAATCTCATCTATAGCTAACAGAGCAGACTTTTCTTCTGTCTGCCCGTAAGCAGCCCAGTCCCCGGTAAGTGCTGCCAGATAACCAATTTTAACCGTTTCCGCAGCAAGTATACCTGATATACTAAAACCTAAAATCAGAGAAATTAGAAACAAGATAATGCCAGCTCTTTTTAAAAGATTCATTTTTTATCTCCTTTATTCTTGTAAATTTTAGCAAAATTTTTATTTAAACTTTTTATTTCAGCTAAAACCAGGCTACATAATATTCACCATCATGGTAGTTACCTGTTTTACCACTTATTAGATTATAAACACCTCCCTTCGTTTTAACACATGGTTTGGAAAAACAAACATTGGTAAGGTATTTTTATATCTCTCAGTTAATATTTTTTATCATTCAAAGTATATCATAACCTGAACAGATTAAAAAATAATTTTATACTTAGTCTTGGTGTCTTTTCTCCTCGAGAGTATTAAGGCCTACCAATAGCACACCTATCTGACTCTGATTTGTAATAATAAAATTTAAAGAAAAGTAGTATAATATTAATATAAATAAATTAATTTTCTAGATGCTTAGAGGATAATGTTTATATTATGATATTGTCGAAAAAATAGGAGGAAATAAAAATGAAAAAGTATTCTTTTTTAACCTTCCTGACTTTGCTTTCTCTATTGTTGGTTATTAGTCTAACTGCTTGCGATTCCGTTGAGGTAATTCCGACTGGAGTTGTTACTATCACCCTGGAAATTGACTCTACCTTTTTAATTGGTATTGAAAGACCTGAAAAAACCTATTACATCTATATGGATGATGAACTCGTTTTCTTAGGAACAATGAATGCCACAGCAGTTCTTACTGTACAAAAGGTCCCTCTTGGAATGCATATATTTAAAGCAACTGACCAACCTCCTACTATGATTTCTTCTCCCTTTAGACCGGAAAATAATTTCTATGAAAAATTTAATGGCCTCATCTGTTTTGGCATGATAGTATACGAAGTTAAGGAAGGGATTAATTATGTAGAAATCCCTGTTTCCTGTAGTTTATATATTTAATATTTAATAGAATAGTAGTGGGAATATTGGAAATATCGGAGTCAGATCAAATAGAGAACCGTCTTTCTGATAGTCCAGAAGCTCTAATCCCGGTACTTCCTTAATGGTTAAATTTATAAATAGTTAAAAAGCTCGAACAGCCCGAACTCCAATGGGAAGATTTTTGCTACTGATGTCTTGCAGACCATTATAGAAACCCTGTCTCCATGCATCGTTAGCATCACTCTCCGACGAACTCCAGTAGTCGAAGTAATCAACAAAACCTCCAATTGCAACTCGGTTAATGTACAGTTTATCCAGTTCATCTTTCGAAGGTAAAAACCAATCACTATAAGTGATATCACCAACTGTTACCGAGTAATCATCGCAAACCTTTGCAGCGCTATTGGTATGACCTGATTGTCCTATAATAGCCTCAGTGTTTGCCAGCCCTGCTCCTATTGCAGTATCGGTAGTTCCTATTAATATATCTGTGATATTACTCCAGGCAAATTCTGCCATTTGATCAGCTGTAGCGGCAATCAATCCATGTTGTATATTTGGATCATAACCTGCATCTCCCTCTGCTAAAATATAGGCTACTATACCACCGCCATAACTATCGCCTACTGCTACTAGTGCCGGATAGACTGTCACTGCGCATGTTGCGGTCAAGCCTCCATCTACTGTTGCTACTATAATAGTAGTTGTACCTTCTGTTAATGGTGTGACTACTCCATCTGCTACGGTTGCCACTACCTCATTACTTGAAGTCCAATTTACGTTTTGGTTGGTAGCATCTGCAGGTATTACAGCCGCTACTAAAGTTCCTGTTGCCCCGCCTGCTGTTAAGGTCATGGTTCCTTGATCTAAGGTTACTCCTGTTACTGCTACTGGCGATATTATGTCGCAACCGTTAAGCAAAAATAATCCCAGAATAAAAGGCAAGAAAAACAATAAAAACATTTTTTTCTTAAACATTTATCTTCTCCTTTTTATTAAATCTATTTTAAAATATAATATTTTCTCTTCTTCGGTCAGATATTCTAATCTTGCCTGTTTGCTGTTATCGATATATCCTTTCCAGAAAGTGATTTGACTATCCTGATGGTTCAGATTTAAGTGATAGTCGAGTAGATGGGTATCTCTTAACGTTAGGAACAGCTTTGTATTCCCTGTTTGCTTCCCGTTTCCTAAAATGGAAGTGTCACAATATTCGTTCCATGGCCAATTGATAGCCCACCCCTCACAGAACCGAACGTGCCCGATTCGGGCATTCGGCTCTTCATCATATCTTAACTCAAAAGCAAAATCAAACCAAGACATTGACACAGATTCTCGGCAGAGGCAAGGGATAACGTTTCAGATATTGTTTGAATTTATCCCTGCTGAAACTTCTCCTTTGACTCCGGCGATTAAGCCACTTAAACAGTAATCGAATCACGATATCATAAAAGGTTCTGATCATCTTCAGGTTATCCGTAATCCCGTAATAGGCATAATGCCCCAGGAGCTTGATTCTGACCTGTCGGAAGATATCGGATGTGGGAATGTTTCTTACCTTCTTTATCCACTTACGGAAGGCCGTAACTTTCATCCTGAACTTGCTGGCTTCGGTCTTTCTCTTTACCCGGAATCGACCGTTTCTGCTTCGATTACAGTAGTGGGTAAATCCTAAGAAGGAGAAGGTCTCTGGTTTTCCCAATCCTTGGGACTTTCTGTTTTGTGCTGCAAAGCGCCCAAACTCGATAATCTTGGTCTTCTCTTTTGATAAGGCCAGTTTGAATTTAGCCAGTCTCATCTCAAGAGACCGGTAGAAGCGCAGCGCATCCTCATGATACTGAAAACAGCAGACAAAATCATCGGCATAGCGGATAAGATAGGCCTCTCCCTGACAGTGTTTCTGAACTACTTTAGCAAACCACAAATCCAGGGCATAATGTAAGTAGATATTGGCTAGAAGGGGAGAGATGATGGCCCCTTGGGGAGTTCCTTTAAGGGTAGGCTCATAACTATCTTGCTCCATGACCCCGGCCTTTAAGAAGCGCACCAGGAGTCTTTTGATATTGGGGTCGGCAATTCTCAAGCTGATAAAATCCATCAGCTGTTGGTGATCCACCTGGTCGAAGAATCCCCTGATATCGGCATCTACGATGTAACTCACCTTATGGTGCATCAGGATATCATTGAGACTTCTTAAGGCCTCATGGCAGCTTCTATTCGGCCTGAAGCCATAGGAACAGGATAGAAAATCAGCTTCATAGATGGCTTGGAGTATTCTGGTTAATCCCGCTTGGACCATCTTGTCTTCATAGGAGGGAATTCCCAGTGGCCGTTTATCCTTCCCCTTGGGGATATACACCCTTTTGACCGGTTGCGGCTGGTAACTGTGCCGCTTTAGAGCTTCGGTCAGCCGGTGGATGTTCTCCTGGAGATTGGCGGCATAGATTTCCTTGGTCATTTGGTCTATCCCTGCTGCCTTGTTTGCTTTCAGCTCCTGATGGCATTGGGTCAGCATCTGGTCGTTTAAGTGATGATAGAGTGATGTAAATACCTCCTTTGGTCTTTCTTTTGCGATCTGGTTTATTCTTACTAATTTCGTTTCCATGAATGCGTCTACTCCTGAGCGTAGTTCATGTGTCCTTACTAAGAACGATACGATGTAGCCCCCTTTCCTCACCCGGCATTACCCGGGGTCACCGGTACTATGGGGCTATCCGACTCCCGGCTTATTGTTTGATATTCTCTCTTGGTATCGATTGTTTATCATACTCCCCTTATGGGAAGAACAAGCCGGGTCTCCCAGGTTGCCGTGCTATCATTGTGTAACATGCCTGGCTCTTTGACCCCGGGGAAACCGCACGCTCCTCACCTTAAACGCAGGGTGCGATGTAGTCTTCCGACTTCTTCGAGGTCGTCGACCTTCCCGCGGTGGGACATTTCGGGGCTCTATCACAGAAATCCTTCCTGAGATTTCCTTTTTACAGGCCTGCTACCTTGCTGTCTACGCTTAAGTCTTAGGGATTACTCCCCAGACTCCAAGACTCGCTACTGGTGGTTTGGCTATAACCTTACCAGACAGGGTTTCCACCTGCTAAATATCACGACCTAAGCCTGGCCGCACCAAAGAACCGTCCCCTGTATCATGCCCTGTATCATGCTCTTTGTGAATCTGTGAAGCCTGACCCCATGTCCTCCATGTCCTCCTCACTGACAGACATCGATCCAGACACCTTCACTTTCTCTCTGTAATTCTGCAGGAGTCATTTTTACAAAAGAATTTCCGGATCCTGCCGCAGGAAAGATACACTCAAACGCCTGTAAGGAAATATCCAGGTAAATCTTCAGACTGCGTTTTAAGCCGAAAGGGCAGACACCACCGACTGGGTGACCGGTCACTTCCAGCACTTCCTCAGGTTTTAACATCTTGGCCTTCACCTTAAAGAAATCCTTATACTTTCGGTTATCAATTCGGGCATCCCCCTTCGTCACCAGCAAAATAGGCTGATTATCTTTCAGCTTAAAGGATAAGGTCTTGGCAATCAGAGCCGGCTGGACACCTAAAGCGCTGGCAGCCAGCTCTACCGTAGCTGTACTCTCTTCCAGTTCTGTCACTTCATAGGACAATTTTCTCTCTTTAAAATACTGTCTAACATCTTCCACACTCATTTAAATCTACTGACGCTCCTTCTTTATTGATTTGACCAGTTTTCTTTTCTATGATTATATTATTTACGTTTACGGTAATTTTTGCAATGGTCTTTCCATTCATATATAGATCATGCTCATTCCAAGATGGATCGATAGAGCTATTTCGGCTGTTATGGCTTTATTATAATCCTCCCATTTTTAACTTTCAAAATAAATATCCATTTTTTACCGGTTATGTTTGCTTTTACAGAATTCCAAATTATTTTTTCTTACACTGGCATTACTGAATTCAATAAGATATAATATTAAAATATTTATTTTCAAACCAAGAGGAAGAATATGAGTAAAGATCACTGGCTTCCCCTTCTCAGCGGAATGGTGGTGTCTATGGTATTTGGCCTGTCCTTTATGGTAACCCGTGGTGCATTGACCATATTAACACCCTTACAGCTGATTGGTTATCGATTTGCCCTGGCAATCTTTACCCTTAGCGTGCTGCGCTATTCTGGTGTGATTCAGGTAAATTTCAGAAATAAAAGTCTGTGCTCCCTTGCTTTACTGGCACTCTTTCAGCCTGTTCTTTATTTTCTCTTTGAAACGACGGGGATCAAATTAACCTCCGCTTCGGAAACCGGGATGATGATGGGACTCATTCCGGTAACCACCCTATTGCTGGAAATTCCGTTTTTTAAAACCTTCCCCTCCTGGAAGCAATCTCTTTCTATCCTTTTATCCGTATCAGGCATCTTCTTTATCTTTATCATGCAGGGAAACGTTCAGTTTGGTGGTAATATCCTGGGGACACTCTACCTGATAGGCGCCATCCTGGCTGGTGGGATGTTCAATATCTTTTCCAAAAAGTCTTCTTCTTCCTTTACTCCCGTGGAGATAACCTATTTCATGATGTCAGTTGGCGCAATCGTTTTCAATATCATGGCTCTTGGACAGAGTATAATGAATAAAAACCTTGCTGACTATCTGACACCACTGAAACAACCTGATGTCCTGATTGCCATTCTCTATTTAGGGATACTATCCTCTGTGATTGCTTTCTTTTTGATGAACTACATGCTCTCTAAAACCCAACCCTCACAGACTGCGACTTATGTCAATCTGACGACAGTCATTGCGATTCTGGGAGGTATTCTCTTTCGCGGTGAACATTTCGCCTGGTATCAGGCTGTTGGCACGTTCATGATTATCACCGGTGTCTGGGGAGCCATGTGGTTCGGCCAACAGACAAAAAAATCAACACCTAAAACCTTTACTGCCTGAAAGAGGTTGAAAGTTGTCTTCAGCTTTATCAGGACATTCCAAAAATTGAATAAACAGCAAATTGCCTCATCAAAAAAGTATTCCAAATCATTTTTATTATACTTTTAAAACTTCTTTGTCTTTCTTTATCATATTTTTATCTGGTATGTAAAAATGAAAATTACTAACCCTTGGCAGTTTAATACCTAAGGTCTCCTGCATTAATTCTTCTATGGTTTCAATAAAAACAAACTGTATATCTTTCTTTATTTCTTCCGGAACCTCACAAAGGTCTTTTTGATTTTCCGCAGGAAGAAGTATTTTTTTAATACCAGAACGATGTGCTGCTATTACTTTTTCTTTAATTCCCCCCACTGGAAGAATTTTGCCTCTCAAGGATATTTCTCCAGTCATGGCAGTTTTGGCATCTACCGGAATTCCGGTAAACAGAGAAGCTATTGATGTAAACAGAGTCACACCAGCAGACGGTCCATCCTTAGGTATAGAGCCCTGTGGGATATGAATATGCAGGTCATGCTTATCAAAATGATTATCCTCCAGACTCAGAAACAATCTCGACCTGATCAAGCTCTGGGATATTTTAGCTGACTCTTTCATTACCTCGCCCAATTGTCCTGTCAGCATGAGCTCTCCTTTCCCAGGCATAAAAGCACTTTCGATAAATAGAATATCTCCACCAACCGGTGTCCAGGCTAATCCGGTAACCACACCAGGTGGGTTTGATTTCTTAACTTTGTCATAAGTGGATATTTCAGGTCCTAATATATTAAACAACATTTCTTCCTTAACGATATAGGGAATTTTTACCTCATCAACTATAATCTTTTCTGTAGCATGTCTGGCTATAGCTGATAATTGTTTTTTCAAACCCCTCACTCCCGCTTCCCGGGTATATTTATCTATTATCACCTTTATGGTATTATCTTCTATTTTTAACTGATCAGCTGTTAAGCCATGATTTTCCAATACCTCATCCAGTAGATGTCTTTTTGCTATATAAAATTTCTCAGTCGTGGTATAACTGTGAATCTGAATGATTTCCATTCTGTCTTTAAGTGGTTCCGGAATATCCCGTAGGGAATTTGCTGTTCCAATAAAAAATACATCAGATAAGTCATAGGGAACTTCCAGGTAATGGTCTGAAAATGAATTATTCTGTTCAGGATCCAGTACTTCCAGTAATGCGCTAGCCGGGTCTCCCATATTGGAGGCTAATAGCTTATCCACTTCATCTAATATAAATACAGGATTATTGGTTCCTGCTTTCTTGATTCCCTGTATAATTCTCCCCGGAAGTGCACCAACGTAAGTTCTCCTATGACCTCTAATTTCAGCTTCATCTCTTACCCCTCCCAGACTTATTCTCACATATTCTCTCTGAAGCACTTTGGCAATGCTTTTCCCTAAACTGGTCTTCCCCGTTCCCGGAGGTCCTACCAGCAGTAGGATGGAACCCTGTTGATTATTCTTAAGCTTCATCACGGTTAGATGTTGAATAATTCTCTCCTTCACCTTATCCAGACCATAGTGGTCTTGCTCTAAAATATTTTTAGCTTCTTTAATGTCTATTTCCTTTATGCTGCTTTTTCCCCAGGGGAGCGCTATTAGTAAATCCAAATAATTCCTGATGACATTTGTCTCCATATTATTCGGACCTTGATTTTCCAATTTTTCATTTTCTTCCCGGGCAATCTCTTTCACATCTTCAGGCATCTTGGATTCATTGATTAAGGTCAGGTAATCCTTCTTTCTAGTTTCAGACTGCTTACCTTCATTCAATTCCTCCTGTATAGCTTTTAACTGTTCTCGTAACATTTTTTCTCGATATTGTTTATTAACTTCGCCGGTCAGCTTTGCATTTATCTCCATCTGGAATTTGATATTTTCTTTTTGCTTAATGAGAAAATCTAAAAACATTAAACATTTTTTTCTTCTGGATTTAATTTCAAATAATTCTTGCTTTTCAGAAGCGGATATGTTGATAAACTGCATTAAATAGCTAATCATTTTTTCTAAATCATTTATACTATTGATATATTTAATATAGCTTTCAGAGCCAACAAACCCTTTGCTGATTTCAGCAGAAAGATTTTTAATATATTCAAGCATCTGGTTTTGCGAATTCTTATCTAAATCTTCAATATCCGGGTTAATGTCATATTCAGCGATATAATAATCCTGCTCCTTGCTTATATTCTTAACCTCTACCCTGTCCAATACCTCTAAATCCATGTCACTGGTTAATTTTGAATCGACCATCTTCTCAATTTTTACCAGGCTCCCAGTATTATATAAATCACTTTCCTGGTAATTTTCCAGATTACATCCGTCTTTTAGAAGCAGTGCAAGGGCATAATCATTATCCTGCTTAATTTTAGGATATATTATGTCAGATAGTGATCTGCTAATCCTGATGGTGCTTTTTATTCCTTTAAACAGCACGTGTCCGGGAATTGCTATAATTACTAATTTATCTTTTATATTATTGGTATTCATTAATCTTACCTCATTTCTAAAACTGGGATTGCTTTATACATCCCTCATAACAATATCTTTTTTTAAAATCAGGGCATGTAATAATATTTTGTTAGTTATATTTTACCTAACTATTAGTTTAAAAAAATGAACTTTCAGACTATCTTTAAAAGTATTTCTATTAATAAATTAATCTCTTCTTTACTTAAACAACTTTCCACTTTTTTGATAAAATTATCATTAGCAATCTGTTCTAACCTGGCAATCATTTTACCTTTTTCAGTAAGAAATAGATAATAGACTCTTGCATCATGTCTGCATTGTTCTTTCTGAACGCAATCTAAGCGAATAAACTTTTTAACCATTTCGGTAACAGTTGGCTTAGACAAACCAAGCTCCATAGCTAATTGGCTGATGGTCACATTTTCCCTTCTATCAAATAATTTCAAATATTCAATCTGTTTTAAGGTCAACCCTGAAATATTATGTTTCCTAATGACATTATATCTGCACTCTGTCTTAATTAGCATGAAACTATTAAATACACTGAACAGGGTTTGATGCTCCTTCAAAATGCCACCTCAATAGTTAGTTAGATATTCCCTAACATCTTCTCATAATCGTCCTCTTTTGTCAATAGCATGTGGCTAATTGGTTTCCCTGTAAGTCTCGATGGTATTTGATTTTCTCTATTTGTATTTTTAATATCCAGCTCTCCCTACTTACCCCAGGTAAATATGGAGCGAGCAAGACAGAAGCTGGATTAAAACTTCCCCAATCTATTAGTTATCTTTTAAATAAGCTCTTTATTTTTTTGTGAAAATGTGAAGTCTGATCCCTAAGTCTTGAGACAATAACTGATCCTGTAAATTTTTATTCCCTTTCATGGCTTGGTTTTATGTCAAATGTTGACAGGCTGACCGAGAACTTTTATCATTAAATCCATCTATTGATGATCTTTCGGTAATTTATCAGGAGCTTATCGATCTTTATCGATCCATTTTTTTCTTTATTATGAGTATCTAGCTAAAGGCCAGCATCTTATGCATCTTCTTGAGGTTATATCCAATACACATCAAATTAAATTCTC